>DASVKG010000134.1:0-7105 GCA_036385495.1 Anaerolineales bacterium | reverse complement strand
CTCCATTTCCCATTTCCAATCCGGCAGCAGCCAGTGCAGGCGGAAGGTCAGTGGTTTTTTTTCCCAGGGCTTGCGCAGAGGCAGGATTTCGTCTTCCACCAGCCACCGGTCGTCTTCGCGGACACTGACAATGCGGGTATGGCGGCAGCCGTTTCCCCGAATTCTGCCGCGCACCTTCTGGAGCACGGACGGGTCTTCGGCAGTGAGACTCTTACGGTAAGCGTTGAACCAATCCAGATAGAGAAAACGCCCGAAGCGGGTGAATTGGTCATTGCCGTTCACGGTGACAGTGTTATGCACCAATGCTGTTGTCAGGCTGTTATCCCACGGGCTTTCGGCATTGTAGAGATAGGTCCCGGCGTCCTGGGCCGCATTCAGGCCGCGCCACCACAGGTCAAGATGCAACTGGTCGGCATGGGATGGACGGGAGGTAAACTGGGCCGTCCTCAGATAAGCCCATGAATCTTTGCCGTAGAGTTGATCGCCCAGGTAACGCGGCAGGTCCATGCTTCCCGGGCCGGCCTCCTGTGCATCGAACCACAGCGCCATCTCATCCCAGGGTCCGCGCGGCAGGTCGTATTCGAGGAAAAGGCGTGCCGCAGCATGCAGGATTGGGCGGTAGTCTTCAAACGGGAGGACTGTCATGGGGAAGATGTAGGCCCCGTCGTTTGCGCCCAGGTTTGGGGTCCGACCCGTTCCGGAGTCCATCAACGCCAGCAGCCAGTGGATCGAGCGGCGGACCGCCACCAGGGACTGACGCGGCCAGCGGTAGGTGCGACTTAAGTCGTTTCTACGCAGGAGCTCCGTCCACAATACCACCTGGAGCATCAGGCGCTGGTAGTTGGTGGAGTGTTGGGAGTATTCCCCATAGCCGTCAATCTGCGTTTGGAGTCCCTGGTTGAGCCAGTGCCAGCCCAGGCCGCGCCAGTGAGAGGCGTTGGGATGGTCAGGCAGGGCCAACCCGGCAGTAAGAAGGCCGGCGGCTTCGGTGAGCAGGTGGTTGTTCTGCTGGGAGCGGGCGTAGACCAGCGTGGGTGGGATCCTGGCCGCGTGCGTGGCTACCGAGGCAGCCAGGTTGGATTTACGCTCTGGGGTGGAAGCATCGGCGGGCTCGAACACCTGTGCCGCCCAGACGAACGCCATCAGGCGCAGGGCAACCTCTTGGCTGCTCATCCAGTGCGGACCCAGGCAGGCTGGGTTGGCCTCCCGGAAGATTTCATAAAATCGCCAGAATGCCTGGACGTATTTTTCGTCCCCGCTTATATGGTAGGCGCGTCCTAGTGTAAACGCCCAGCCGAAACGGGCCGGTTCCCAGATGAATTTGATGTCGTGGACAGGCCCTTGAGGCCAGGGGATTGAGGTCTTTCCGGTTTCGTAGGCTGTCCAGTCTTCCAATTTACCCGGCAGGGTCAGCACAAGATCCACCGGCTCCGCTCCGAAAAGCCGGACTTTGCCGGTGACGATTTCATCTGCCGTAGCGAGCAGGGCGGTTTTTCCGTCTCGCCCAAGTACGGATAGGAGTTCGTCGCGCCCGGGCAATGGCACGACTGCTTTTAATTCCCCGCTCACGACCGGAGATGGTCGGGTGGTGACCCGTTTATAATGCCCCGTCATCAGCCCCAACTTGTAGAGTCCGTTGAGCGCCACAGGCTGAAAACCCAACTGCTGGACGGCTTTGAGGGCGAGGGTGAAACGGTTAAATTTGGTCATTTGTTCTGACAACTTGCGCCATGGTTGGCACCCGGGATGGCTGACATTTTTGGGGATGCCATCAGGAGCGCACCAGTCCCGCGCTGTGCCTGCCGGTCAGGCAGACCAAGCCACCCCGGGCGCGGGTCAGGGGTTCGATGCTGATATTATAAACTTTATCACCAATTGGGTTGGCGCAGGAAAACTGCGGGGCTGGAGACTGGCGATGCTCCGCTTCACCACTCTCCAGCCCCGCCTCTTATGTCGCCTTGTAGCCGGCTCAGACTTTTGCCGCCCGCAGTGCCGACGGGAGCAGTTCGCCGGCACCACGTACCTGGTCGGTGGAGCACGAGAAGGCGAAGCGTATATATCCTTCGTTATCCGGCCCAAAGGCCGAGCCGGGCGCTGAGCCGATGCCTGCCTGGTCGATCAGGTAGTTGGTCATGGACCAGTCGTCGGTTTTGCCTTGGTAGCCTGGCCAGTCGGGGGTGATGCTGGCCCACATGTAGAATGCGCCGGAAGGTTTGAAGGGTTTGACGTAAGGGCATCTTTCGAGTCCGGTGAAGAGCATATCCCGGCGGGATTGGTACTCGGCGGCCATTGCCAGGGTGGCATCCTGCGGTCCGCTGATGGCGGCTGCTGCGCCGTACTGAGTCACCGAGTTGACCCCGTTGATGGTGCAGCGCACCAGTTTTTTCAAGCGCATTAGGATCAATTCGTCGGTGGCAATGACGTAACCCAGGCGCAGGCCGCTCATGGCGTAGGTCTTCGAGAGCGAGAAGACGGAGATGGTGCGTCCCTGTGCGCCAGGCAGCGACCCGAGGCTGACGTGCTGTTCGCCGTCGAAGATGACGTGCTCATAAGCCTCGTCGCTCACTAGCAGCAGGTTGTGCTTTTCGGCGATAAGAGCGATCGCTTCCAGCGTTTTCCGTCGCACCACCATCCCGGTCGGGTTGTGCGGTGTGTTAACAAAGATGGCTCGCGTACGCGGGGTGATGGCAGCTTCGATGTCATCCGGGGCATACAGGTAGCCCTCGTCCGCCCGCAGTCGCACCGGCACCGGCACGCCGCCGCCCAGGCGGATGTTTTCGGCGATTTCTGTCCACATCGGGTTGGGCAGGATAACCTCCTCGCCGGGTTCGAGCAGGGCGCGGAAAATGATGTACAGCCCGTTCATACCGCCGTTGGTGACGATCACGTTGTCCGGACCCGGGATCTGCAGTTTGTTTTCGGTCGTTACCTTGCGGTGAATGGCTTGGCGCAGCACGGGGATGCCGGTCGAGGCGGTGTAGTGGGTCTGCCCGTCGCGCAGGGCCTTTTCCATGGCTTCGCGCGCCTGTACAGGAATGTCGAATGACGGGTCACCCGACTCCAGCCGCAGGATCTTGCGGCCTTTGGCCTGCTGGTCCAGCAAGCGGTCGCGCACCTGGACGATGGCGCCTAAAGAGACCTGGTCGACAATATTGGCCATGACAACCTCCGAGGGATTAAATTTTTTGATTATAACCCCCCACGCTCAACATATGCAATTGTTTTTGATGTTTTAAGGTGGGAATCGTTTCGATACGATTGATTGATAATCTATCGCTGCGAAAATCCCCCCGCTTTCGTGGCATTTAAGACGAAAGCTTTTTGATCAGGATCAAACACGGGTTATGTTCGTCCCAGATCTGTGCAAACTCTTCCAGCGGACGGAATCCCAATGCCTCGTAAAAAGCCCGAGTGCGCGCATACCCCTCGTCCGGGCGGGAGGGACCCAGGGTCTTGACCTGCATGTACTCGACGCCCAGCCCGCGGGCGTGGGTTTCGGCGGCTTCAACCAGAGCGCGCCCGATCCCTTTGCCCTGTGCCTCCGGTCGGACGGCCATCACGGTGATCTCTCCCGAAAAAGGGTTGTGTTGTTTCAGGCTCAGGAAGCCCTGCACGCTCCCTCCTGTTTTTGCCAGGAAAGTGGGCAGGTGCTCGATCTCTTGTTCGTACTCCAGGATGGCTTTTTCGATGCCGAACCAATCCGGCAGCGCTCGCAGGATGGGGATGCAATCCAAAGAGATGTTGAGCTGGGGCCCTTCTATAATATAGTCCATCTTAAATGTTGATCGTTTTTCCCGCCCGCAGTGACTCCATCGCCGCGAAGGTGGCCCTCGTCACCCCCACCAATTCCTCGTAGGGAATGGGCGGCTCTCCGCCCCTGCGAATGGCGCCCACAAATGCCTCCCATTCGCCGGTCCAGCCCTTATCCTGTGCCATCCTGGCGACGGTGCGTTTTCCAGCGCGGATCGTTTCCAGCGACCGGAAATCGTCCAGCACGGCCACGTCGCCGCCGCAGAAGACTTCGAGGCGTTCCTTCGGGAAGGACTTGTCGCCATTGGCGAGATAGTCCACCACTCCGATGGAGCCGTCTGGAAAGGTGAAGGTCATCGAGAGGTTGTCTGCGCGGTACTTGCCGGCATCCGGCAGGGCCGCGGCGTTCACCGACACCGGCGCGGCACCGGCTAAAAATACCATCAGGTCCACGAAATGACAGCCTTCGCCGATGACCCGTCCGCCCTGGGCCGGGTCTTGCGTCCAGTGGTTGAGCGGGAGCATCCCGGCATTGACTCGGTAATGGGCGTGCAGCGGTTCACTCCGGGTTGCCAGGAATTGGGAGAGCTTGACGGCCAGTGGTGCAAACCTTCGATTGAAGCCAACTGTCAGCAGACCGCGCGCCGGCGCTGGCTCATGGGTTTCAGTCTGTGATCCCGTTTCAAAGCTCAGTGCGGAGGTGACCTTTTCCAACCCGCTCTCGTTGATTGCCAGTGGTTTCTCCACGAACACGTGCTTGCCGGCTTGCAGCGCCCTTGCCGCCAGGTCGGCGTGTGTGTCGTGGCGGGTCAGGATGGCCACGGTGTTGATCTCCGCGTCGTTCAGGATTTCATCGTCGCTGGAAGCGGCATAAGAGAAGCCGAATTTTTTTGCGGAAGTTTGGGCGTGCAGTCCGCCCGCGGAAGCGATGCCCACCAGTTCAAGGCCGTCCACCTTTTTGAGGGCGGGCAGGAGTGTTGCGTTGGCGAAGAGACCCGCGCCCAGGACGCCGAGTTTTACCGCCTCATGTTTCCTGCTGAGCTGCCTCGTTGGGAACGTGACGCGTGGCACGGGAACACTTGATACTTCCACCGGATAAGTTAGCATTACCCCCAGGAAGGCCTGTTTCTTCTTCCCGGTGATCACCTTGTAAGCATCGGCTGCTTTTTCGATCGGAAAGCGGTGGCTGATCAGCGGCGCGACCTTCAACTTGCCGCCTGCCATCAGGTCCACCACTGCCTGGAAGTTGCGTCCCTCCGTCCAGCGCACATACCCGCTGGGATAATCGGTTCCGTTTTCCTCGTAGGAAGGGTCGTAGCGTCCCGGCCCGTAAGAGCGGGAGTTGATGAATGCCAGTTCCTTCTCGTAGTAAACCTTGCGGGGCAGGGATAATCCCACTGCGCCCGTGGCCACGATGCGCGCCCGGTCGCGGGCGATGGCTGCTGCCAGTTCCACCGGATCGTTGGAGGAGGTGTCGGCGCAGATGAGCACCACGTCGAACCCGCGGTTGGAAGTGAAGGCCTGGCCGGAGGTCACCGCCTGTTTGCGCAGGCAGGCCTCAAGTCCAAGCGAGGCAGCCAGCTTAACCCGCTTCGGGTTGGTGTCTATCCCGAAAACCCGGCATCCGGCCGCCGCCGCGATCTGTCCTGCCAGGCATCCCAGTAGTCCCATGCCGAGCACCGCCACGCTTTCTCCGATTTGCGCATCGGCCAGCCTGAAACCGTGCAGGGCGATCGCACCCAGGGTGGTGAAGGCGGCCGACTCGAAATCCACGTCGTCGGGCAGTGCTGTGAGCAGGTTGCGGGGCACCACGTTGTATTCGGCGTGGACGGCATAGCCGCCGCCTGCGCAGGCCACCCGCTGTCCGGTTTTGAAACCTTCCATCCCCTCAGATAACGCAATGATCGTGCCCGCAGAGGAATATCCCAGCGCCATTGGCTGGTCGAGCCGGTTGAAGGCTGCCTGGACGGTGGGGAGCACCCCCTCGCGTTTCATCTTGTCCCTCACTTGGCGGACGAGGTCGGGCCGCGAGCGGGCTTTGCCCACCAGGCTTTTTTCACCAAATTCCACCAGCATCCGTTCGGTGCCCGCCGAGACCAGCGAGGCAGCCACTTTGACAAGTGCCTGCCCCGGGCGCGGCGTGGGCGCCGGCACTTCGCTAACGATGGTCTTTCCGTCGCGCATGTTTTGCAGGACCTGTTTCATCGTTTTTCCTTGCTCCCTGGTGTTCTGATCGACCGTGCGATTCCCGCATGGGCTTCCTTGTTTGGAAGTATACCGCAAGAAAGTGCCGCTAGGGATGGATGCGTACATACGGCCGGAAAAGGGTAAAATTACTTGAACAACCTATGGCCAGCACAGACATTCCCGTCAGCCGGAACAAGGTCGTCATTCCCGCCCTCCGCCCGGAGGTCTTGCACCGGGCGCGCCTGATGGCGCTCTTTGATTCCCTGTTGGAAAAGAAACTCGTTATCATGTCTGCACCGGCTGGGTATGGAAAGACCTCCCTGCTTGTCGATTTTGCCATCCAGTCCCAGATGCCGGCCTGCTGGCTCTCGCTCGATGACCTCGATCAAGACCCCCAGCGCTTCATTGCCTACCTCATCGCCGCCCTGGCCGAACGCTTCCCCAATTTCGGGAAACGCTCCACCGCCGTTCTCAGGTCGATCACCAGTTTCGAACAGGATTCCGAACGGCTGCTTTCCAGCCTGGTCAACGAGGTGGAAGACCGCATCGATGAGCATTTTGTACTGCTGGTGGATGATTATCAATTTGTGGATTTCATCCCGCCCATCCGCGACATTTTCAGCCGGTTTATTTACCAGTCCGGTGAGAACTGCCACGTCATCCTGGCCTCCCGCCGCCTGCCCACCTTGCCCAATATCGCCCAGATGGTGGCCCGCCAGCAGGTCAGCGGTTTCGATCTCGAAGAACTGGCTTTCCGTCCCGACGAGATCCGCCTCCTGTTCGAGAAGAATTATGGGTTCAAAATGACCGGGGAGGTTGCCGAAGAGCTGGTCCGCCAGACCGAAGGCTGGATTACCGGCTTGATCCTGTCTGCCGACGAAGTGGCTCGCGAGGCGCCCGACCATGTTACTGCCGCTCTCTGGGCCAGCCGCATGCGGGCTGCCCGCGCCTCCGGCGTGGACCTGGCCGTCTATCTCGACCAGCAGATCCTCTCCCGCCAGCCTCCTGCCCTGCGCCAGTTCCTGCTTCAGACCTCGCTGCTCGAAGAATTCGACGTCGACCTGTGCAAGGCGGTTCTGGGAGCGGGCAATTGGAAGAACCTGTTTGAAACGGTCAGGAGTGACAGCCTTTTTGTGTTGCCGGTGGGCCCGCAGGGAAAATGGCTGCG
>DASVKG010000133.1:0-20251 GCA_036385495.1 Anaerolineales bacterium | reverse complement strand
CCGCAAACGGATCAAGGGTATCCACGCCGGGGCCTTGGTGAAAGGTGCGGGTGCCGCCGCGCTCGCCACCCTGTTCATGGGTGCGGTTCTGCTGGGTTGGTTGCGGATCACGGCCTCCCATTCTGCCGCCCTGACGGCCCTGGGCGGTGTTGTGATCGGCGGGGCAGTCTATGCTGCAGTCCTGGTCGCTTTACGTATCCCGGAAGTTGGTAGCCTGATTCGGATGTTAAAACGGTGGCTGTCGCGATAAATTATTGATAAGCATGAAACCAGCCGACGTTTCCAATTCATCCTCTCCCGCTTCGACGCGGAAAACAAAGGGGGTCGGCTAAGGGATCTTCAAGGAATGGTGGTACTTTAATACGCCAAGTTGGCTGAAGCTGCCTTTTGCCAGTTGCCCGTCCTGGTAGACCGGGAAGGTATGCCCGGCATCGCGCAGCTGTTTGAGTGTCTGTGCCAGGCCGAGAGTGCCAAACTCACGCGTCCGGGTGACATGGTCCAGGTCGATGATCTCGGTCAGGATGGTCTGGTTGGCACTGGCCTCTTGGAGAACACGTCCGTCAGGATCTATCATTGTCGACCGCCCTCCCCCCCACGTCCCTATCCCGTTGACACTGATGAAATAACACTGGTTGAAGAGGGCATTCGCCCGGCACATGGTCAATTCCAGTTCCCGGTCAGAGGTGGGTGTCAGGGTGGGCTGGAGAATGACCTCCGCGCCCATCCACGCCAGGGTGCGAGAGACCTCCGGGAACCACATGTCGTAGCAGATACACAACCCGAATCGGCCTGCCTCCGGGATGTCGAAGACGCAGAATTGATCCCCGGCGGCCGTTCCGCTTTCATAGGGCAGCCAGGGGAACATCTTTCGGTATTTTGCTATGATCTCGCCCTGTGGGGAAATAACGATGACGGTATTATAGAGTTTGTCACCGTCCTGTTCGTACATCGAACCAGGCACCAGCCACTGTCCTGTCCTGCGCGCTAGTGCACACAACCGCTCGGTCAGCGGGCCAGGGATGGACTCGGCATTCTTCTTCCAAGCGTCACCGTTATCCGAGGATACAAACTGCACCAGCCCGGGGATGACTAATTCATGGAACATCACCAGCTGTACCCAGGGGAAGTTCTTTTTGATGTTCGAGGCAATATCCGCCATCTTATCTACCGTGGCATTCGCATCCCAGGGGACAACAGACATTTGTACACCACTGATACCGAACAAGCGTGTCATAGGTTTTCTCCGGAGTTGTTATTAATTTCAACAAAGTGACAGGCGGCTAATCGCCCGGGCCGTACCTGTCGGAATTCAGGTTGATCTATCTTGCAGATTTCCTGAGCCAGTGGACACCGGGTGTGGAATCGGCACCCGCTGGGAGGGTTGACCGGACTGGGGACGCTTCCTTCAAGCACGACCAATTCACGCAGTTTGTCAACCACCGGCTGGGGGATTGCGCCGAAGAGAGCCTTTGTATACGGATGGAGAGGTTCATTATAGATAGCCTCACTCGGTCCGAGTTCCACCAGCTTGCCCAGGTACATGACTCCGATCCGGTCGCTGATTTGCTGGACAATATTCAGGTCGTGCGAGATGAACAGGTAGGTCAGGCCTTTCGCTTTCTTGAGATCTTCCAGTAGGTTGATGATCTGCGCCTGTACCGAGACATCTAGGGCGGAAGTGGGTTCGTCCAGGACGAGTAGCTTTGGGTTGACTGCCAGAGCGCGTGCTACTGCCACGCGCTGGCATTGACCGCCCGATATTTCATGTGGAAAACGATCAAGGTGCTGTCTGCCCAGCCCCACCTGTTCGAGAAGTTCAAGCACCCGCTCGCGGATCTGTTTTTTGGGTATTACATGGTGGGTTAACAGCGGCTCTGCCACGATTTGCTCAACCTTGAAGCGCGGGCTGAGGCTCGAGAGCGGATTTTGGAAGACAACTTGCATCTGCTGGCGCATCTGACGCATCTCTTCTTTATTCAGGGCATTCAGGTCTTGACCACCAAAAATTACTTGGCCGGCGGTTGGTTGAATCAGGCGAAGAACCATGCGCCCCATGGTCGTCTTTCCGCAGCCAGATTCGCCCACCAAACCAAGCACTTCGCCTGTTTCAATCTCAAAATCAACCTCATCCACGGCGTACACATAGCGCGCCCCCCCCGAAAGCCAGCCGCCTGGCAGGCGGAAGTGCTTGGTCAGGGATTGGACCTGGAGCAGAGGATTTGTAGGCTTCATGGCTTTGGCTCCGCCAGGAAACAGGCGCTGGAATGGTTCTCGCCAAGGTGGTAGAGCGGTGGAGTATCCTGTCTGCAGCGGTCCATGGCAAACTCACATCGGGGAGCGAAAGAGCAGCCGGTCATCGCACCTGGATTGGTAGGTACGGTACCGGGGATCGTAGCCATTCTCCTGCCGCGCCTCCCGAGGTGTGGAATGGCATTCATGAGCCCGCGCGTGTAGGGATGCTGCGCTTGGTTGAAAATATCCCTGGTGGATCCACTTTCGGCCACTCGCCCACCGTACAGCACTGCCAGGCGGTCGCAAGTCTGGGCAATGACACCCAGGTTATGGGTGATCAGGATTACAGATACATCAAACTTTACTTGAAGCTCTCGCAGCAGCTTCAAGATCTGCGCCTGGATGGTTACATCCAGGGCGGTGGTTGGCTCGTCCGCGATCAGTAGGCGCGGGTTGCAGGATAGTGCCATGGCGATCATAACGCGCTGCTGCATGCCACCTGAGAGTTGGTGGGGATATGAGCCCAGTATGCGCTCCACATCCGGCAGACCGACTGCCGCCATGACAGAGCGAACCTTTTCACGAGCTTCTTGTCTGCTCACTTTCATGTGCTGGCGAACGACCCGCTGGATCTGCGAACCGATGGTAAAGACGGGATTAAGGGAAGTGCTGGGATCCTGAAAGATCATCGCGATTTTTTTACCGCGCACGTGTTCGATCTCGCTGCGTGAAAAATTAAGAAGATTGATGCCATCAAAGAATATCTCCCCTCCCGTGATGGCGGCTGAACGCGGCAGCAGGCGCAGGATCGACAGGCCGGTCACCGTTTTCCCGCACCCTGTCTCGCCAACTAGTCCAAAGACCTCACCGGGCTGGACGGCAAATGTGATGCCGTTCAGTGCCTTTAAACGGCCGCGTGAGGTCTTGAACTCCAGGTACAGGTCACGAACTTCGAGAAGTGCGGTCACCGGTACTGCCTCGGGTCGAAGATGTCGCGCAAAGTATCGCCGAGAAGGTTGAAGGCCAGCACGACCACAAAAATCGCGATTCCGGGAAAAGTGGAAATCCACCCTTGAGTAAGGATATAGGTTCGCCCCTCGCTGACCATTAACCCCCAATCGGGGGAAGGCGGCTGTGTCCCCAGCCCCAGGAAAGCCAACCCACCCATGGCAAGGATCACCGTGCCTAAATCTACTGTGGCTTGCACAAGAATCGGCGAAATTGTATTGGGTAAAATGTGGCGCAGGATGATCACTGAATCACGCACGCCGATCGCTTTCGCCGCTTCGACGAAGTATCGCTCTTTAAGGCTCAAGGTGACTCCCCGCACCAGGCGGGTGTACCATGGCCACCATGATATTACCAGGGCAAAGGCGGCTTTTTCCAATCCCCGTCCCAGGGCTGAAGCAATTGCCATCGCCAGCAGCAGGGATGGAAATGCAAGGAACAAGTCTGTAATGCGCATGATCAATTCGTCCACCCAACCGCCTTTATAACCTGCCAGCGCACCAAGCGGGGCACCGATTAGGACGGCAAACAGGACCACGCCAATTGGGATGATGAGCGCGGGTTGCGCTCCAACAATAACCCGGCTCAGTACATCGCGCCCCAGTTTATCCGCACCGAAAGGATGCTCCCAGGACGGGGGAAGCATACTGTTGCTTACATTTGTTTTGCCGGCCCCCTCGAGTGGATAAGGCGCAATTTGCTTGGCAAATATCGCGATCAGAATAAAAAGAATAATAACAATTGTGCTCGCCAGCGAAAGTGGATCTCGGACGATCACGTTCAGCACGTGGCGAAAGGTGCGCGTGCTCTGGACTTCGGGTTCGATGGTCAGGTCAGGAATGGCGGTCATGATTATTTCAGACTTATGCGAGGATCAATCCATGCTTGCAAAAGGTCCACGATAAGATTAATAAGAACATATCCGACTGCACCGAAGAGGGTAATTCCCATAATGGCGGGGTAATCCAACCCCAATAAGGACCGCACCGTAAATTGCCCCAATCCAGGCCAATTGAAGATCACTTCAACAAAGAACGTACCGGTTAAGGCGTAAGCAAATGTAATCCCTATGATTGTGAGTGTCGGGCTGAGTGCATTTTTTAGAGCATAGAGATACGTAATCACCGCGTCGCGGACTCCATATGCACGTGCCGTACGGATGTAATCCTGCTCCAGCATTTCAAGCATGGAAGCGCGCGTCATGCGCGCGATCAGACCGATCGAGTAGGCAGCCAGGGTTACCGAGGGCAGGAATAGATGCAGGAAAACATCTTTAAACGCCACCCAGTTTCGGGTAAGTAAAGAATCGATCAGGAAGAAACCTGTCATTTCCACTATTGGGCTGGTAAATCGAAGGTTGCCATTTACGCGTGCCGCCAGCGGAAGGAGATGAAGGTCGCGAAAGAAAAAGATTTGAAGAAGAAGTCCGAGAAAAAAAGCCGGCATCGACACGCCCATGATGGATATTATCCGTACTCCGGTATCAAGAGGCTTGCCCTGCCAGCGCGCAGACAATACGCCGAGTGGTACCCCGATAAGAACTGCCAAAAACATTCCTGAAAGCAACAATTCGAGTGTAGCCGGCAGGCGATCCCTGATTTCAGTGAGCACAGGACGTTTTGTGCCAAGTGATAGACCCAGGTCGCCATGGAGTAGTTCATTCATATAAACTGCATATTGGACCGGTAGGGGTTTATCCAACCCTAATTGTTTTGTGACGCGTGCGATATCTTCGGGTCTCGCTTTTGGACCAATATATAATTCTGCTGCGTTGGATGGTACAACTCGCGCAATTAGGAACGTCATGATCGAAACGCCGATCAGCACGATGATAGAGGTGAACAGGCGGCGAAGGATGAATTCGAATTTATTCATGGGGGGACCCCTGCCGCCTCCCTGATTTGAAGGCGGCAGGGGCAAGCTTGCTTACTTTGCTGAGTGCAAATTATAGAAGAAATAGTAGGTAAACGGATAGTTGATATTATATTGGAACCCTGCAACAGTATTTGGAATGACAAATACGCTGAGAGGCTCATAGAAGAATACGCCCGGAGCTTGATCTACCAAAATGTTCAACGCTTCAGTATACAAGGGTTGCGCGGTGGCTTGATCGCTGGTGGTCGCCTTATCGATAAGAGACTGGTAATCGGGGTTATTCCAGTAGGATAGGTTCCAGGATGGCTTCGCCGTGTAATAGAATAGCGACCAGAGATTATCCACACCGGCATCAGCATATGTGGGCCAATAAAGCATGAGCGACATATCCTCACCAGTGGCGCCTCGACGACCAAGCGCTAACTGTTCGGCGAGTTTCAAAGGTTCGATGGTCACGTCCACACCAACCTGCGCAAAAGAATCTTTGATCAACGGTGCAAACAAAGCTTCAGCGGGATTCGATGCGGTATATGTCAACTTCATTGAAAAGCCACCACCATCATGTCCGGCCTCCTTAAGAAGCACTTTCGCCTTGACCAGGTCGTAGGTATATTGATTGACATCTGGCGACCAGGGGAAAACGCCGGTGGGCACGGGTCCGCGGCTTTGCGTACCAAGCCCGCCCACAGCAATCGTAATGATATCCTGGTATGGAATGGCATACGATAGCGCCTGGCGAACTTTAACATTATCCAAGGGCGGGCGCAGGGTATTAAACCAGGCGATGTAATTAAAGAAAGATTTATCTTTAATTACAGTGTAATTTGAATTGCTTTCAAATGCGGGCAGGCTTTCGGTTGGCAGACATGCACACACTAGGTCTGCTTGGCCGCCTTCAAGCATTTGCTGTTGTGTGGTTGCTTCGGGCACGATCGATACTACAACTTTATCGTATTGACCGGCTGTCCAGCCACCCCAGTAATCCGGGTTCTTGGTGAAGACGATTTCGGCATCGGGAGTATAGGATTCAAGCATGTAAGGTCCCGTGCCTGCTTCAACGCCCTTTTCCCAATAGGTTGCATCTGCGGCAAATGCATCCAGCGCTTTGGGGCTGACGATCCACGCTGCATAAGTGGAACCAACGATCAGCTCGAATGCGGTGGCATATTTCAAATGAAATACAACTGTTGAAGCATCAACGGCGTCAATCGAATCCACTGGCGCCCAGATGAATCCGGCTCCACCATGGTCCTTGGCGGCCTCAATGGATTGCTTGACTGCGGCGGCAGTGAGAGGTTCGCCGTCGTGGAATTTAACACCTTCACGCAGGTGAAAAGTCCAGGTTAGGGAGTCGGTACTTGTTTCCCAGCTTGTCGCAAGCAAAGGCATGTACTTCTCTGCTGACCCTGGCGGATTGACACGCAATAAACCTTCATAAAGGTTCGGCATATATGCCGCTTCCACCGAAAATGAAGCGATCGGGTCAAAGGTTTCAAAAGATGCAGTGCTTGCAACTTTTAAAACCAGCGGGGGTGTCGCAGTTGGTGGTACAGTGGGCGCGGCTGTCGCAGGTACCTGGGTCGCAGATATCTGTGTCGCGGGTGGCTGGGTCGCCGTAGGTGCGGGGCCGCACGCGCTCAAGCTGAGTACTGCGACCATCAGCAGGGTGAAAAATATGGATTTCTTGTTCATAACATGCTCCTCCAGATTTTAAAAAGAAAGGAAAGGATTGGGTACGAATAATCTTACTCTAATCTGTTTGCAAATAGTTTGCAAAATCAATCGCTCAAGGGACTATAATTTACCCGCATGAAGCTTTCCGCAAAGTTACACACCAAGTTTCTTGTCCCTCAACCCGCCGCAGACCGCGTACCGCGTCCCCATCTCACTGAATGGCTCGAAAACCAGCTGGATAAGCGCTTGATTCTGCTTTCTGCTCCGCCTGGCTATGGGAAAACCACCCTGCTGGTGGATTTTTTGACCACCTCCTCGATTCCAGCAGCCTGGATCCAGCTCGCCGAAGCAGATAGCGATCCCAGCGTTTTCCTGGCTTGTCTCATCGAAGCAATATTCAGGTTGCATGGTAAACGTGAAAAAAATATTGGACGCGCCACGCAAACATTGTTGGACAGCGCCGATGCCAGCACCTCCCCCCAGCAGATTCTGACCGTCTTGATAAACGAATTAACGGATACATTGAATACCCCCTGGTTATTGGTGCTGGAAGATTATCACTTCATCGCCAGCCCGGTCGTCCACCAATTGATGGATCTGTTACTTGAAAATGGACCGGCCTCCTTGCATATCATAGTCTCCACCCGCACCGACCCGCCCATTGCCCTGGCCCGCTTGCGGGCACGGGGACTGTTGGCTGAACTGCGCGCTCCTGAATTGCGCTTCCGCGAGGACGAGATTGCCACCCTTATCAGCCATCATGTCACAGGTCTTTCGGAACAAACCTTGGTTCAACTCGCCGAGAAGACCGAAGGGTGGGCAGCCGCGCTCCAGATTGTGTGTTCATCTCTAAACGGGCAGGATGCTCTCAGCGCTGACCGTTTCATCTCTGGGCTGAGCGGATCACACCGCTATATTTTTGAGTACCTGGCTGAAGAGGTCTTTCGTCGTCAAAGTGGCAGGCGCCAGATATTTCTCATGAACACCGCAATACTTTCTCAAATGGACGCTGCCTCCTGTAATGCTTTACCCGGTATCAACAACGCCCAAGCAATGCTCGAAAAGTTGGAACATGAAAATTTATTTCTGACTAGCCTGGATGCCCAACGGCAATGGTACCGCTATCACTACTTGTTTCGCGAATTTCTTTTCAGTAAATTGCTGCGGGAACAGCCGGAACAGGTACCCCTGCTCCACAAGGCAGCCGGGAATTATCATGAAAAAATCGGTGAATTGGAGGCCGCTTTTTCACATTTCGTTGAAGCAAAAGATTGGGATGCAGCCGCAAGTGTAATTCAAGAATTCGCTCCAGGCTATGTTGAACTCGGTCGGGTCGAGGTCTTGAATCGATATCTAACGAACCTCCCTGATGAAATCATGCACAGCCATCCCAACTTGATGCTTCAACGCGGAAATGCACGCAGGCGTCTTGGCGAAGCCGGGTTGGCGGTCAATGACTATGAAGACGCCCGCACGGCCTTCATGGCTGGAAAGGATATGGCTGGGGTCAGCCAGGCTCTCACTTATCTGGCCGAGATCAACCGGGCCCAGGGCAACTACCGTCGGGCTGAGGCATTGGCCTCCGAAGCATTGGGTTTTGCCCCGCCGGAAAACCATGTCGCCCGGGCGTATGCCCTGATGGCCCTGGCAAAAAGCACCGGTTTCCTGACAGGCATGGATCAGGGACGTTTGCTGGCAGAACAGGCCGTGCAGGAAGCCCGTCTGACAGGTGAGCAGCTTTCCCCCCTGGCACGCGCCAACTTCCTCCAATCCCTGGGACAGATTTGTTGGTGGCACGGTGATCCACAGGCCACTGTCCGTTATTGCAAGGAAGCACTGCAATTGCCTCCCGAAGACTATTCCCCCATAGCCACGCAGGCATATATCTCGCTGGTCAGTCCCTATCTTTACTGGCAGGACCTTGATACAGCCCTCCAATATGCCGAGCGTGGTTTGGAGATCGCCCAAACCCTTCACCTGCGCGAATTGCTTCCCAGCGCGTATTCTGCCCTTGGAAATGTATTGACCCGTCGCGGTGAAACCGCCCGCGCCGAAAGTTGCTTGCGCCAGGCAATGGACCTGGCTCAGACTCTCGGCCTGGCCTCCTACGAGCGGCTGATGACTGCTGGATACCTGGCCTATAACCTGGTTGGCCAGGGACGTGCAGATGAAGCCCGTCAGATGGCAGAAAGCGCCTTCTGGGCTTATACCGGGAATCCAGATACTTACGAGGCATATGTGTGCAGCAGCGTGCTTGCAGATGTCGCCTTGGAACAGGGCCGTCTATCGCGTGCCGAGGCCCTTTATTCTGAGTTGGTCGAGGTTGGGGAACGCCGGCAATTTCTCATCCCGCTGGCAATGGTCTATTTCGGGTTGGCTTACATCCACCTGGTTACCGACCGTCGCGAAAGTGGTCTTGCTTTTGCCCGCAAGGCACTGCACCTGATTGAACCAACCCAGGCTGTCCAGTTATTCATTGATCAAGGCGAGCGCAGCCGGGTTGTATGTAAAAACTTGCAGGAAGCTGGCGAACAAAGTCATTTCCTCCAGCGTGTCCTTGATAGCCTTCCAACAGCATCCTCCGTATACACCCAGGTAGTGAATCCAGCGATCGTGACTGTCCAGTGTCTCGGTACATTTCGCGTCTTTATTGCTAATGAAGAAATATCCCAGGAGCGCTGGGTATCCACCAAGGCACGCGATTTGTTGGCATATTTCATCACTTTCCGTAGCGAGCGCATTCCTGGTGAACGGGTCTTTGATGCCATTTGGGCAGACAAGCCCGGGCGGGGCATGACTGCTTTCCACACCGCCCTTTCCCGGCTGCGCCATGCCTTGCGAAGAGGAGATGTTTCCCCGCGCTTTGTTCTGGTGGAGGCTGGTGAATATTGGTTGGATATTGCCGCCTTCAGTGTGGATGTGAATGAATTCGATAATGCGCTTACGAAGGCTCGCGCCGCCCCCACAGAGGAATTGGCTGCTCATTGGTATGCGCAGGGAATCTCACAGTATCGTGGAGAATATCTGGATAACCTGTATTACGATTGGCTTTTTGCAGAGCGTCATCGGCTGACCCAAGCTTATATTTCAGCCTTGCGCAATCTGGCCAATTTTCACTACTCTCATGAGCGCTATACCAACTCGCTTGAATTACTTCAACGCGCCTTGCGTGTTGATAATCTGAACGAGGACTTGCATTGTCAGACCATGCGGTCATATGTTGCTCTCGGTGACCAGGCCGGACTGGTACATCAATATCAGGATTTGGAAAAGACGCTTATGGGGGAATTGGGCATGGAACCTTTGGTCACAACCCAAAAATTATATCAAAGGTTGGTCCATGGTTTAAGGGCATAAATACTCTTCCATATTTATAGTACCTTTTTTGGTTATTTCATTTTCTTTTGCACCTTCCACTGCCCTCCCAAAGGGTTCACATGGGGTTTAATAGTCCACTATACCACTTTGGGAAATAGCCTGTTTTTTTCTCAAATGGTCTAAAAAGGTGCCATTTATCACTTGAAATGTGACATTTTTTTCTTATAATATACCTTATATACGCTGGTTATATTCCCTAAACAGGAAAATTACTACCTTGGAAATGCCGATGGTGGATACCAGGAACCACTTTTCGAAAAACCAGCATAGTTCGCAAATAATTCGAAAGTGATTATGAGCGAAGAACTTAGTAAGCCCCTCTATAACCAGATCCAGGAATACATCGCCGAGCTGATCCTCTCGGGTAAAGTCGCACCCGATGCGAAGATCCAGTCTGAGCGCGAGTTCAGCGAAGATTTGGGCGTCAGCCGCATGACCGTCCGGCGTGCTCTCACCGAACTTGTCAACGAAGGTCTGTTGGAGCGCCGTCACGGGTCGGGCACCTACGTCGCCCAGCCCAAAGTGACCTATGAAGCCCGCGAAATGGTCAGTTATATCCAGGCGATGAATGAGCGCAATATCGCCACCACCAGTCAATTGCTTGAATTTGAGATCATGGCGGCCAGCCGCCGGCTTGCAGACCTGCTGGGATCCCAGATCGGTAGTCCCCTTTATCGAGTTTCCGTAATTCGTTTTGCCAACCGCGTTCCAGTAATTTTGGAACGCGGTTTTTTTCCTCAGTCCCGCTGGCCGAATTTGGAGGAGTGGAATCTCGAGAAGACCTCCGTGTATGACCTTTTGACAAGCGTATACAAAGTCACGCCCAGCCGCATTTCCCAAACCGTCGAGGCGGTGGTCGCCGCCGACACGGTCGCCCAGCAGTTGCGGGTGGACGAAGGCTTCCCTCTGCTCCTGCTCTCCCGCATCATTTACAACGAAGACGCCGACCAGCCGATCGTTTTCTCGCAAGATTTCCTGCGCAGCGATTACGCGCGTGTTCATTTTGATATTCACCTTAAAGACATTGGCAGACCGGATCCAACGTAGCCAGGAAAGGAGGCTGCATTCCGCATACTCATGAAAAGCTTTGGCCCAATTCGTCATCCCTGTTTCGCTCAATTCATCTAAGAGGAGAATTTGCTATGGCTGAAATGGCTCCACCTGCGGGAGTCGGCGACAAGAAGCTCTACGCCCGCAAAAGCTCGGGGCTGGTCCGCACGATCGGTGTCTTTGGCGCCATGGTCTTCGGCGTCCACTGCATCAGCCTATCGTCTTCGGGCCTGATCCCCTTCTCGTGGGTTGCCGGCGTTTGGCCGGGCAGCAGCATCATCGGTGTCCTCACGGTCGCCATGTTCTTCTGCCTGTTCCATGCCTACACCTACTCGGTTATCGGCGCGACGATGCCGCGTTCGGCGGCTGATTACACCCTGGCCAGCCGCACTTTAAGCGCCCCGCTGGCCTTTGCTGCCAGCTGGACCCTGGTCATCTTTAGCGCCATGGTGGCTGGTTCGTTGATCGCCTGGATCCCGAAAACAGCTTTCCCGGTGTTGTTCCGCACCATGGGCATTGTGCTCGCTAATCAGGGTTTCCTCGATTTCGCCGCCTGGTCCGCTACCCCGGTGGGCATCGCCCTGATCGGCACGATTTGCGCGATCATCACTTTCGTTTTGATGATCATGCCCACCCGCTTCATCCTGCGCACCCTGGAGATCGGTTTCTTCCTGGGCCTCCTGGCCTGGGTCGTGCTGTACTTCCAGCTCGGCACAGCTGCCAAGGGTGCCTTCCCGGCTGCCTGGGATCAATTCATGGGCGCAGGCAGTTATGCCGCCCGTATCCAGCTGGCAAAGGATAATGGCATGGTGACCAATCCCAATGTTGCCATGATGACTCTGGCCGGCCTGATCATGGGCTTCTGGATTTTCTACGGCTACTACATCCCCACCTTCTTCGCCGGGGAAGTCAAGCAGGCCGAGAACACCCTCATCGCTGGCTCCTGGGCTTCCCTGCTGGTCACCTGGGCCATCTTCGTGGTGGCGGCCCTCCTTTTGCAGCGGCTGGTTCCACTGGAATGGATTGCGGCTGAGTCTTACCTCAGCAATGCCGGGGTCTCATCCGCCAACCCGATGCCGTGGATCACCTTCTACGCTGCCATCCTGAAGCCAAACATCGTCCTGCTTTGGATCGTGGCCATTGCCTGGTTCTATACCCTCATCAACCTGGCTCAGACCTACTTCTTCTATTGCAGCCGCATCATCTTCGCCTGGTCGTTTGACCGCCTCATTCCGGAGAAGGTGTGCTACATTCATCCCACCCTGCGCAGCCCGATCATCGCCATCCTGATCATTACCTTGATCGCCGAGGTTGGTGTATTGGATGCTTCCGGCTTATTCTGGCCGGGCAGTGTCATGGGCGCCCAGCTGAACTTTGTCTTCTTCGCCGTGTGCACCCAGCTGATTCCGGTCCTGGCCATGACCCTGTTCCCCTTCACCAAGCCGGAATTGTTTGAGAACGCCAGCGCCTTCGTCAAGCGTAAATTTGGCAAGGTGCCCGTGATCACAATCGTCGGTGCCATCACCATGACCTATTTGCTCTGGATGCTTATCGCCTCGTTCCTCTACCCGGCAGTCGGTGGCCGGATCAGTTCCGGCACCCTCGGCACCTTGGCGGGTTTCATCCTCAGCGGCATTATCGTGTTCTATGTCGCCCGGGCGATCCGCCTCAAGCAGGAGGGCATCGACATCAACTGGACCTTCCAGTCGATACCCCCCATCTAGCATGCTTTCCTTCCCGGCTTTCTTTCAAGATGGCCTGGGAACCACGAGTGTGCCGGCGGCTTCATCCTGCCGGCACACTTGCTTGAGCAATTATTCTTTATTCCTGGAGTATTTAATATCATGAAGCTGAATAATATTTTCCAATCAAGCAAGCTCACCCGCATTCTGTACGGCTCGGATTTCCACGGCTCAGACACGGTCTTCCGCAAATTCATTTCCTCCGGGTTGCAGTACAAGGCGGACGTGCTGATCGTCGGTGGGGATGTGACTGGCAAGGCCATGATCCCGGTCATCCAGGTGGGGAATGGTCGTTATGAGGCCAGTTGGTTCGGCAACCAGGCCGTTGCCACAACTCCCGGGGAACTTGAAAAAGTGAAAAAGGAGATCAGCAGCGTCGGGTTTTATCCGATCGTCCTGGAAAAGGACGAGGCCGCAGAGCTTGAAAGCCAGCCCGGAAAGATGTCTGCCCGTTTCGAAGCCGAAATGTGCCAGCGGGTACGCGAATGGATGACCCTGGCTGAGGAAAAACTCACCCCTAAGAAAATGATCCTCTACTTCATGGCTGGCAACGACGATTTGGCCTCCATCGACGCAGCGGTTGCCGAGTTCAAATCCATCCGCAACCCGGACATGACTCATTCTGAGATTGAGGGTGGTTACGAAGTGGTCGGCCTTTCGAATGCCAATATGACCCCCTGGCTCTGTGCCCGGGATGTGGAAGAGGCTGTCTTGGAGCAAAAGTTGGACAGTCTGGCTGGCATGATCCAGCACCCCGAACGCACCATCGCCGTCCTGCATGTCCCGCCTTTCGGCTCAGGGCTGGATACCTGCCCCGAACTCGACAAAAATCTGAAGATTATTACCCAGGGTGGGCAGGTGGTCATGAAGTCCGCTGGCTCTTCTGCCGTCAAGGCCTTTATCGATAAGGTCCAGCCCATGCTTTCCCTGCATGGCCATATCCATGAATCCCCGGGCCACGTTCACATCGGCCGCACTCTCAGCATCAACGCCGGCAGCGAGTACGCCGAAGCGATCCTGAAAGCCGCCATCATCAACCTGGAAAACGGCAAGGTCAAAGGGCACCTGTTGATTTCCGGGTGAAACAGGATGATTTGAAACGAGGTTATCATGGGTAAATATGGCGAGATCATTGAAGATTTTTACACCGAACGGACCCGCATCCTGGACGCCCTGGCAGCACCCGAAAACCACCACGTCATCATGCGCCTGATCGGGGCATTGGCATTCCGCACTCATTGCCCGCAGTTCGGTTACATCCAGGACCAGCTCGGTCGCCAGTTCACCGACTTCGACTTCGCCTCCTACCCGCGTTTTTTTAAGGACATTATCAGGATCTTGACAGAGCTGGGATATCAGGAAGATAAACAGGTCACCCAGTTGTTCGGTGACCGTCGCATGATCTTCCATGACCCGGTCTTCGGGCGGCACATCGACGTCTTTTACAACGCCCTCGAGTTCTGCCACCGTATCTCCTTTACCGGCCGGCTGGAGGTCGAACAGTACACTCTGCCGTTGGCAGAACTGCTCCTCGAGAAAATGCAGATCGTCCAAATTAATGAGAAGGACATCATCGATAGCATCATGCTGCTGCGTGAGCACCCGCTCGGCGATATCGACCTGGAGACGATTAACACTCCCCTCATCACCCGCACCCTTTCAAACGACTGGGGTTTCTGGCGCACTGTGACCGGTAACTTGAAGTTGCTCGATGAGAAGCTGGCGAAATATGCCAGCCTGACGGATGAGGACCGCCTCGTAGTCCATGGGCGGATCGAGGCCCTGCTGCAGCACATCGAGACCGCCCCAAAGAGCCTGCGCTGGAAGGCGCGCGCCAGGATCGGCGAAAAAGTGAAGTGGTACAAGGATGTGGAAGAGTTGTCCAGGTAGTGCCGGAACGCACCTCGGCCGGTCCAACTGAAACCTATTTCTTACGGAGAATATCAATGAATAGCATTACGGATTTTATCGTTCCGTGGGTTAAGAGCGCGGAACCCTACTCTGATAAACACATGGACGTTGCCTGGGCCAACCCTGAGATTATCCGCATGATGTCCAACGAGAACCTGCTGGCACCTTCCGAAAATGTCCTGCAGGCGATTGTCGATGCCGCCAAATTGGGCAACCTCTACCCTGGCTCCGGACCCGAGCTGCGCACCAAGCTGGGGTTGGCCGCCGGCCTTACCGGCGATCACGTCGTCTTGGGGAATGGTTCGACCGATGTGATTAATTTCGTGGCGCACACTTTCGTAGCCCCCGGTGATGAGGTTGTCATCCCGGTCCCGACCTTCCCCATGTATGAAGCGCGTGTCAAGGTCGCCGGTGGCAAAGTCATCCAGGTGCCCATGAAGCCGGATTTCACCTGGGATGTGGCCGACATCCTCAAAGCGGTCACGCCCCGGACCAAGCTGATTTTCACCTGCTCGCCCAATAACCCTACGGGCAACCAGTTCCCCCTGGCGGATCTGGAACGTATCCTGGCGCTGGGCATCCCGACCTTCTTCGATGAAGCCTACTACGAGCTCGAGGACGAAGTTGTGTCACGTGCCCCCATGATCCTGCATTACCCGCACATGATGGTCAACCGCACCTTCTCGAAAGCCTTCGGCCTTGCCGGTTTGCGTATTGGTTACATCCTGTGCGACCCGGCCTTGGCCAGTTTTTTCAACCGGGTTCGCTTCCCCTGGAACGTCAGCCAGATCGCCATCGCGGCCGCACTGGCTGCCATCCAGGATCTTCCCGACCAGCAGGTCAAGCGCCAGAACGTCATCACTGGGCGCAATTACATCTTCACCGAGATAAACAAAATCCCCGGTTTCAAAGCCTTCCCCTCCGAGGGAAATTTCGTCCTGATCGATGCCAGCGCCTTGGGCGTGGACTCGCTCGCCATCCGCGACCGGATGGCTGAAAAGGGCATCTTCATCCGGCCTATGTCCGGGCACAACATGCCCATGGGATTCATCCGCATCACCGTCGGGACGCCCGAACAGAACCGCTTGTTCATCCAAACCTTCAAGGAATATATTCGCGAAGTTCCTGCTAAAAAAGCCGGAGACCTTCCTTGACCATGGCAAAATATATCCTGGCTCACGATACCGGCACGGGTGGGGATAAGGCTGTCCTGTGCGACCTGAATGGGAAAGTTCTTTATTCCGCTTACCAGTCTTATGGCCTTTCCTATCCTCAGCCCGGCTGGGTCGAACAGGATCCGGACGAGCTCTGGCGGGCGGTGGCCTCCACTTCGCGGCAGGTGCTGCAGGAGTCTGGGATCGACCCGGCGGATGTGATCGGTGTCGGCGTTTCTGCCCAGATGTGGAACACCCTGCCGGTCGATGCGAAGGGCAAGCCCCTGACCCCCATGATGTCCTGGCTCGATTTGCGTAGTGTCCGTCAGGCCGACCGCCTTCTGACCGGCGATATGCCCTCCTTCATATACAATCACACCGGTAATATCCCAACCGCCAAGGATAGCATCCCTAAAATCCTTTGGCTGAAGGAGGAGCGCCCGGAGATCTGGGCACGGACTGCCTTCCTGCTCGATTGCAAGGAATATATCCTGTTCAAGTTGACCGGTAGGATTGCCATTGACTGGGTCGGGGCTTCCGTATATTTCCTTTTTAACCCCTTCACAAAGAAATGGTCTGAAGAGGTCTGCCGTGAACTGGGCATCCCGCTTGAGAAACTGCCCCCCGCCTTTCCTTGCACGGATGTGATCGGCGGGATCACCACCCAAGCCTCCCGGGAAACCGGTCTAAAAGCCGGCACCCCGGTGGTGATCTGCGCCGGCGATGTGGCGGTCGCCCAGGCTGGGGCGGGTGCCAACCGGGAAGGCAAGGTCCACCTTTGCATCGGTACTGCCACCTGGGTGGGTATCTCCACCGCCACCTTCCGCAACGACCCGGTGAAGCCCTTCTGGGGTCTCAACCATATCGATCCAAAAAAATACATCATTGCCGGTGAGATGGAGACCGGTGGCGGGGCGCTGATGTGGTTCCGGGACGTGCTCTGCCAGGAGGAGCAGCATCAGGCCTCGGCTGCTGGCAAATCCTCCTACGATCTGCTGACTGATATGGCTGGTTCGGTCCCCCCCGGATCAGATAAACTGATCTTCCTGCCCTGGTTGTCAGGCGAACGCGCCCCCGTCCTGGATCATTACGCCCGTGGTGGTTTTATCGGTCTGACCATGAGCCATAATAAAGCCCATATGACCCGCGCTGTCATGGAAGGCGTAGCCTACCACCTCCGCTGGATTTGCGAGGCTATGCAGCAGACCGGGTTTGTCATCGACGGTTTTAACGGGATTGGAGGCGGATGCAATAGTCCGGTTTGGATCCAGATCATCGCCGATGTCACCGGGCGGCCGGTTAGCGTGGTGAAGAATCACCTGGAGGCTGGCGCCGTGGGTGCAGCCCTTACGGTGGCGGTCGGCTTGGGGATTCACCCCAACATGGATGCAGTCGACGACCTGGTAGCCATCGAGCGTGTCGTCCAACCGGACCAGTCCCACCTTCGTCGCTACGAGGATCTTTACCGGATCTACCGTGACCTGTATACTGTGCTGGTCCCCATTCATCATCGACTATATGAGGTGCCATGAAAGTCGTCATGAATAAGGTCAGGCTCGCCCAAAGGGCCCAGAACGCCAACATCGCCAGCATCAGTGGGATGGTGGCTCTGCTGGCTGGAGTTGTTCTGCCGCTGGTCATCCCATCCCTTGGGCAGGTCATCCCGCTCATTATCATCCTGGTCGGTATTGCCATTTCGATGGCCGGCATCTACCAGGCCAATCGTTGGGTGCGCAAGCCACGCCCGGAGGAACAGCTCAGCAAGGCCCTCAAGGGCTTGGACGACAAGTATGTTCTTTATCATTACCCCTCTTCCTTGCCGTGTGACCACGTCCTGCTGACCCCGGAAGGCGTGGTGGTCCTGGAAACTGTCAACCTTGCAGGGCAGTTTGTCTACAAGGACGGGCGCTGGGTCGAACGCATGACCATGGGACGCGCCCTGCGCTCCGTCGTCGAGGAGCGTTTGGGTGACCCTGATCGCTCAGCCCTTGCTGTCCAGAACTACTTGGTCGGCAAGCTGTCCGGGCTGACCGGGGAAACCATCCCGGTCAAACCTCTGATTGTTTTTACCCATCCGGCTGCCGACCTAGACCTGGAACCGGGCGGTCCCGTTCCGGTTTATATGTCCGACAAGCTGAAGAAACACGTCCCCATCGAGGGGCCGAGGCTGTCCCCCGAAGCGTATCAGACCATCGCCGGGTTTTTAGAGAAGGCAGTCAAAAGTTAAGCTGTTGTTCACTTCTCTCCGTCAACAGTGTTCAAAACAGCCGCACACCCCTCGCAAATGCACGGGCTGTGCGGCTGTTTTATTTTCTTTATCTAAATTATTAATGCCACCAGAACCACAGGCCAAATGCCACTATCAGACCCAACACCACCCCGCCCAGCGCTTCCAGGGGTGTGTGCCCGATCGCTTCACGCAGATGCTGTTCGCTGATCGGATGGCCTTTTAACAGTTCTTCCACAAGGATATTGATCTTCTCGGCTTGCTTCCCGGCCTGGCGGCGCACACCTGTGGCATCATAAACGACCACCATCGCCAGGGCCACCGCCACTGCAAAGAGTGGTGAATCAAAACCGATATGCAGCCCCACCGCTGCGGCTGTCGATGTGACCAGGGCGGAATGCGAGCTGGGCATGCCGCCGGCTGCAAAAAATAAAGCCCAGTTCCAGCGGTGTTCCCGCAGAAGGTCCACGGGGACTTTTAATACCTGGGCCAGGATCCACCCGACCATTCCTGTCCATAAGACATGGTTTTGTAAAAGAGAGCCAAGGTTCATTGGTCTTCCTCGAAATCCTCAAGCGATTCGCCAGCTAGCTCCTGGACTTTCAGCTCGGCTTTGTCCAGCAATTCTGCGCACCGTTTGGTCAGTGCCTGGCCCCGTTCGAACAGTCTCATTGACTCTTCCAGCGGGCGTTCCCCCGATTCGAGCGCTGCCACGATCTTTTCGAGTTCGGCAACCGCCTCTTCGTAGGTCAAACCTTCTATTGGTTTGGGTTCATTTTTTGCCATGCTCACCTATCCCTCGCCCGTAACACGGGCACCGAATTCCCCGTCTTGCAGGCGGACGCGCAGCGCATCTCCATCCTGGACCTGGGACTTGCTGGCGACAACCCGTTTGTTTTTCGTGACCACCGCGTACCCGCGTTTCAGCACCGCCAGTGGGCTGAGCGCTGTCAGGCGGTTTTCCAATCCAATGCGCCGCGCCGCAGCCAGTTCCAGGCGGTGAGCCTGCGCCGCATTTCCCCGCCGGCTCATTTCATCCACGCGCTGGCGCTCGGTTTGCACCCGCCGCAGGGGTGAGGCGTATCGTAAACCTGTTTCCAAACCCTCCAGGAGGGTGTGCTGTCGCTCGAAGAGCATCCCCATTCTTCCAATTAGGTTTTGCGACCTGTCGATCAGGCTCTGACGGAGCTCCAGCACTGTAATGGCTGTCGCCAACTCGGCTGCCGCGGTGGGCGTGGGAGCTCGCAGGTCGGCTGCGAAATCGACCAGGGTGAAGTCCGTCTCGTGACCCACGCCGGTGATGACCGGTGCCTGCGATTCGCGCACTGCCCGCACTACCCGTTCATCGTTGAACGCCCACAGGTCTTCGATGGAGCCTCCGCCGCGCGCCAGCAGGATCACATCCGGCTTTGCCACCCGGTTCAGGTTTCTCAGCGCCTCAACAAGTTTCAGCGGAGCTTCCTCTCCCTGCACCGGCGTGGGTGCCAGCACCACCTCCGCCAGCGGCATTCTCCGTCGCAGGGTATTCAAAATATCCCGCAGGGCAGCACCGGTTGGCGAAGTAACGATTCCAATTTGGCGAGGTGATGAGGGGATGGCACGCTTGCGGGCTGGGTCGAAGAGCCCTTCAGCCTCCAGCATTGCCTTGAGGCGCAGGAATTCCTGGAAAAGCGCTCCCTCCCCCACGGGACGCAGGTTGTCGGCGTAAAGCTGGTACTGTCCGCTCACCTCGTAGATGCCCAGGCTGCCGTGGGCTTCAATTCCCATCCCCTCCTGCAGAGTGAAACGCAGGCGCGCGGCTTCCGTCTTCCACATTACGCAGCGCAGTGCCGCGCCAGAATCTTTCATGGTGAAATAAACGTGTCCGGAGGCTGGCCGCGACAGGTTGGAGATTTCCCCCTCCACCCAGATGCCCTGCAGGTCCGGGTCGTCTTCCAACAATTGGCGCAGGTGACGGGTCAGGTTGGTGACCGTCCAGCGGGGCGATGCGTCAAAAAGCG
>DASVKG010000132.1:0-9368 GCA_036385495.1 Anaerolineales bacterium | reverse complement strand
TGCTGATTTAACAGAAAGCGGCATCGAGCCCAAGTGAACGGGGATATGAGCCGCCTGGGCGATCATCTGCGCCTGCCCATCGAAAATGGCGCAGGAATAATCCCGTCGTTCTTTGATGTTGGGGGAGTAGCTGGCTTTGCGAAGGACAGTACCCATTTCCTCGGCAATTGCAGCAAACAGATACTTAAAAATCTCGAGGCGGATGGGGTCGTAGGTCATCATCCCACCTCGATGAGCAAATTATTGAACTTATCCACTTCAGCCCGGTCTGTCACGCCAATCAGAATGGTCGTATCGGAACGGACAACAACTGCCGGACCCTGGATCTGGTTGCCTGGTTCGAGCGCCTCACCCCGGTAAAAGGGGGTCTCAAGGGTACCTTCTGTAAACACGACACGACGGGGTTCAAGAAAGGCTGCGATCGGATCAGGACCTTGAACCGGTCGCGGGTAGATGGGCGGGGGTGTGCCATGACCAATCGCTCGCACGCGCAGATTTACAACCTCGACGGGAGCATTGGGATTCGCGTAACCATATTCATGATCGTGCATGTGATGAAAATCAGCGTAAACAGAATTGCTAAACGGGACAATCAGTTCGTACGACTGTCCGCGATAGCGCATATCGAGGAAACGCTCAATTCGGATTCGTTCTGCAGGTACGCTCTCGGCCAGAATTTCTCGGTAGCCCCGTTCGGCAAGATCTTCCAACCGGGCAGAAAGGTCAGATATAGAGGTGCTGCCGGGCAGCATGACGGTCAGGGTGTAATCTTTAATAACGTCCGCCGCCAACATACCGAAGGCTGAAAGGGTGGAGGCCAATGGAGGGACAAGCACACGCGGGATGCCAAGTCCACGCGCCAGGTCAGCAGCATGCAGACCACCTGCGCCACCGAAGGAAAGCAAAGTGAAGCGACGCGGGTCGTGGCCGCGTTCCACGGAGATGAGGCGCAAGGCGCGTTCCATATGGGCGTTGGCAACCGCAACCACTCCCAAGGCGGTTTGTTCAGGGGTTAAATTCAACTCCCTGCCAAGCTTCGCCAACACACCGTTGGCACGCGAACCGTCAAGCGGCATCTCCCCGCCCAGAAAATGTTCAGCGGATAAGCGCCCAAGAACAAGGTTCACGTCGGTGACGGTGGGCAAATCGCCGCGCCCGTAACAAGCCGGACCGGGGTCTGCTCCAGCAGACTCTGGTCCAACCCGCAACGCCCCGCCAGAATCCACTTGAGCAATGGAACCGCCTCCAGCACCGATGGTGTGAATGTCCAGCAGGGGGATATGAACCGGGCATCCGCCGACGATTGCATCTGTGATAACCTGCGATTTACCATCAATCAAGGAAACATCCGTGGAGGTGCCGCCCATGTCGAAACCGATCAAGCGTAACCCACCAGTTGGTTCGAGGAGATTACCAACGTATTCGCAGCCCACCACGCCCCCTGCTGGCCCGGAAAGAATGCAGCGCACGCCGAATTTGCGCGCCTCGGCCGGGCTGATGTTACCGCCGTTGGACTGCATGACCCGTAGGTGAGAATCAGGAGGAAGTGCCCGTTCGAGATGTGATAGATATTTATCCAACACCGGGGAAACATAAGCGTTGACGGCTGTGGTGCTGGTGCGTTCGTATTCCCGGTATTCGGGGAGAATTTCGGAGGATAAGGAAACCAGAAATCCGGCGGAGCGTAGTTTTTCTGCAACGGCCCGCTCGTGTTCGGGACGTAAAAAAGAGAATAATAGGCAGACAGCCACCGCCGAGATGCTGTTTTCCTTAAGAACAGGAATTAGCGCTTTGACCTGTTCTGGATCTATGGCGTGCAAAATTTCTGCGGTATGGGTGACGCGCTCATTAATTTCAAAGCGAAGTTCGGATGGAATGAGCGGTGGAGACGGGTCTGCAAATAAATCATAAAGGGCCGGACGGTTCTGGCGCCCGATTTGGAGGACATCCCGAAAGCCGCGGGTGGTAACGAGCGCCACCTTCGCTCCTTTACGCTCCAGGAGAGCATTGGTAGCAACCGTTGAGCCATGAATGATGGTGGCACAATGTGTGCCCCTTTCAGAATATATTTTATTAAGGCCCTGCAGGACCGCCAACGCCGGGTCACTGGGGGTGGAGAGAAGTTTAAAAGTCTCGATCTGCTGTGTATCAGGATCGTAAATGACGAAATCGGTAAAGGTCCCACCTATATCAATGCCGATGCGTAGAGATGTCATAGGTAAATTATAACGTGAAGCGTTGACAGCGCCTGTCATTCGCACTAAACTGGTACCGTTGTGGAGGAAATATGCAGACTGAATTAACTCGTCCAACCCCGTTGCTAAACCCCGACGGGAGCCTTGCCCAGGTGGGCTGGGCGCGTCAGCCCCTGCTAGATTGCAACCTTGAGGCAGCCCGATTCCATGCCCTGCACAACTTTCAGCGTTTCCGCATCAAGCGCTGGGATTATTACGCAGTCTTTTCCCCGACGCGTTTCTTCTCCGCCACCATCGCGGACCTGGGATATGTCGGCAATATCTTTGTCTATACCCTGGTTTTCGAGACCGGTGAACTCCACGAGGAAGGACTTGTCATCCCGCTTGGAAAAGGCGTTTTCCTGCCTCGAAATAGCACAGAAGGAAACAGCCACTTTGAGAACGAAAAAATGTGTCTGGATTTCAGCCTGCGTCCAGACGAGCGCCATTTGTCTGTTTCCTGGCCGGGGTTCCATGGAGGAGCCGGGATCCAAGCCGAAATTACCCTGACCTGTCCAGCCGGGTGCCAGTCGATGAACATCGTTATCCCGATCGGGAGGAAGCGCTTCTACTACAACCGCAAAATCAACTGCCTGCCCGCAAGCGGATGGATCAAATACGGTGATGCGACCGAAGTGTTAAATTCAAAGAATTGCGCAGGTTCCCTGGACTGGGGGCGTGGTGCATGGGAGTACAAGTCCTCCTGGAACTGGGCCAGTGCTTCCGGCTTTTTACCCGATGGAAGGCCGGTTGGAATTAATCTCGGGTGCGGCTTCGGAGACTTGTCGAAAGCGGGCGAGAATGCGCTTATTCTTGATAATAGCATTCATAAACTGGAACTGGTGAAGTTCGATTATATATCCGGTGATTATATGAAACCCTGGAAATTCACCGATGCTGAAGGACGTCTGAACCTGGTCTTCACGCCCTTCAAAGATCGGACCGCCAAGACTAATCTTGGAATTATATATAGCGAAGTGCACCAAATGTTCGGCCGATATAACGGAATAGCCGTAACGGATGATGGTGAAACCATTCAAATCAAAGAATTGATAGGATTCGCAGAAGAACACCATGCACGCTGGTAAAACCTCGATAAAAGATCCTCTGACTTTTCTCCTGGCTTATCAACAGAAGGGGCCCTCATCAGCGAACGGGGTGATAGGGATGCAGTGGAAGCCAATACTATAAGCGGCTGTTTGTAGAGATTTGCCATTTTTACTTACCCCTAAAAACATCGAGGTTCTTGACACGGTATAATAACTAGATGGCAACAAAAACTTTCACTTATCCAAAAACTCCCACAGGCAACCAAAAAGACGATTACCATGGGATATCGGTCACCGACCCCTACCGATGGCTGGAAGATGTCGATTCTCCTGAAACGCTTGCCTGGGTAAAGGCCCAGAACGAGTTGACATTTGGGTACCTGGAACAAATCCCAGCGCGGGACCGGCTGCGCAAGCATTTGACCAGCCTGTGGGATTTTAGTCGAGCCATGACCATCCATCACCGCGGGAACCACTACTTCCAATTCCGAAACAGCGGGTTGCAAAACCAGGATGTTCTATATGTCATGGACAGTCCAACCGACCATGGCCGCGCCCTACTCGATCCCAATACTTTTGGCGCGGATGGGACAGCAGCCCTAAACACCTGGTCGGTCAGCGAAGACGGTAGTTGGCTGGCGTATGCCATCTCCTTTTCCGGCTCTGACTGGGTGGAATGGCGTATTCGGAACGTTATCAGTGGGGAAGACCTACCAGAGATCTTGGAATGGAGCAAGTTCAGTGGAGCAGCCTGGGCACATGATGGCAGCGGATTTTATTACTGCCGATATGCTGCCCCTACCGAAGGGGAAGTGTACCAGGAAGTCAACTACAACCAAACCATTTACTTCCACCACCTCAATACGATGCAGAGAGATGACATACTTGTGTATGCCAGGGCAGACCAACCCGAATGGGGTTTCGGCCCTGAAGTCAGCAACGACGGGCGCTACCTGGCAATATCCGTCTCACAAGGGACAGACACGCGCAACCGCTTTTTCTATAAAGACCTGCAAACCAATGGAGAGGTAATTGAACTCATTCCGGACCTTGAAGCTGCTTATTACTTTATTGGTAATGACGGACCCGTGTTTTATTTTCAGACCGATCGGGATGCCCCGAAGAGCCGTATGATCGCAATAAACATCACCTGCCCAGAACAACTCCAGTGGAAAACGGTCATCCCGGAGGTTGGCGACACGCTGGAAACAGCCACGATCATCAACAACCAATTTGTTACGATATACCTACACGATGCCCATGAACTGCTCAAACGTTTTGCCTTAGACGGTACATCCCTTGGGGAAATACAACTTCCAACACTCGGTTCGGTGACTTATGGATATGCTTCCACACTGGCGGGCCGACGCGTAGACAAGGAAATGTTCTATCTCTTCCATTCTTTTGCCTACCCGGTAACCGTTTTCCGGTACGATTTCGAGAAGGGTAAAAGCGAAGAAATATTCAAGCCATCCATTCATTTTGACTTCAACCCCTATATTACACGCCAAGTCTTTGTTACGAGCAAGGACGGGACAAAAGTACCGATGTTCCTTATCCATCGCGCCGATATGAAAGCGAATAGTAAGAATCCCACCCTTCTTTACGGCTACGGAGGGTTCAATATTTCGCAGACCCCGGTATTTGCTGTTAGCCGGCTGGCGTGGCTGGAGCTGGGAGGGGTGTACGCAGTAGCCATCTTGCGTGGGGGTGGGGAGTACGGAGAAGAATGGCACAAGGGCGGGATGATCCACGCCAAACAAAATGTCTTCGATGATTTCACTGCCTGCGCCGAATGGCTGATAGACGAGAATATCACTTCCACTCCCAAACTTGCGATCGAGGGACGCTCCAACGGCGGGCTATTGGTCGGTGCATGCATGACGCAACGACCGGATCTATATGGAGCCTGCCTGCCCATCGTGGGGGTGATGGACATGCTGCGTTTCCAAAAATTTACCATTGGCTGGGCATGGGTCAGCGACTACGGCAGCTCTGACAATCTAGAAGAGTTCAATACCCTTTATTCTTATTCGCCCTACCACAATCTCAAACCCGGAACAAAATATCCGCCGACCCTGATCACGACCGGTGACCATGACGACCGGGTCGTGCCTGGACATTCGTTTAAATTTGCCGCCCGGCTGCAAGCATGCCAGGCTGGTGAGTCGCCAACACTGATCCGAATCCAGACGAAAGCCGGTCATGGGCCAGGGAAACCGACCACCATTATTATCGAAGAGTTGGCTGATATTTATGCATTTTTAGTGAAGAATCTGGGGATGGAATAAACCATAATCCAAAGTTATGTCTGAATTGCGCGGTGCAAAACTTCATATTACCGGAATTGTCCAGGGTGTCGGCTTCAGACCTTTTGTCTACAGCCTGGCGATTCGCTTCATGCTGTCTGGATGGGTGCGCAACACATCAGCTGGGGTGGATATTGAAGTGGATGGGACACCCGAAAAATTAGACGCATTTGTCTTTGCGCTAAAAAACGAGCTCCCGCCACTGGCACGTATCGATAGTCTTGACGTTGCTTTCAGGGCAGCAGGTCAGTTCTCAGGGTTTGAGATTATAGAGTCTAAAGCCGAGGAGGGCGCATTCCAGCCCATCTCACCGGATGTATGCATCTGCGCTGATTGCCTGCGCGAACTATTCGATCCTGACAACCGGCGCTACCTTTACCCTTTTATCAACTGTACCAATTGCGGACCGCGCTTCACCATCATAACCGACATCCCTTACGACCGGCCCAATACGACCATGGTATCGTTCGCAATGTGCCCGGAATGCGCGGCAGAATACCAAAACCCTATCGACCGTCGTTTTCATGCCCAGCCGGTGGCCTGTCCAGTTTGCGGGCCAAAGATTTGGTTGGAGTACATGACAAATAATGAACTGCAAACGATGGAAGGGGAAAAAACAGTCCAAAAGTCACAGGAGTTGCTGGCAAATGGCAGAATCCTGGCTGTCAAAGGCCTGGGTGGGTTCCACCTTGCGTGTGATGCAACCAACGTTGCTGTCGTGGCGGAACTCCGCCGCCGAAAATTGCGCGTAGATAAACCATTTGCGGTGATGATGCCAGATATGGTTTCCATAGAAAGAAACTGCATTGTCAGTCTTGCTGAGCGTGAACAGCTAGAATCGCGTCAGCGTCCCATTGTTTTGCTTAATAAAAGACCCGATTCCCCGATTGCGGAAGAGGTCGCGCCAAAACAGGATACCCTGGGCGTTATGCTTCCCTATACGCCACTGCACTACCTATTATTTAACGCGAGCGAACCATCCCTGACTGCTCTGGTCATGACCAGCGGTAACCTATCCGAAGAGCCGATTGCCACGGGAAACGAGGAGGCCCGCGAACGCCTTTTTGTTATGGCGGACGCTTTCCTGATGCATAATCGGGATATTCATACGCGCTGCGACGATTCGGTGGTGAGGATATTTGATAAGAAGATTTATTTTCTGCGCCGTTCGAGAGGTTATGCCCCCGATTCGGTGCACCTTCCATTTATAGTCCCATCCATCCTGGCAACCGGCCCGGAACTTAAAAACACATTTTGCCTGACACGTGACCGCTATGCTTTCCTCAGTCATCATATCGGCGACATGGAAAATTATGAAACTCTGCGTTCCTACGAAGAGGGAATTTCCAAATTTGAACGCTTGTTCCGGATCCATCCAGAAGCAGTTGCCTACGACATGCATCCAAATTACATGTCGACCCGCTACGCTCAAGAGCGGGCAGAACGCGAAAACCTCCCGACGTTTGGCGTCCAGCATCATCATGCACATATCGCAGCTTGCATGGCAGATAACGGACTGGATGGCAGCCACCCGGTCATTGGAGTGGCCTTTGATGGGACAGGATATGGCGAAGACGGAGCCATTTGGGGCGGGGAATTCCTTATTGCTGATTACAATGGATATGAACGCAAAATTCATCTGGAATACTTTCCCCTCCCCGGCGGCGATGCGGCAATAAAATACCCGGCACGAACCGCGCTTGCTTTGCTCTGGTCGCTGGGATTGGATTGGGATGAAGATCTCGAACCCGTGAAGGATATTTGCTTTGAGGACCGCCTGGCGCTGCGCGTCCAGTTGGAACGCGGGCTGAATACCCCTCAAACCTCCAGTTTGGGCCGTCTTTTCGATGCAGTTGCAGCTCTGTCAGGGGTTCGACAAAGAGTCAACTATGAAGCACAGGCTGCGATTGAATTCGAGTCCGCAGTGGATAAAACCGAACAAGGCGCATACCGGTTCGAAGTCCAGAATGGGACAGTGGATACCCGGCCAGTACTTGAAGCCTTGGTAGCAGACATCCACAGCAGAACCTCCATCCCCATCCTATCAGCTCGTTTCCATAACAGCATAGCAGATATGGTCCGCCAAGCTTGCGGGCTTATCAGTCAAGAAACTGGACTGAAAGAAATAATGTTAAGTGGGGGAGTCTGGCAGAATATGGCTTTGTTGAAACGGACCGAAATGGAACTGCATGCAGATGGATTCGATGTTTGTATTCATCACCAAATCCCCGCGAATGACGGCGGTCTTTCATTAGGCCAGGCGTTAGTGGGAGCTGCGCGGTTTAAAGCAGTTAAACAAGCGGACTAAATTAATCTCGATTAGCGTATAATAAAGTGGCGAGAAGGTCGTATTCGGAAAAATGAGGGAACTTTATGAATAAAATACTTCTGGTGGAAGACGACGCATTACTGCTTGAGGTCATGTGCAATATTTTGGAAGCCGAGGAGTTCGAAATTCACCCTGCGAATAATGGAAAACAGGCACTTGAATATTATATGGAAGATATGCCAGACCTTATCATTTCGGACATAATGATGCCCGAGATGGATGGGTTTGAGCTTTTGAAATCAGTACGGAACTTGCCAAACGGAGTAACAGTCCCATTTTTATTTCTAAGCGCAAGAACAGAACGAGCAGACGTCAACCGGGCACGATTACTGGGCGTAGATGATTATCTTTTTAAACCGTTTGATGCGCCCGAGCTGATAAATGCTGTGCGTTCCCGTCTAGATCGGCGACGGTTGGTCGAACTATTTGATACCCGTACAGCGCACTTGCAAACAGTAATCATGCTGGCAAATGTCATCGAAGCCCGTGACCCTTATACCGCTGGACACCTTGAACGCGTTCGCCGCCTAGCCCTCAATCTGGCCTTTGCACTGGATTGGGAAAATGAGCAGATTGTTTTTCTGGAATTTGGGGCGATTTTACACGATATCGGGAAAATCATCGTACCAAGCCGGGTATTGAAAAAATCTGGCCCTCTCGATGAAGAAGAATGGAAGTTAATGCGTCAGCATCCGGAAGAAGGAGCAAAAATGCTTGAAGGCGTGGATCATTTAAAAGCAGCCATCCCATATGTTCTTAATCACCACGAGTGGTGGAATGGCAGCGGTTATCCGATGGGATTGAGCGGGGATAAGATACCGCGCGAGGGAAGGTTGCTGGCAATCGTGGATGCTTTCGATGCAATGACAACAAACCGGCCATACCACATAAGTATGATGGCCAATGAAGCTATCGAAGAAATAAGTCAAAACAGGGGGATCTATTTTGACCCGGATATGGTGGATGTTTTTATTCGCGCCTATAAAAAATAAATGACACACAGGGTGGAACTGAAAAATCCGTAAAATTAGCGGAGTATATGATGGGGAGACTTTATTCAGGATTAGTGCATTTCCCGTTCCATTTCGCGTTCCGCGTCCCGCTTGGCAATGGCTTCGCGTTTATCGTGCAATTTCTTGCCCTTTGCAATCGCGATTTCGAGCTTGGCACGCCCATCCTTTAAATAGATACGAATCGGGACGATCGTCACACCCTTTTGACGAACCGCATCCCACAATTCGCGTATCTCTTTTTTATGGAGCAGCAGACGGCGGGTCCGTTTCGGGTCATGGTTGAAGCGATTTGCTTGTTCATATGGAGCGATGTGCGCTTCAATAAGGAAGGCGCCGCGTATATCGTCGACGCGGATATAGGCTTCTGCCAGGCTGACTTGACCGGCGCGGATGGATTTGATTTCGCTACCCTTAAGTGCCAACCCAGCCTCAAA
>DASVKG010000131.1:0-7293 GCA_036385495.1 Anaerolineales bacterium | reverse complement strand
CAGCATATGCTCGGTGGAGACATAATCGTCCTGCATGCCCTTGGCGTAACGTTCGGCGGCAGCCAGGACTTCCGCCGTCTGGGGCGAAAGACCAACTTCCAGGTTCGCACCCTGGACTTTAGGCCTTTTATCCAGCTCGTTGCTGAGTTCTTCCTGTATGGCCTGAGTCCCACCGGACACCTTGGTGATGATGGCTCGGACGATCCCATCCTGCTGTTGAACAAGCGCCAGCAGCAAATGGATGGGTTCGACGACCTGATGCTGAAAATCTAGTGCCAGGTGCTGGGCAGCGAGGATTGCCTCCTGGGATTTTTGTGTATACTTTTCGAGGTTCATAAAGGCCTTCTTAAAATAATAGGTGTATATATTTTTCGCAGGATATGGGTTTGGTGATCGGAGAGAACACACTGGCCCTCGAGATTCTCCTTATATATACTTCAAGGTTGCCTTCATTCCTGGATTTCAAGTTCGATCCAGGTAGTCTCGTAATAGCCTTCCCGGTAACGAGCCAGACGTAACTGCCGGCTGGCAACCTGGACGGTCAGTTCGGTTTCCAACTGCCGGATGTGAGCCTGTAATTCGATGACCTGGCTGCGCAGGTGCAGGATCGCCTCAGCTGCAGACTCGTCGACTCCCAGATCGTCCTGTAAACGTCGCTGGCTGCGCGACTCATAGCCTTCGTGTGGGCCATACCAATATCGTTTTGGGGATGGATTCTTGGGATTCATGTTTTCACCTCGTTTTGGGAGCGGTCGGAACGGTTTAACCGTGAGGAGGCCAACTCACGGATGCTGATTATCTCCTGGTCGGTCAGCGGGTCGGGCAGCACCAGCCTGACCAGGGCAAACAGGTCGCCGCGCGATTTGGGATCGCCCAGGTGGGGCATGCCTTTGCCGCGCAGGCGGAAACTCCGCCCGGCATTGGTGCGGGGGGGAATCTTCAGAATCAGTGGTCGCTCCATGGAGGGGATTCGGATTTCACCCCCAGCAATTGCAGTGAAGATATCGACCGGCACTTCCATGTGCAAGTTATCCCCTTCGCATTCGAAAGTTTCATTGGGTAAGATGTTCACAATCAAATAAAGATCTCCAGCCGGTCCACTGTTGTGACCCGGTTCTCCCTGGCCTGCCAGGCGAACTCGCGATGCTGTGCGCACGCCCGAAGGAATGCCGGCTTTGATGCGGTGTCCATCGATTTCCAACAGGCGCTCCGCGCCATGAAAAGCCTCTTCCAGAGTCAAGTCGACCTCGTACTCGACATCCCGTCCGCGACGTGGGCCGGGCGGAGTACCCCGGCTACTGCCTCCACCACTCCTGCGCGCCTGTCCAAATATATTGGTGAAGAAGTCGGAATAAGGCGATCCGCTTCCGAAGAGGTCTTCCAGGTCTTCGTCATTGGCGTATTGGACGTGCACCCCCTGGTCAGGTTTGGCCGACCAGTTTTGCCAATCGAAATCCTTTTGGCCACCACCCGTCTGCTGCCATTGCAGGTATTGGGCTCGCAACTGATCGTACTTCTTGCGCTGTTCTACGTCCGATAGGACCTGGTAAGCTTCATTGATAGTCTTGAATTTCTCTTCTGCTTCTTTATTGCCCGGATTTACATCCGGGTGAACCTTGCGAGCCAACTGGCGAAAGGCTTGCCTGATTGCCTTCTCGTCAGCTTCCAGCGGTATACCTAATGTTTTGTAATAATCCTTAAAGTCCATTTGGCACCGTTCTATTCATTTTCTTGTTCATCGTCTGACTCTTTGTCATTCCTGGACTGCCATTTTTTATAAGCAGCCTCAATTTCTTCTGCTGTGTGAGTATCGCAGGCAACTAATGGTCGTCTTTCATCCGCCACTCGGTGACCTCCAGGGCTGGTCACTTTACAATCCACAAAGCTGCCATCCTGGGTATACACAACAAGAATGTTGAATAGCCTGGCGCATACGAGGCAGCCATGCATCTCGACAATGTTATGATTTTCAGACTTGGTCATGGCTGGCCTGATCTTGTATGGAGCCAGTGCTTCTGCTGCCAGGAATCCAAATACCTTGGCTCAGGCCAAGTTACCTCGGGAGTGAAGTCAGAACATTCCGCGGGGAATATCCGCCCACCACGATCGGGTTGTGACCAGCCAAATTCGATCTCGCGATCGCAGCCGGCACAATTCACATAAAATTCATCACTCTCCGGATCGCCCTCCGGTTCGAACATTTCATACTCCTCTGGCTCAGAATCAGAGTCGTCTTCTGCAAACTCACCGAAGTCCCCTCGCTCAACTTCGCTGTCGTCATCTTCGTCAAATTCTATCTTTTCCTTAAAATCGTAGCGCCAGAGATGATCTGCCTCGAGCGAGCCCCATTCCCGCCAGCTTTCAGTCTCAGGCCCAGCCAAAATGGTCCAAACGTGAGTGACGGTTAAAGTATGACCACCGCATGATTTACAGGTGAACTCCCAGGGTTGGTCATTTTTCATAGCCATACTCCTTCTGTCAAATCTCATAACCGGGTTGAATTTAACCATCGATGGGAAGTTACAGGACAATCTTGTCAGCTACTTGATCCTGCCTTGTCAGACTTTTTCATCAGACCATGGCCGGATGCCCTGCCCATCCCAACTATCAGGACCAGTGCCTGTGCACCGGAAATGTCGGTAGAGCCTCGATTTGGTGCTTTGCGAGTTTCAAGAATACGGTATCCTCGTGAGTATCGCCCATTGCTGAAAGGGGAATGATCACATCCTTCTGTCCCCACAGGTGTCCTTCACGCATCACCAAATGGGTAATGTGGCCGTTCTCCGGGTTAACAACGAATTCGTCGACGTGGCCCACATAGCCATCCGTAGCCTCTACGCGTGTACCGCGTCGCACAACCAACTCTCCCGGCGGGATCTGTCGATGCTCCACAGGCACTTGTACTGTCATTTCCGGATCAACATAGGGCAGATAGTAATATGATCCCATTCCGTACATTTCACCTCCGTACCCAAAATTCGCGGCGGAAGCCTTCTCTTCGATAAACGTCGTTTTGATAAACGGATCCATTTTCTCAAGTTCTGCCTTGCTGCAGCGCAGTTGAATCGTTTCGGCTATCGTTTCGGATACAACATCAACCGGCACAATGTACTCTGTGTTGGGAAATGAATCTCCTTTCACTACTAAATGGGTTACCTTGTCGAGAACCGGGTTTATCAGCACAAACACGGAACGACCATAGACCCCATCTGTACATTCCACCTGAGCTTGTAAAGGAATTTCCATCTTACATCTCCAAATAAATTATCCGGATTTCAAGGTTCCATTATCCGGTTGATATAGGCCGGAATACCAGCCATGAATCCATCATACAACGGACGCACATCGAACGCATCCATCGGCTGGGGAGTGTTTATCTCCCCCAGTTGGGGGGCTGGCCATCGGTTGCTTCTAAGTACTCTTATCTGTCAGATTTCGATTAGTAAAGTCTGTGGCTGAATTTATAGTCCTGCAACCACAGGTTTAAATCAAACAACCAATGCTTATGCGATATAATATTTTGAAATTCGGAGAAGTCGAATGGACCCCCACCCTGATCCTTCTACCACCACGCCACCCAAAGCGGGGAAACAGGTCGCCCAGTCATCTCCGGCGGCTTATTGGAGCCTCGCCCCCGAGCAACTCCTTTCCTCACTGCATGCCTCCAAGGACGGTCTCCAACCCGCAGACGCTGAGGGACGTCTGAAGAAATATGGGCTGAACACAATCAGTGCGCAGAAGCAGGCAACCGCGCTGCGCCTTTTGCTGAGACAATTCAAAAGCCCGCTCGTTCTCATCCTCATTTTTGCAGCAATTGTCTCCGGCGTTGTGGGGGAATGGGTGGATGCCAGCATCGTGCTTGCCATCGTGCTTGGCAGTTCCATCCTTGGCTTCGTTCAGGAATATACCGCCAGCAATGCCGTCGAGAAATTGCGTTCCCAAGTCACGATCAAATCAAACTTGCTGCGTGGTGGCCAGACACAGACACTGCCCTCCGAACAAGTAGTACCGGGCGATGTGGTATTGCTCTCTGCCGGCAGCCTGATCCCGGCAGATGGTATCGTGCTGGAAGCAAATGATTTTTTTGTTAACCAGGCCGTGCTTACCGGAGAAACCTTCCCGGTCGAGAAGCAACCAGCGACTGTCCCGACAAACGCCAGCCTGACGCAGCGGACCAACTGCGTCTTCATGGGTACCAGTGTCGGCAGCGGAACTGCGCGGGTGTTGATTGTGCAAACAGGAATGGCCACGGCGTTCGGTCAGGTGGCGGAAAGGTTGAAATTACGCCCGCCGGAGACCGAGTTCGAACGCGGCATCCGTCACTTTGGTAACCTGCTCACGGAGGTCATGCTGGTGATGGTGACCATCGTTTTGGCAGTCAACCTCTTTCTCGCCAAGCCGCTGTTGGACTCGCTTCTTTTTGCCTTGGCTCTGGCGGTAGGGCTGACACCCGAGCTGTTGCCCGCCATAATTAGTATCACCCTCTCCCACGGCGCACAACAAATGGCCAAGCGCGGCGTGATAGTGCGCCGCATGACCTCCATCGAAAACTTCGGCAGCATGGATGTGCTGTGCACCGACAAAACCGGCACCCTTACCGAAGGAGTCGTCAGTCTCGACGGCGCAGTCGATATACAAGGGCAGCCGTCCGAGGCCATTTTGCGTTACGCCCAACTTAACGCACACTTCCAGACCGGGTTGAACAACCCGCTCGATGAAGCAATTCAAGCCGCTGCACAAAAGGCTGGGCTGGATATCAGCGCCGATAAAAAAGTGGACGAGATCCCCTACGACTTCGTGCGTAAGCGCCTGAGTGTTGTCACTGCCAATGCCCAAGGCGTGCGGACCCTCATCACCAAGGGCGCACTGGATAATATTCTGAGCATCTGTACCAGTATTCAATCGGGGGATGCAGCTCATCCGCTGGACGATGCCGCCAAGGCTGATATTGAAAAGCGGTACAGCGACTGGAGCGAAAAAGGCTTTCGCGTGCTCGGTCTGGCAACGAAGACAGTAGACGGTCGATCTGAAGCATATACGCGCACTGATGAAAGCGGACTTACCTTCGCTGGCTTCCTGCTCTTCTTCGATCCACCCAAGGCAGATGTGGAGCAAGTCATTATCGATCTGGCCAAGCGCGGGGTGCAGCTCAAGATCATCACCGGTGATAACGAAAAGGTAGCCCGCCACGTGGCGGAGGCGGTGAAACTGCCACTCCAGGGCGTGTTGACAGGAAGTCAACTTAACGACCTGCGTGACGAAGCACTCTGGCATCTTGCGGAACGCACCACCCTCTTCGCGGAAGTGGATCCTAACCAGAAGGAGCGTATCATCCTCGCGCTTCAAAAAACCAAGCATGTGGTTGGCTATATGGGCGATGGCATCAACGACGCGCCGGCCCTGCATGCCGCGGATGTAGGTCTATCGGTGGACACGGCTGTGGATGTAGCCAAAGAGGCCGCTGACTTTGTGCTGCTTAAGAAGGATCTAGGCATTTTGCGGCAGGGCATTGATGAAGGCCGCGCGACATTCGCCAACACGATCAAATACATCCTCACGACCATCAGCGCCAACTTCGGTAACATGTTTAGCATGGCAGGGGCTTCGATGCTTCTGTCATTTTTGCCCATGCTCGCTCCGCAAATCCTGCTCAATAATTTCCTATCCGATATTCCTGCGGTAACCATCGCCAGCGACAATGTGGACCCGGAAATGGTGGAGAAACCGCGCCGCTGGAACACCAAGTTCATTCGCGATTACATGGTGCTCTTCGGTCTGGTAAGTTCGATCTTCGACTTTCTGACCTTCGGGACGTTGCTGTTTCTATTCCGTGCTTCGCCGGATGAGTTCCGCACCGGCTGGTTCATTGAGTCCTTGATAACGGAGTTGGTTATCGCCCTGGTTGTACGAACGCGCCATCTGTTTTTCCGCAGCCGCCCGGGCACACTTTTGCTGGTGAGCTCATTGATTTTTATTGGAATTGCCCTCGTTATACCGTACCTGCCGTTTATCTCGGTGTTCGGCTTTGTTCCATTGCCAGCACCGCTCATGCTAGCAATGGTCGGACTGACTGCACTTTACGTCCTGGCTACTGAGTTGGCCAAGAAGTATTTCTACTCTCGCGGAAATAATGCCGTTACTTAGATCGTGTCTGATCAGGGGTGATTAAGCATATTTCGCGCTCTCACCAACAACCTTTCGGAAAGTATGGGCTTACATATAAGCTTCTCCTTCGAATTGCCTTCAGGCTGTTAGCATCTGATAATTCCAATTCGATCCAAGTAGCCTTTTCTTTCCCTTCCCGGTTATGAGCTAAACGCATTAGCTCTAACGCTCCCCGTTCGAAATTCGTTCTGAAACTGGCATCTGTTAAATGGTTTGCCTTTTACTTGAAAACTGCACCTTCCAGGCATATCGAAGTAAACAAAAATCCCCACATGCATTGCATAAGGGGTTTTTTACGAGAAGCGGACCCGACAATATTGGAAAAACAGGATTTAAACCGTCGGGTAACCAACTATCCCGCTGCAGCGTTTGCCCTCGTGTTTCTGCACTTGGGCCTAACTTATCCTGTTCCTTTGCAAACACCCATTTGTCGGCAATAGGAATACACCTGGATGTGAACTACAGGCGAGTCATTTGGCGAATTTATAAATCTTCCTTCAACAGTCATCACCTTGGTAGCGGATTACATTAGCAGAGTACCACCAGCAATAGCACCCTAGAAACCAGAAATGATCGAACTTGAAGAATGGTATACTTTTCTTTCAATATCGGAGATACGTATGGGAATCCTAACTAACCGAAGCATTTTCATCACGGGTGCCACCTCGTACAATGAGAGAAACATGACTGTTATGTTTTCACAGGAGGGCACCGACTTAAATGTCATTCGACACATACAGATGCTGGAGCGCCAGGAGGTGGGAGAGATCAAGCACGCTGGAGATTGTTTCACCTTTTTCCAGGCTAATCACATCCTGATGGTGAGTGGCAGCAAGACTGCGTCTTGATATGGATTTGAAAACCAGTCTCTCCAGCATCCTTCCCGAAAAGCGCATCCTGACACGCCCACTCGAGCGCTACGCGTACGCCAACGACGCCTCCTACTTCCGGCTCATTCCACAGGCGGTTGTGCAACCCGCCTCGATCGATGAGATCCGCGGCTTGTTCCAATTCTCGCAGCAGAACCGCATTCCACTCACCTTCCGTGCCGCTGGCACCAGCCTTTCGGGACAGTCTGTCAGCAATGGCATCTTGGTCGTCCTTTCACGTCATTGGGGGAATGTTCAC
>DASVKG010000130.1:0-5536 GCA_036385495.1 Anaerolineales bacterium | reverse complement strand
TGAAAGTGACCGCCAGCATCTGGTATGGACGCACACCTTCGTGGGCGATCAAATAGGCCACTCGCTGGGTGAGGACACGCGTCTTGCCGGACCCGGGTCCGGCCAATACCAAAATGGGACCTGCGCCAGCCGTCACAGCCTTGCGTTGCTGGGGGTTGAGTTTGTCGAGGAAATCCATGGAGAGGGTTATTCGATCCTCGTTATTCGTGATTCGTTCGCCACAATGCCGGGTTACAAATCACGAATAACGAATAGCAACTTTTGTTAAATCAATTCCGACGTGCAGTTCGGGCAGCGCGTCGCTTTGATCGGAATGGTGGTGAAGCAGCGCGGGCATTCCTTGGTGGTTGGCTCTACCAAGACAGGTGCGGGTTTTTTCTTCAGGTTATCGAAGAACTTGATCATCAGGAAAATAACAAGGACGATGATGATGAAATTAATAATGTTATTAATAAAATTGCCATAGGTAACTTTCGCATTACCGATGGTGAAGGCGAGAGCGGTGAAATCAATCCCGCCTATGATCAATCCGATCAACGGCATGATCATGTCACTGACCAGAGACGTGACAATTTTACCGAATGCTCCCCCGATGATCACCGCGACGGCAAGCTCAATCACGTTTCCGCGCAAGATAAAGGCCTTGAATTCTTTTATCACGGGAGTCTCCCATTCTCTTAGAGATGGCTTGCGGCTTCATTGTACCGTCAGGGTAGGGGGCTGTCAACGAAAGTAGAAGTCCCGGCTACATCAGGCAGGCTACTCTGTTGTATAATCCTGCCCAGTGGTCTTGGTTCCAGAGAATCACCCCCGTTCTTGCGAGTCTTCGTGTGTCCCGCGATTAATCCTGGTTCCTGCGAGTAGTCCCGGATCCTGCACGGGACTTGGAACAAGGGACATGGGACAGGGAGCACGGAACCATGAATCTTTGCACGATTAGTCCCGCTACCAGCGTGTAATCCCGGTTGTCGCGATTAGTCCCGCTTCTCGCACGGGACACGGGTCACGGGACTGGGAGGATCGTAATGTCCTTTCGCCGGTGTGTAATTTTAATTTGCGGTCTGATTATGGGAATGTCGCTTCTGGTTGCTTGCGGCCAAAAAACCCCGCCTCCACCCACCACAACTCCCCAGCCCACTCTCACGGCGACCCCTGTGCAGAAGCGGCAGATGACCGTTTGCCTGGGGCAGGAACCCTTCAGCCTGTACCCGGTGGACAACCCCTCGCTGGCTGCACGCAGCGTGCTGGCCGCTATTTATGATGGGCCGATAGACACGAATTCATACGGGTATCAGGCGGTGATCCTGCAGCGTATGCCGAGCATCAAAAACGGCGACGCCCAACTATTTTCCAAATCTTTCTATATTGGTGACGAGGTGGTGGATGCCACCGGCATCCCGGTTACGCTGGCGGTGGGGGTGAAAATCCGACCGGCTGGCTGTCGCGAGGACGCGTGTGCGATCAAGTATGATGGCAAATCTGAAATTCAGATGGACCAGATGCAGGTGACGTTTAGTCTCCTCCCCGGTCTCACCTGGTCGGACGGCGAAGCTCTCACTGCCGAAGATTCGGTCTACGCCTACCAGCTGGCTGCCGACCCGGCTTCCTCGGGTTCCAAGTATCTGGTGGACCGCACCCAGTCATACGAGGCAGTTGACAACACCACCATTCAATGGTGGGGTAAACCAGGTTTTGTTGACCCCACCTACTTCACCAACTTCTGGTCTCCACTTCCAAAACACCTGTGGAGTAAGTACACGGCTGACCAACTGACCGAAACCGATCTTTCCACCCGAACCCCGCTTGGCTGGGGGGCCTACGTTGTTCAAGAATGGGAAGCTGGTGATCACATCACCTTGACAAAGAACCCGCGCTACTTCCGTGCCAGTGAGGGCCTTCCCAAGTTTGACATCCTGACATTCCGGTTCGTCGCGGATCCTGGCATTGCCATCAGTGACCTATTGGACGGCACCTGCGACATCCTCGACCCCAGCATCCTGCTGGACGGGCAGGTGGAGTTGCTGCGTTCGATGGCAGACCAAAACCAATTGCAGGCCCTGTTCAGCAAGGTGCCGGTGATGGAAGAACTGGCACTTGGCATACGGCCCGCATCCTATGATAACGGGAATGCTGCCAGGGGTGACCGCGTTGATTATTTCTCCGATGTGCGCACGCGCCAGGCTTTGGCATTATGCCTCGACCGCCGGCAGGTGGTGGATTCAGTCCTTTCGGGTTTGAGTACCGTCCCGAATTCTTACCTGCCGGAGGAGCATCTCCTATACAATCCCGATGTGCACAGCTATACATTTAATGTAGCTGCCGCCGGTCAACTGCTTGACCAGGTTGGTTGGAAGGATGTGGATCATGATCCGTCCACCCCGCGCCAGGCATGGGGCGTAGCGGGGATTCCATCCGGGACTCCTTTTGAGATAAATTACGTTACCACCAATGCCGTCCAGCGCCAGCAGGTGAGCACCATCCTGGCGGGCTCACTCGCGCAATGTGGGATCAAGGTCAAGGTGCAATATCTCGATGCAAATACTCTTTACGCGCCCGGCCCGGAGGGGATATTATTCGGCCGGAATTTTGACCTGGTCGAGTTCGCCATGGGCAGTACCGGGATTGAACCACCCTGTGACTGGTACACCAGTTACCAGGTCTCGAATGCGGCAAATAATTGGGTGGGGACGAACGTCAGCGGATACACTAATCCGGCCTTTGACGCGGCCTGCCTGACGTCCCAGCAATCCCTTCCGGATGACCCGTTTCATGCTGCTGCATACGCCCAGGCTCAGTCCATTTTTGCAAACGATTTGCCGGTCATCCCGCTCTACTGGCGGGTCAAAACCGCTGCCACGCGTGCAGACCTTTGCCATTTCTCCCTTGATCCCACCGCTGCCAGCAACCTGTGGAACATTGAAGCGTTTGACATCGGCTCGGCTTGTAAACCTTGAAAATCACGGTTGTCAGGGTACACCTGGAACAAGGGGCACTTGACTTTTTGAGTTTCTTGTGTTAATCTTCTATTAACTATTCTGGCATTTTCCCAAAATTCCAGAACTAAATTCTTTTCAGCGAAGGAGGTGATTCTCGGGAATAACCTCGAGTTGCCTGATTTGCTCTACAAATTCACCCTAACCTGTTCAACTAATTAATATATTGGAGGAGAAAGACAATGTCTCGAAATCGCTTAACATTGGTTGTTGGCTTGTTGGTGGCATTCAGCATGATGCTGGCCTCCTGCGCTCCCGCAACCACTACTCCAGCTACGACCGTCCCGGCTGGCCCGACCGCAGTCCCTACTGCAGCTTCTACGGCAGTACCGGCACGCCACGGCGGCTGGCTGGATGAGGTCGACTTTTCAATTGTCGAGTCATCCTCGGTCATCACACAGATCACCGCAGGTGCAATTGACATGTTCAGCTACGGCCTGGCTTCTGACAAGGTCGCCGATATCAAGGCTGCCAATTTGTGCTACTCACAGTCGTATGGCACCTACTATGATTTCCTGTTCAACCCGACTGTCTTCACTGACAAAACCAAGCTGAACCCCTTCTCGGATCGCAAGATCCGCGAAGCGATGAACTGGGCGATCGACCGCAATTTCATCAACCAGGAAATCTTTAAAGGCGGCGCCCTGCCGAAGTTTACCGCATTGACCACCCAACTGGTGGATTACACCGCCGTGATCGACGTTGCCCGCGGGCTGGAAGCCTATTATGCCTATGACATGACCAAAGCCCAAACACAGGTTGATGCCGAAATGGCTACACTGGGTGCAACCAAGGACGCGGCTGGCAAATGGCAGTTCAGTGGCAAGCCCGTTAACCTGATCTTCCTCATTCGTAACGATGGCGATGGCACCCGCCTGCCGATGGGCGAATACTTTGCCCAACAACTGGAAAAACTCGGCTTTACAGTGGATAGAGTGGAAAAGAAGTCCTCCGAACTATCACCCATCTGGATCGGCTCCAACCCACCGGACGGCCTGTGGAATATCTACACGTCTGGCTGGGGTGCCGCTGGTCTCAGCCGCGACGAGAAAAGCATCTTCCAGGAAATGTACCTGTCTGACAGCGCACAGGGCTACCCGGCGTTCACACAAAATGTAAGTGATCCCGTCTTCAAGCAGGTTGGCGATGACCTGGCGAATGGTAACTTCACCACCATTCAGCAGCGCCATGACCTGATGGTTAAAGCCCTCCCGCTTTCCTTGCAGGATTCGCTCCAGGTTTGGGTAGTTGACACGCAGACCTATGCGCCATTCAACTGCAAGCTCCAGGTTACTGCTGATGTGGGCGCGGGTGTTGAAACCACCAAGATGGGCCTCTTCAACCTGCGTTACAAAGACCAGGTAGGTGGCCAGGTTAAGATTGGCACCACTACCACCCTGTTCACCGACCCCTGGAATCCACTCGGTGGTTCCAACTGGGTCTCCAGTGCTTATATTCAGAATGGCACCTCTGGCGGTGGATTAATGCCCGATCCTTACACCGGTCTGGCCTGGCCGCTGCGCGCCGAAAAGGCTGACCTGGTCGTCCAGACTGGCCTGCCCGTTGCTGCCAACCTCAACTGGGTCAACCAGACCTTCCAGGACAAAGTCACTGTGCCCCCGGATGCCTGGGTGGATTGGGATGCAAAAACCCAGAAATTCATCACCGCGGCAGAGAAGTTCCCCAATGGTGCGACCGCAAAATACAAGTCTGTCATTTATTACCCTGCCGATATGTTTACGACCGTGAAATGGCACGATGGCAGTAACCTGTCCGTGGCTGACTTCGTCATGGGCATGATTCTGACATTTGACTACGGCAAAGTGGATAGCGCCATTTACGATGAAGATCAGGCTGGCACCGTCGAGGCCTTCTTATCTCACTTCAAGGGTGTTCAGATCGTTTCCACCAACCCGCTCACCATCGCCACCTACGATGACAACCTCTTTGCGGATGCCGAGCTCGATATCTACAGCTGGTGGCCCCAATACGGTTACGGCGAAGCTCCCTGGGAATCCATTGCTATCGGAAATATTGCTGTTGCCAACAAGGAACTGGCCTGGGGCACCGGACAGGCCGACCGGAACAAAGTCGAATGGATGAGCTTCATCGGCGGCCCGAGCCTGGATATCCTGTCCAAGGACCTCGATAAGGCGATTACCGACAAGACCATCCCGTATTCCGCCACGATGAGTGCTTTCCTGACTGCGGATGAAGCCTCTGCCCGTTATACCGCCCTTAAGGGTTGGTATACCGCCCACAAACATTTCTGGGACGGTACTGGTCCTTACTTCGTGGACTCTGTGGATCTCAATGCTGGCTCCGCAGTGATCAAGAACAACCCCGACTACGTCGATGCAGCTGACCGCTGGTCCAAGTTTGGTGAGGGTCCTCTTGGAGTAGCTGCCCTGGATGGCCCGGCTCAGGTCAATATCGGCAAGGAAGCGGTATTTAATCTGACCCTGACCAAGAAAGCTGACGGTTCTGCATACGCCAGCGCCGATGTCAAGGAAGTCAAGTTCCTGATCTATGATGCTCAGGGC
>DASVKG010000129.1:0-2683 GCA_036385495.1 Anaerolineales bacterium | reverse complement strand
AGAGGATCGCGTTTAAGTAGCCTCCCCCACGATTTGCATGACCTGCTCGCGTGAAAGTTTTCCCCGCCCGTTTTCGATTGCATTCAAAGTGCCCTCTGCCAGGAGTAAGGGGATCTCCACAAAATATTTAAAGGAACTTTTTGGCATGCTAGCAACCCCAGCCCTGGCGAGGTCAAGATTTTTCCTGGCATACGCAAACATATGCTTGTCTGTCCAGCCAGCCGGGAAGAAGTTCACGCCGCGCTCAGTATCTTCTTTACGGTTGCGAAGAATATTTACTGCCTGCAGGCCGCGCCCGAATTGGATTGCACATCTGCGGTCTATGACTGTTCCGTCGAACCAGCCCCAAATATCGCAGATCAGCAAACCAACCGCGCCAGCCACGCTGAATGTATACCCATCCAGGTCGGCTTCAGTTTGAATTTGCCAGTGGCTATCCACCCAATATGCCATGCGTTCGGCCATCGCGATGGTCGCGTCCCAGACGCGGGGGGCAATACCGGTGGGCACGCTCGAGAGCCAATCGCCTATCCGTAAAGTGACTTCTGGAAGGATGGAATGATAGGGGGAGAAAAAGAAATCCAACTCAGCGAGACTGGCATTTTCTTTCCCCACTCCAATACGTGCCTGCAGAATTGGGCCCAGACCATGCAACAAGGCTGCTTTTTTGGAATCATCCAGACCGGGATGATCTTCGATCTCGTCTATTGCCCGCATGCACAAATAGGCACCGGCGACTGTTTCCTGCAGCCTGGCAGGCAAACGGGCAATCGGAATAAAAAAAGTCCGGCTGTTTTCTTTCAGGACGCGGGCAAGGTCGACATGTAAAGTCATAGGCTTCTCAACCACTTTGGAAAGAGTTTCTCATAGATTTCGCTTGTGTTTATTAGAATCAATAACTTTTGCCAAATTTTGGAGCAGTGCTCCATCCTGTTCGGGTAGGACTGTGCGCGGGTCAAGCAGGACACGTTCATTTTCAATGCGGGCGATCACCGGCGGTTGCTCCTGGCGTAATTTTTTCAAAAACGCGTCAGATCCTTTCACGGTCAGGGCAAGAACCCAGGTTGGCAGGACCTCACCGGGCAGGCTTCCGCCGCCGACGCGGGATTCGCTTGCCAGAACCTCACCCTGCCCGAGTTCAGCTGCCCAGAATTTGGCACGAACTTTCACCTGTTTAGATGTCGCGGAGATCATGCGCCAGATGGGGATCGCGCCCTCAGCCTCATCTCTGAGATAATGCAGAAGAGTGGCTGTCAGGGCGGCCAGGCAGAGTTTATCTGCGCGCACAGCGCGCGCCAAGGGGTGCTTTTTTATCCTCTCAATCAGGCTGGCTTTACCGATGATGATCCCTGCCTGCGGGCCGCCGAGCAATTTATCTCCAGAGAAACAGACCAGATCAGCGCCCGCAGCGAGAGACTCTTGAATCGTCGGCTCATGAGCCAGTCCGTAACGTTCGGTCGCCAGCAGCGTTCCGGACCCGAGGTCGTCTGCGAATAGAACCCCGAATTTGTGCGCGAGGTCCGCGATCTCTGAAAGCTCAGGCTCTTCCGTAAAGCCAATCATTTTGAAGTTCGAATGGTGGGCATGGATTACCAGGGCGGTCGGTTCGGCGAGGCCTTCTTCATAATCTGAAAGATGGACACGGTTGGTGGAGCCGACTTCGACCAACTTTGCCCCGGACTGCTTCATCACATCGGGAATGCGAAACCCACCGCCAATTTCGACCAGCTGCGAACGGGAAATGATCACGCGTTTCTTATTGGCAAATGCAGATAGGACCAGCAGCACAGCTGCGGCATTATTATTGACCACCAGCGCAGCTTCCGCACCGGTTAACTGCCGGAGCAGAGTCTCGGCATGGATCAAGCGGCTGCCGCGTTTGCCGGTTTCCAGGTTGAATTCAAGATTCGAGTAGCCGCGCGAGACCGCCAGCATGGACTGGATGGAAGAAGTCGAAAGAGGGGCACGGCCCAGGTTGGTGTGCAGGATGACACCGGTGGCATTGATAACGGGCAGCAGCGTGGGGGTTGTCCATAATTGCAACAGGGAAGTTGCCTGGGTGAGGAGGATTTCCCGGTCAGGCAGGGTGGCCTCTCTGTTCTTCGAGATCTGCGTCCGGACCTCCTCAAGGGCGCTGCGGATGGATAGCAATGTTAATGGGCGGCCGTAACTCGCGATGAGTTCTGCCGCCAATTGGGTTTGGAGAAGTTGTTCAACCGAGGGGAGGCCGCGCAAGTTCATTCTTTCGTCTGGTCACTGTCCACCGGAGACTTTCCACGAGTGCTTGAAGGTAAATTAGTGGGGGGTTGCCAGCGAGCGTTTTCCCGCATGCGGACGAAGTATTCAACGGCAATCAGCCCGACTGCCAAACCGAGACCGGTCCAGATCGTAACCAGGCGCTCCTGCTGGAGCCAGATGAGCAAGGCTCCGTACACACCGACCCAGATGGCCTGACGCATAATGACTCCGGCACCAACGGGCGGATTGGATGGAAAACGCAGGTTCAGGAACCAGGTGGCGGGCAGGGCCAGGCTGGTGAGACCGAGAGTGCTGCCGAAGAAGAGCAACCAACGTGCCCAGACAGTTGGAGTGAGGGCTAGAACAGCCATCGCCGAGCCACCCCACCCGATGATAAAGAGGATGATGGTGGAGGCGATATACGGGCGAAAGGAAGAATTGGGCC
>DASVKG010000128.1:0-4370 GCA_036385495.1 Anaerolineales bacterium | reverse complement strand
CGTCCTGCTGGTAAAAGTGGACGGATATACTCCGCCGCCCCCCATGAACGAATATACCATCCACATGCCCATCCAGAATATCATCTACTACTGGCGCGCCCAGACATACGACAGCTACTCTGGTCATACATGGACCGCCGGTACCGGCAGCCAGCAGGAGATGGGCGCAGGCCAGTCTTTCCTGCAGGGCGTTGACCTGGTTGCGCTGCCTGCAAACTACCGGTTGGTCACCCAGCATGTCACCAGGGTCCAGACCGGGAATAAGACCGCCTTCGCCGCCGGCGAAATGCTGAGTCTCGACCGGCCCTCCACCGTCCTCTGGCGGGATATCGATGACATCGTTTCCGTATCCACCGATTCAGACTCGTACACCGCCTCCTCGCGCATCCAGTCCGTGAACGCGGAGACTCTGCGGGCAGCCGGGATGGACTACCCGCCCTCCCTCCGCCGCTATCTGGCGCTGCCCGACGAACTGCCCCAGCGGGTGCGCGACCTGGCGCTCGAACTGACCGCCAACCAGCCTACGCCCTACGACCGGGCCGTGCTACTGGAAACTTACCTGCGGCAGTTCCCTTACTCGCTGGCCGTCCCTGGTCCGCCCTCCGATCGGGACGCCGTCGATTATTTCCTCTTCGATCTGAAGAGCGGTTACTGCGATTACTACGCTTCCGCCATGGTGGTGATGGCCCGTACCGCCGGCCTGCCCGCCCGTCTTGTGCTTGGATATTCCACCGGGACCTACAACGAAGATAAGCAAGCCTTCATCGTACGCGCCGCCAACGCCCATACCTGGGCAGAAATCTATTTCCCGGGTACCGGTTGGGTGGAGTTCGAGCCCACTCCGACCCTGCCGCGCCCCAGCCGCGCAGGGCAGGAACCCGAGGGCAGCCATGCAGTCCCGCTCCCCATGCTGGGTCCGGCGGACACGCTGTTTATGTCCCTCAAGAGCATGCGGCTTGGCCTCCTGATCCGGGTCCTTCTGGCGGCCGCCGCCCTAGTCTTGGTCGCGCTGGCGCTGCCGTTGGAAAGCTGGTGGCTGTCATTGCTTCCGGCCGACAAGGCGCTGAAGGCAATCTTCCACCGCCTGTACCGCCGAGGCCGTTCCTTCGACATCCCGCCGGACCCATCCCGGACGCCACACGAGTTTGCCCTCGCCCTTTCCGCCAGCCTGGAGCGTTTCGCCAACAACGGCAGGCAGGCCGCAGTCATCGACCGCCTGCGCCTCGACCTGGAATGGCTGACCGGCTTGTACGCGCGCCTGCTTTTCAGCGAGCATCCCCCGAACAAAGAAGAAAAGGGAAAAGCGATCCACACCTGGCGACGCCTGCGCCAGCGAATGGGGAAAATCTACCGCTAAAAATACATGATAATCCTTACGGCTGCGGCAAGATCACCCTGCTGTGTATCCTGGCTGGGCAGGAGAAGCCGGATTCCGGGACACTCTATTCTTGAGCGAGAAGATACTTGCTTGCAAGCGTTCGCCGAATTTGTTGAAGCGGTTCTGTTCGGAGCAGTAAGTCCTAGTTATGAAATTTCAGCCAGCCGCCTCGTTTAGAAGATTCAACTCATCCTGACTCAGAGACACATCAAACGCTTGAATGTTTTCCCGCAACTGATCCTCTGTGCTGGCGGCGATCAACGGCAACACAAATGGATCGCTGTGCAGTATCCAGGCTAGGATCACCTGGTTTACGGTGATGCCTCGATTGCTTGCCACTTTTCTTAATGCTGCCAGACGGGCCTCGGCGTCTGTCCTGTGATATTGCGGCGGGATTTCCCGGTCGTGACGTGTGTAAGCCCCAGCCAACAGAGCTGCATAGGCTAAAAGCGTGATCGGACGGCGTTTGCAATAGTCCAACAGGTCCTCGTTCACAGCGACCTGCGAGGAAAAGCCTGCACCCGGCCTGGGATGGAGGTACGTATGTCGCTGCTGCACGCAGCAGAATTCACTCCAGCCATGCGCCCGGCTTGTCCAGCGCGCCTCCTCCAAGCGCCATGCCTGATAGTTGCTGGCACCGATGGCGCGTATTTTCCTGCCTTCACCAGCCGGTCGAACGCCTGCAGGGATTCCTCCAACGGCGAATTGGGATCATCACAGTGGGCGTAATACAAGTCGATCGTTTCAACCCCCAAATTTCGCAGGCTTGTATCGCATTCCTGGAGGATCGTGGCTGCCGGCAACCCGCGCTGAACACCATAATAGGGGATCTCAAAGCCCACTTTCGTGGCAATGAACAGCCGGGGACGATTTTTTCTCGCCTTCATCCAGCGACCCAGCAAGGCTTCACTCTCATATCCCTTGTATCCCTCCACCCAATGGGTGTAGATATTAGCGGTATCAATAAAGAAGCCACCCGCGTCTACAAAGATATCTAGCAATCGAAAAGAGGTCGCCTCATCATTTCGAGTGCCAAAATACATTGCTCCTAAGCATAAACTACTGACGGGTATGTTGGTAAATCCGAGTGGGATGGCCTTTATCGATTTCTCCTTTTGGGGAAAAATGTTCTCTGCGCCATTTAGAGACTGTTTTATTAGTGGTCAAGTAAGATGGGAGAATGGCCAAATTCACCCAAACTTACCCGACCGACTTGAAGTATACCGAATGGTTGCTGATTATGGAATTTCTTCCGCACTACAAAATGGGGCGTCCGCGCTTGTGGGAATACTGGCGAATTATCAATGCGGTTTTGTATGTGAATTGGACTGGCTGCCAATGGTGCATGTTGCCCAAAGATCTTCCGCCTTGGCAGACGGTGTATGGCTATTACTGGCATTGGTACCGCTCTGGACTTTGGGAGCAAATCAATGCGGCTTTGGTGAGAGAAGTACGCTAGGGGGAAGGACGCCACCCCGGACCGAGTGTAGCTGTCATCGATAGTCAGAGTGTCAAGACTTCGGAAGGAGGGGAAGAACGCAGAATTGATGTGCATTAACAGACGCCGGGCCGGAAACGGCACATTGTGGTGGATGTTTTGGGACTTTTGTTGGTGGTTGTAGTCCATAGTGCTGGAATTCAGGATGGAAGTGGTGGCTTTCAGACTCTCCAAGCTTTGTTCAGCCGCATCAAACGCAACCTGCATAACTGCTGGTGTCGGTTGAAGTTGATTTGGGCGGATGGCGCTTATGCACAGATCGTCGAAAAGGTACGCAAACAATTTGGCTGGACACTGGAAATCGTGCGACGATCGGATGATGTCAAAGGATTTCAAATCCTACCAAGACGTTGGGTAGTCGAACGAACCTTTGGCTGGCTGGAACGCTACCGACGATTGGCACGCGACTATGAACATACCATGTCTTCCAGTGAGACGATGACCTGCATCGCCAGTGTCCGCCGAATGTTGAAATTGATGGCTACATGAATTAAAAAATACTCTCAACGATCGGGAAAGTAAAAAGTCTGGATCACCTCTTTAGCTGGTAAAATTGAAATGTCCATGACCAGCACCATTTCTCATCCGTCCTGGCTCGATTCCGCCCTCGAATTTTGCATTGCCAAAACACGCAGCAACTTGGCAGTCCTCACCGGCTTTCCCGAACGAACCGAAGGGGGCCAGTGGGTACAGGTTGACCCTGAAAAACATGGTTGGTGGGTGGGCGGTCATTGGGTTGGCTTGCTCTGGCTGGCATGCGCCGCCAATGACGACCTTTTACTCGCAGCCTCTGCCCGTGATTGGGCCAACCGCCTGCTGCCCCAACTGACCGACCAGTCTGATCACGACTTGGGTTTTCTCTTTGAGTTGGGATTTGTCCTCGGTTACAAACTGACTGGCGATGCTACACTCAAGCCGCCGGCCCTGAAAGCTGCCGCGATTCTCAGCCGCCGCTTCAATCCACGCGGCCGATTTATTCAAGCCTGGGGCAGCCTCGATGCTTCGCCCGAACTGCGCGGCCGCACAATCATGGATACCATGATGAACCTGGACCTGCTGTTTTGGGCCGCGCAAGAATCTGGCGACCTGCATTATGCCGAAATTGCTACCGCCCATGCTCGCACTACTTTGGCACATCACATTCGCCCGGATGGAAGCACCTCGCATGTCTGCGACTTCAACCCCAATACAGGCGCTTTTATCAAACAAGGTACCCACCAGGGATTGAGCGCTACTTCCTGTTGGAGCCGGGGTCAGGCCTGGGGTGTGTATGGTTTTGCGGATTGCTACCGCGCCACCGGGGATTCCGCTTTCTTAGATGCTAGCCACCAACTAATTGAATATCTCTGGCCACGCCTGCCCGCCGATCTGGTCCCATTCTGGGATTACGACAGTCCGCTTATTCCGAACGACGTGCGCGACAGTTCAGCGGCCTCCATCCTGGCATCTGGCCTGCTCTCCCTGGCATCCGTCGAAATCGATTCCGGGCTGGCA
>DASVKG010000127.1:0-10497 GCA_036385495.1 Anaerolineales bacterium | reverse complement strand
GGTTCCAAGCAAGTTAGACTGATCCTGCTCGAACGCCTGCCTGCCACCCTGCTCCTGACAGGCACATCCGAGCTGATATTATTCTTTGGCAGCGTTTTTATTGCCCTTACTTTGTCAAGAAAATACGGCAGTTGGATGGATAAGTTAACCATCGCCCTTTCGCCAACCTCCGCCGCCCCCCCCTGGTTTTACGGCATTTTCTTTATCCTGATCTTTGCCGCGGTTTTGAGGGTCCTCCCCTTCGGAGGCCTGGTCGATTCGCCCCCGCCAGTCAATAAGCTTGCATATGGTCTGAATATTTTAAAACATCTCATCCTGCCAGCCGTCTCTGTGATCATCAGTGCGATCTTCCTGAGCATTTACAACTGGCGGACTTTTTTCCTTATCTACTCCAGCGAGGATTATGTGGAAATGGCGAAGGCGAAGGGGCTGCCGCCGCGGGACATTGAGCGCCGTTACATTCTCCGCCCCACCCTGCCTACCATCATCACAAATTTTGCCCTCCTGGTCATCACCCTGTGGACCGGATTTATAATTACCGAGACGGTTTTCCTTTGGCCCGGGCTGGGAATTACAGTCTATCGGGCCATCGGTGCCTATGACACTCCCGTGATCGTTGGGTCTACGATCATTTATGCCTATTTGCTGTCAATTACGGTTTTTCTGCTTGATTTTGTATACGCCCTGGTCGACCCTCGTGTTAAAGTTGGTTCAGGAAGTTCACAATGAAAAACCTTAAGAACTCGTTTCGCGCTCTTCTCCGTTACCCATCCGCGATTTTTGGGTTGCTGATCCTTTCTTTCTTGATGGCTGTTTCCGTTTATGCCTTGGCTACGATCCCATACAGTGAGGCCGTTCGTCTCTGGCGAGGGGGGGAGGACGTATGGTATAAAAATCCACAGTATGCTGCTCCTGCCTGGTTTAACTTTTTTTCCAGCAAGAAAGAGCCGTTATCATTTGCAGTGGATACTGCAGATGGGACTATGTCCAAAACTGTTACTTCCAACGATCCAAATATCTCCACCGTGGATATCTCGTACTCCTTCGATTACAAATATGACGGCTTCCCGGATGAGATAATCCTGTATTTCAAACCAACAATCATAGAGAAATTTCCATTTGTTTCCGTTGCCTGGATTACCCCGGATGGCAGGAAGATCAGAATTGCCGACATGGCAGTGCAATACAATTCAAACTTTCGGTTTTCCCAGGATGTAAAACTACAGACCAGATTGAATACCGAAAATGTCATGCAAGCGCTCTTTGCAGACCCGAAGGCAGAAAATCCAACACCGTTGAAAGGGCAGTACCAACTGGTGATCAGCGGGACAACCTTTGAGAAGGGTTCGGATATCGCGGCCCAATTCGTATTCCAGGGCAAACTTTTTGGGTTGGCAGGCACCGATAAATACCGGCGCGATCTCCTTCTCCCGTTATTATATGGCACGCCGATCGCGCTGGCCTTTGGTCTCCTTGCAGCCCTGGGAACGTCACTCCTGACCATGATCATCGCTGCAATTGGCACCTGGTATGGGGGTTGGGTGGATGAACTGATCCAGCGCATCACCGAAGTCAACCTTGTCCTGCCATTTTTGGCCATTTTGATAATGGTGGGCACGTTCTACTCGCGCAGCATTTGGTTGATGTTGGGGGTTACCATCCTGCTGAGCATTTTCTCCGGTTCGATCAAGACTTACCGCTCCATTTTCCTGCAATCCAAAGAGTCAAGTTACATTGAGGCCGCCCGGGCGTATGGCGCCTCGAGTTCACGCATTATCTTTTCGTACTTGATTCCTCGCATGATCCCTTTGTTGATCCCGGCCCTGGTCTCTTCCGTACCATCCTTCGTATTTCTTGAAGCTTCGCTGGCGGTTCTTGGCCTTGGCGACCCGGTCCTGCCTACCTGGGGAAAAGTTATCAATGATGCGTTCGGGGATGGAGCGCTTTATCAAGGGCGATATTACTGGGTGCTGGAGCCTGCCGTTTTGTTGATGATTACTGGATTGGGCTTTGCACTGCTTGGATTCGCACTCGATCGTATCTTCAATCCCAGATTGAGGGATATATAACCCGATGAAAGAAAACAGCAAACTATTACGGATAGAAAAGCTGGTTCTATATTTTAACTCCCGCCAGGGCCCGGTTCAGGCCGTGGACGGAGTCGATTTTGTTTTGGACCACAACCGCGCGGTTGTGGTCCTGGGTGAGTCGGGTTGTGGGAAGAGCTCATTGGCAAAAGCCATTCTGCGTCTTTTGCCTCGCAATGCTGGAACCTATTCAGGCCACATCTATCTGGATGGGCGCGATATTATGCCCCTTAATGAGGAAGAATTCCGTCAGAATATTCGCTGGGCGGCCATATCCATGGTCCCGCAGGCTGCCATGAATGCTTTGAATCCGGTGATCCGGGTTGGAGAACAGGTGGCGGAACCAGCTATTATTCATCTGGGTGTGGATAAAACTGAAGCCATGGTCCTGGTGAAGAAGATGTTCCGGCATGTGGGGGTTCCGGAAGATTTCATCAGCCGTTATCCGTTTGAGTTGAGTGGCGGGATGCGCCAGCGGGTGGCGATCGCGATGGCCCTGGTTACCTCGCCGATATTAATTATCCTCGATGAGCCAACCTCTGCCCTGGATGTCCTGACCCAGGCGAATATCTTTAACGTTTTGAAGCGTCTGAAGAAAGAGTTGGGCATCAGTTTTATTCTGATCACCCATGACATTGCCACCTCCAGTGAACTGGCTGACGATGTGGCAGTCATGTACGCGGGGCAGATTGTTGAGGTGAATGACGCTTATCATTTTTTTGATAAGCCCCTGCATCCATATTCGCAGAAGCTTATGGCAAGCGTGCCAAGATTGCATGGCGATACGGAGCCCGATTTCATAACGGGCCAGCCGCCCAGTTTGATAAACCTGCCGAAAGGCTGCCGGTTTGCTGCACGCTGTCCTTCCCGGTACGAAAAGTGTGTAGAAGATCCTCCCATGATTGCTACGGATGGTCGCAAAGTCAAGTGCTGGTTATATTCCTGAGTCAGGAGCATGGTTATGGTGGCTGTTTCCCAGGCTAATGTTATAGAGAATAAAGAGAACACAAGGAAAACCATCCTTTCTATTAATGATCTTCACGTCTGGTTCGAACTCAAACGATTTGGATTTGGTCATGTCGGATATGTAAAGGCTGTAGACGGGGTTACCTTTGATATTCATGAAAGTGAAACAATTGCTGTTGTAGGCGAGAGTGGTTGTGGAAAATCAAGCCTGATGAAGACGATCCTGGCCCTTTATAAACCAACCAAAGGCAAAATCGTTTTCGACGATAAGGATATTTCAGAGCTTGATAATAAGGGTCTGCATTGGTATCACTCAAATGTAGGTTTTGTGCAACAGGATCCATACGGTGCATTGGCTCCTTTCATGACAGTCCAAAGAATCCTGGAAGAACCTCTTATCATCGGCGGGATCAAAAACAAGGAAAACCGTATTCAGCGCATTCATAAAGCCATGGAAGAGGTGAAGCTCACGCCGGTGACTGATTTCCTGGATAAATTCCCTCACATGCTGAGCGGCGGACAACAGCAGCGCGTGGTCATCGCGCGGGCCATGATCATGGAGCCGAAATTTCTGGTGGCTGACGAGCCCGTTTCGATGTTGGATGCCTCAGTGCGTGTGGAAATATTAAAGCTCCTGAGTAATTTACAGAAATTGCATAATCTCTCGGTTATTTACATCACTCACGATCTGAGCACGGTGAGTTACTTCTCCGAACGCATTTTTGTAATGTATGCCGGTAACCTGGTTGAGAAAGCCAGGGTGCGTCAGGTCCTGGATAACCCGCTTCATCCATACACGATGGCCTTGCTCACCGGCACTTCAGAGCCCGATGCAAAAAATGCCGAAACCTTCAAGGAACTTCCGCCGGGTGAACCGCCCAGCCTGGTTCACCCACCAACGGGTTGCCGTTTTCACCCGCGTTGTTCCAGGATTATCATGGGACTTTGTGATGTAAAATTTCCACCTGAATTTGAGCCAGAACCAGGGCAGCTCGTGGCTTGCTGGCTTTACCAATAGCACATGTCCCTAAGCCCCTTAAAAATTATCCTGATTGGCTTTGTATTGGTTGTATTGGGGGCCGTTCTACCGTTTTTGATGGTGCTCCACGTCCTCGAGTCGACTTTCTTTTTGAACTTTTTTAGCTATGTCGCTTCCCTGGTTGGGTTGATCCTTGGCATCATCGGTGCGGCGATGTACATCCGGATCAAAAAAAAGTAAACCGGTTAGACCATAGGTGTTGACAGAATGCCCGATTTTAGATCGGGCATTCTTTTGCAAATTGCAAATCACGAATCTTTGCTATAATGTGTGCAATTCGTTTTGCGGAGCCATGCCGTGCAGCCAAAAACCATGAAGAAACCGCTTTTGGAAGTAAAGAATCTCAAGACATATTTTTTTACTGAAGACGGGGTCGTAAAGGCTGTGGATGGGGTGGATTTTGTTGTGTATCCGGGGGAAGTACTTGGCCTGGTAGGTGAATCCGGTTGCGGAAAAAGCGTCAGCTTGCTGTCTGTGATGCGGCTCATCAGCCAGCCCGGTAAAATTACCGAGGGCGAAATCTTCTTTGATGGTCAGAACCTGCTCAATTTATCCGAAACCGAGATGACTCATGTGCGCGGCAACCGCATCTCCATGATCTTTCAGCAGCCGCAAACAGCCCTCAACCCGGTTTTTAAAGTTGGCGATCAGATTTCCGAGGTGCTCAGTATTCATCAGGATTGTGACAAGGACACTGGAAGGAAACGTGCCATTGAGTTGCTTACCATGGTGGGTATTCCGGAACCTGAAAAGCGGGCAAATGCATTTCCGCACGAGCTTTCAGGGGGCATGGCTCAACGCGTTATGATTGCAATGGCTCTGGCCTGTGTTCCGGAATTGCTGATTGCTGATGAGCCTACCACCGCTCTGGATGTAACTATCCAGGCCCAAATACTGGATTTGATGCGCGATCTGCGCAACAAAGTCGGTGCTTCGGTTGTTCTGATCACACATGACCTGGGTGTGGTGGCAGAAATGGCAGAACGTGTTGCTGTGATGTATGCTGGACGGATTGTGGAGCAGGCCGACGTAAAGACCTTGTTTGCCAGCCCGCGCCACCCCTACACCATAGGGTTGATGGGTTCCATACCCATTCTGGGGAAGATCAAAGAGGTTTTGGAAGTAATCCCTGGCATGGTCCCAAACCTGGTAAACCTGCCGCCGGGCTGCCGTTTTGCGCCTCGGTGCAAAGCGCGCATTGAACACCAGTTGCAAATATGTACCGAGATCGAACCCGACTTGATCCCGGTCTCCGCCGAGCACCTTGTTCGCTGCTGGCTTTATCAGGATCGGGAGGGGCATCATGCTCCCTTGGGATAAGGCAGCCAAAAACAGGTTCCCTTTAAAAGTTCTGGACCAATAATCGGTTTTTTCTGAGGTTCTCGTTACAGGTAAATTATTCAAGAATTATTAAAATTTCAGGAATTGTGATAAATTCTCTTTTTGGCGTGGTCACAGATTTCCAGAAAACGCAGGTACACATTCAGTTGGAGCAACTCTTTATGACTATGACAACGACAAACGAACCTATTGTCGGAAAAGACCTGGTGGTGGTAAAGGACCTGGTGAAGTATTTCCCTGTTCGCTCCGGGTTGTTGCAGCGCGTGGTCGCCTGGGTGCAGGCTGTGGATGGGATAAGTTTCACCATTCGCGAAGGGGAAACCCTTGGAATGGTGGGTGAATCGGGATGCGGGAAAACCACCGTTGGACGTGCCATGCTGCGCTTGATTGAACCGACTTCCGGTTCTGTATATTTTGATGGGACGGATGTGCTTCGTTTGAAGGTGAACGCACTGAAATCCATGCGCCGCAACATGCAGATCATCTTCCAGGACCCGTATGCCTCGCTAGATCCACGTATGCCCATCGGAGAGTCGGTGATGGAAGGCCTGAATGTGCATGGTATCGGTACTCACAGGGATCGGGTTGAAACCATGCTGGAAACGCTGAAGAAAGTCGGCCTGGAAGATTATCATGCCCGTCGTTACCCGCATGAGTTCTCCGGCGGACAGCGCCAGCGCATTGGGATTGCGCGTGCTCTTGCCCTGCGTCCCAAATTCATCATCTGCGACGAGCCGGTCTCAGCGTTGGACGTGTCCATCCAGTCGCAGGTTTTAAACATCCTGAAAGACCTCCAACGGGAATTTGGGTTAACCTATCTGTTTATCGCCCACAACTTAAGCGTAGTGGAACATATCTCAGACCGTGTGGCGGTGATGTACCTTGGCAAGATGGTGGAATTGGCCAGCCGTGAGGACCTTTATCGTGAAGCGCTGCATCCCTATACACAGGCGTTGTTCTCAGCCATCCCTGTCCCCGACCCGTCCATCAAACGGGACCGCATCATTCTGAAAGGCGATGTGCCCAGCCCGCTCCATCCACCCAAGGGCTGCCGGTTTCATCCGCGTTGTCCCGTGGCGATTGATATTTGTTCGGTGGAGGAACCGGCCTTCAAGGAATCGAAAAAGGATCACTGGGCTGCATGCTGGTTGGTGGAATAATTCTTCTAGGAGACATATGTCCCTGCATCGGGTTTTGATTGTAGAAGATCAACGTGAGGTCAGCCGCTTGTTGCGCTCGGCACTCGAGACCCTTGAGGGCGAACTTGAGGTCGTTGAAATTCCATCCGGCGAGGAAGCAATACTCCATAGTACCAACAACCAAATAGACCTGCTGGTTTCCGATTACCGTCTCCCGGGAATGACGGGCTTAGAATTAATGCGCAAGGTGAAAATCAACCACCCTCATGTCAAGATCATTCTGGTGACCGGGCAAACTGATCCCAGGATCCGCAAGGAAGTTGCCGAGGCCGGAGCAGATGCCTTCTTCATCAAGCCGGTTCCAATGGCCGATTTCCTTGACGCTGTAGAGCGTCACCTGGGGTTGGTTGAGACGCTCCTGCCTCCGGAACCAATTGATAACGATGAGACAGAGGTCCAGCGCAGTATTCCAGACCTGCTGGCGGGCTTGCGCCAGGACCTGGCAGCGATCGCGGTTCTCCTGCTAAACGATAGCGGGCGGATCCTGGCGCGTGCCGGGGACCTGCCGGATAGAGAGAACGACGTTGCACTGGTGTCTTCTTTGCTGTCAATTTACAAGTCCGGGCAGATGGTATCCCAACTCCTTGGCCAAAAAATTGCTTCGAGCTGGTCTATTTTTGACGGTGGTAAATATGACCTGGTTTTTGCACCGGTTGGCTTGGCACATGCCATGCTGGTTATCGGGGAAGGAATCGCTGGCAAGGATCAGGTATTGAATTCCATTGATATTTTCTCAGCGGCGCGAAAGAACATTGAACAAGGGATCGGTGAATTACCCCGGGGCTCTTCTGCAGCGGCAGAATCTCCTACAACTCCGGTGGAACCGGTCGAGCAGGGTGTCAAAGATATGGAGCCGTTGTTCAAGGACGCTAAAAAGAAACTCAAACCCGCAGAAGTGAACAAATACTGGAATGAGGCCGCCACCAATCAAAAAGCGCCCTCCAGTCCGGATATGCTCTCTTATGAGCAGGCTAAACAACTTGGCTTGACCCCTGAGGATGAGTCCTAGCCATGCCGCTGGGGCTGTGATACAATTTGCGCCGCCTTGGGGCGTTGTGCAATGGCAGCACGTCAGCCTTTGGAGCTGATTATCTTGGTTCGAATCCAGGCGCCCCAGCCTGTATTTCCCGCCTGCAAGCGGGGCTTTTTTCTCCCTTTTGGGCCTCGCGCCGCCCTGCTGGCTGCGCAGGCCCTTTTTGTTACTGGGTGTTGGGAAAATAGTTTGACATAAATCCCGCTATTTTCGAGCGTTTCGACCCAGGAAATTTCATCGATTTGTGCAATAAGCAGTAGGAGATATCCATGAAAATTACCGCTATTATCCTGGCTGCCGGACAGGGTACCCGCATGAAATCCGACCTGCCGAAGGTGCTCCATCCTGTCTGTGGAGTGCCAATGATCGCCCATTCCCTGGCTGCAGGAAAAGCTGCCAGCAGTGAGACTCCGGTGGTGATCATCGGTCACGGTGCTGATGCAGTGCGCGAGTTCCTGGGTAAGAAGGCGCGTTGCATTGTCCAGGACCCGCAACTCGGCACCGGGCATGCAGTCCAGCAGGCTGAAGCCACCCTGCGCGGCAAAACAGACCTGGTGCTCGTCACTTACGCCGATATGCCTCTCCTGAGCCAACAAACCCTGAAGCGACTCGTCGCGACCCAGAAAGCCAGCCAGGGCCCGCTCACCATATTAACAGTCAGCGCTGCCGACCCACGCGGGTTCGGGAGGGTGGTCCGAAATACGGATGGGAGTGTGCAGGCCATCGTCGAGGAAGAAGTAGCCACAGACGAGCAATTGTCCCTCCATGAGTTAAATGTCGGTGCGTACTGCTTTTCTTCCAACTGGTTATGGGATGCACTACATAAAATTAAAGTTTCGCAAAAGGGTGAATATTATTTGACCGATACGGTTGAACTGGCAGTTCAAACTGGAAAGACGGTGCAGGCACAAGTCACCGATGACTTGGTAGAGACAATCGGAATAAACACCCGCATTCACCTGGCGGAGGCTGAGGCGGCCATGCGCCAGCGCATCAACCGGGCGCACATGCTGGCGGGCGTGACCATTGTGGACCCGGCTACGACCTATATCGAAACGAGTGTAAAAATCGGCCGTGACACGGTCGTCTGGCCCAATACCTATTTGCGCGGCAAGACGGTCATCGGCGAAGGTTGTGTCATTGGACCGAATACCGTCGCGAAGGATACATCTGTCGGGCATTACTGTGAAATCCAGGCTGCTGTGATGGATGGGGCTGTGGTTGAAGACAATGTAGGCATCGGGCCCTTTGCCCGTTTGCGTAAGGGGGCGCACTTGTGTAAAGGCGTCCATATGGGCAACTTCGGTGAGATCAAGGATTCAGTTCTCGGTCCGGGAACAAAGATGGGTCACTTCTCGTATATCGGCAATGCCACCATTGGCGCGGATGTCAATATCGGAGCGGGGACGGTCACCTGCAACTACGATGGGGTTCACAAAAACCCGACCGAGATTGGTGAGGGGGTTTTCATTGGTTCAGACACCATGCTGGTTGCGCCCGTAAAGTTGGGGGCGCACTCCCGCACCGGTGCCGGGGCGGTGGTCACGAAGGATGTGGAACCGGACACGCTGGTGGTCGGTGTCCCGGCGCGGCCTGTTAAAAAAAATAATGAGGCGAAAAAATGATCAAACTGACCAATGATGATCGCCGCGCTTTGATTGACCTGGCGAAAGAAGCCCGTCGCCGGGCTTACGCGCCGTACTCGAACTACCTGGTCGGCGCAGCGCTGCGGACCAGGTCCGGTCGCATTTTCACTGGCTGTAACGTCGAGAATGCTGCTTATCCAACCAGCATGTGTGCTGAGCGCATCGCCATCTATAAAGCGGTCTCGGAAGGGGAAAAGGAATTTGATGTCATCGCCGTGGTTACACCCAATGGTGGGACACCCTGTGGGGGCTGCCGACAGGTGATGGCAGAATTCGGTCTTGACACGCTTGTACTGGTTGCCGATGGTGAAGGCCGTTTGGTGCAGGAAACAACCGTCGACGGGCTGCTGCCGGGAGCGTTTACGCCGAAGGATTTGAAGAAATAAGGACGCGCCGGTTCGTGGTCAAATGGTTTAATGGCCGAGCAACGATCTTTCCGTGTTGAAGCAGTTGTCCTCCGTCACTCCGACTGGGGCGAGGCCGACCGCCTGCTTACACTCTACACCCGCGAACGCGGCAAAGTGCGCGCGCTTGCCAAGGGCGCTCGCAAGATTCGCTCCCGCAAGGCGGGTCATCTGGAACCTTTCACCCGCGTGACCCTGCAACTGGCGCGCGGCCATGATTTGCTGATTGTCACCCAGGCTGATACGGTGGATGCCTATTTACCAATCCATGAGAACCTGGTCAAGACCAGCCGGGCGGCCTATATTGTCGAGTTGATCGACCGGTTCACTTACGAGGATGACACCGAGAATTTCGGCATTTTCCGCCTGCTGACCGAGGTCCTTTCCCGCCTCGAGAAGGAAACTGACCCCTGGCTGGCGATCCGATATTATGAAGTACGGCTGCTGGATTTGCTCGGCTATCGGCCGCACTGGTTTGAATGCGCCAACTGCAGCAGGGAGATTAAACCCCAGGACCAATTTTTTTCTGCCGCTCAGGGCGGTGTACTTTGTCCAGCTTGTGGAAGTGGTCTGCCTGGTGCATGGAGCATTTCCGTGGACGCGCTCAAGGTCCTGCGCCATTTCCAGCGCAGCTCCTATTCTGACGCGCAGCGGGCGCGGCCAGCCCCCGAAATCCAGGGTGAAATTGAAACGCTGTTACAGCATTATGTCACCTATTTATTGGAACGTGCGCTGAATTCCCCCCGGTTTCTCGATCAAATCACACAATAAGGGAGCAATAT
>DASVKG010000126.1:0-4234 GCA_036385495.1 Anaerolineales bacterium | reverse complement strand
AATCCTGAAAGAAGGATACAAGCGCCAGATCCGTGAGATGGGCAAGGTAACCGGATTGCCTGTAGTGCGAATCGTGCGGGTACGGATAGGAGAACTGCACCTGGGTACTCTAAAGCCAAAAGAGTGGCGTTACCTTTCGCCTCAGGAAGTCGTTGCATTGAAAAAGCCCAACGGGTTGCAAAAGCCAAAACCTGTAGCTGGAAATCTTAAAACAACAAAATATGTAAGTACAAAAAGCGCAATCAAAAAACCCAAGTCCATCCGAAGAGACAGTAAAGAAAAAAGGATGACAAAATGACAAACGCACACATTTCCAAACGGGATGCACGTCGGACCGCACGTGCTCGGAAGAAAGTTTATTTTCGAATCATCCTGGCCGGCGTAATCATCGTCGTACTCGCGGCAGCATTATGGCTGATATGGTCCTCCCAGCGAGCCAAACCGGTAATACTACAAACCCCGACCATTGGAAGCCAACTCCCATATCTGGTCGGTACGAAGCAGTATTCTGCCGCACCGCCCATGCTGATTGATGTTTCCAAGCAATACTTGGCGACGGTAACAATGTCAAAAGGTGGGGAATTCGTTATTCAACTTTATCCAGACAAGGCTCCCAGCACGGTTAATAGCTTTGTATTTTTGGCTCGTCAGGGATATTTCAATGGGGTTACCTTCCATCGCGTACTTGAGGGTTTCATGGCACAGGGTGGTGATCCGACCGGTACGGGCAAGGGAGGCCCTGGATATGAATTTGCCAACGAACAGAATGACTTGACATTCAACAAGGCTGGAGTTGTGGCGATGGCGAACGCGGGAAGAGATACCAACGGAAGCCAGTTTTTTATCATGTTTGGCCCATATGGTCTTTCCGAAAGTGATTACACTATTTTTGGACAGGTAATCAGCGGTATGGATATCGTCAATGGAATTACCCGACGTGACCCTGCCCAGAATCCTTCTTTTAGTGGCGATGCCATCGAGAGCATTATCATAACGGAAAAATAGCCAAAATCCTCAAACATTAAAAAAGAGAAAGAGACCCCGTTCCAAGATGGAAAAAGGTCTCTTTCTTAATGTGATAAAGGGCTTTAAATATCTATCACTTCAGATGCCACGAAAATTAAACTCTATCGAACCACATAAGTTACTTCCCAAACTCCATCATCACTCTCACCATGTGTTTTGCATGTTTAAGATATAAATCCAGACGAATATTTTCATTTGGAGCATGACTACGCCCGTCCGGATGCCCAAGACCGGCTGTCGCAACTGGCAAGCCTAGATCGTGGACGAAAGGTGCGTTCGGCCCAGAACCGCCTCCCATTGGAATAATTCGCATAGGCACTCCGTAAATCTCAACACCAGTGTCGCATACCAATTTTATGAATGGATCATCCGGGTCTGTACGGGCAGGGGCTTCTCCACCCATTTGATCGATTTTCACATCTGAGAATCCGTTGATATCCAGGTAATGGCGCAGTTGTTCGACCACTTCAGCCGGTTCCTGATCAGGAACTAGACGAAAATCCACCTTCGCTGATGCCTTGGCAGGTTGGACAGTCTTCCCGCCGGAACCTTGATAGCCCGAAGTCAACCCGCAAATTGTGCAGGTGGGAGTAAAGACTTCCTCAACGCGCAGGTCCGTGCCGCTGGTAAGGCCTTTTATGAATGACTTGATACCATACTGCTGTTTGTAAAAGTCTGAAGTCTCAGGCAGCGCGGCCATCAGTTCAATATCCCGAGCTGAAGGATTTCGCACCTTATCATAAAACCCGGGCAACCTGATTCGTTCGTCGGGACCTTTTAGACTGTTGAGTGCCCAGACCAGCCGCCAGGCAGCATTGGGGAAGATGGAGCCACCGATACCAGAGTGAACATCGGTGGCAGCTGTTTCGACAGAAAGCTCCACATAGCAAATACCTCTAAGACCGAGATACTGCACCGGCGTTTCAGTATGGTCTACACCACCAAACTCCCAGATACAGCCATCGGCATTGAGCCGATCCAAGTTGTTTCGTATGTACTCATGCAGGTGTACGCTTGAGGTCTCTTCCTCGCCCTCAATGATGAACTTGACCGTGCAGGGCAACTCTCCAAGAGTGGAAAGAAGGGCATCCACCGCGAATAGACGGGCGACAAGATGCCCTTTATCATCGCCTACTCCGCGTCCAAAAAGTTTGCCATTCCGCTGGGATGGCTCGAAGGGAGGAGTTTCCCAGAGTTCCAAAGGTTCGGGCGGCTGTACATCATAATGGCAGTAGAAGAGTAATGTCTTATCGCTACTTCCCTTGCGCTCCCCAAAGACGACCGGTGCTCCACCGGTAGGCATTACATCTGTGATAAAGCCGCGCTGGCGCAACATTCCGTTTACCAGCGCGGCGCATTCCTGAATCCCAAGATTCTGAGCGCCAACCGATGGTTGTGCCACCAGTCGGGATAGTTCAGCGATACTCTTATCCATATGAGTTTCAAGATAAGAATCCAATTCGGTGTAATCAATCATTTGCAACATCACTCCTATTTGCCAAATAATCCGGTGAGCCAGGAAACAGAGTAGTAACCAGCATAGGCGAAAACCAACATTTTGAGAATCTTTCCAATGGAGCAAGCGAGGAGGAATTTCCAGAGCGGTAACCTTAGCGCGCCGGAAGCCATACCAGCCAAGTCAAAAAGCGGGTTGGGGATGAAAGCCAACAACAAGATACATCCATAAGCCAGGTAATGGTGAGATTTCATCCACGATATCAGGCGAGTGTAGAGACCTGAGCGTTCAGCAACACCTTGTCCGCTGAAGCCAGCCATATACCCCATTAGTTCGCCGAGGGCAGCACCCAATCCGGCTGCAATTGCCACACCAATGGGATTAAAAATCGCACCCATGGCGGTTGTAAATGCCACCCCTGGAAGCGGAATGATGATGGTAGCGTTGGCGGCGATGGAAAGCAAGAAAATGCCAAAGTAGCCGTAATCTTGAAGCTTTTTGACCTGGTCCCGAAACACAAACAGGATGGCGATGAGCGCAATCACGCCCACCAGTGCCAGGATGCGAAGGATAGTGACCCGAGACCTCGGGTTCATACTTCCTGGATAATTACTTTGTTCAATTTGACTGCCGGAGATTTCAGGTTCACCGGGTCACGTTCTGGGATGGATAGAAGCACGTCCATACCTGAGACAACCTGCCCGAAAACGCTATGCTTATTATTAAGATGAGGTGTTGGAATGTGCGTAATGAAGAATTGAGAACCGTTCGTGCCCGGACCCGCATTTGCCATTGAAAGCACCCCAGGTTTATCATGCTTTAGAGATGGATCGAATTCATCCGCGAAACGGTAGCCGGGGCCACCACGGCCGGTTCCGGTCGGGTCTCCGCCTTGAGCCATAAAATCGGGAATAACACGGTGAAAAATGGTACCATCATAAAACCCCTCGCGCGCCAGGAAAACAAAATTATTAACTGTCATTGGAGTCTTGTCGGCAAAGAGATCGAGGACAATTTCGCCTTTGTCCGTACTCAAGGTAACCGAGTATTTCTTCTTAAGATTAATGACAAATTCCGGAGGCTTGTTCCACTGTTTCATGTTTTATCCTTTTTCATTTTGAAGAGGCAATCCACCTTTTCTCACAAAAAATCAGGTGTGCAGGACCGCCTTTAAGATAACATGGTTTCAATACGGGCTACAACCATGTCGAGGGCAGCAGCATTGAATCCACCTTCCGGGATCACAACGTCAGCATAGCGTTTGGAAGGTTCCACAAATTCCAGGTGCATCGGGCGTACGGTAGACATGTATTGCTTAACGACCATTTCCAGAGTCCGGCCACGTTCAGAGATATCTCGTTCCAGACGACGGATGAAGCGCAGGTCAGGGTCGGTGTCCACAAAAAGTTTGACGTTAAATATTTCCCGCAACGCTGCCTCGGTGAAAATTAATATACCCTCTACCAAAATAACACCCCGTGGCTGGACGGTATATGTCCGTGTTGTTCGACTGTGTGTTGAAAAATCATAAATCGGAACTTCTACGGGATGTCCACCTTTTAATTGTAAGATGTGTTTGGTGAGCAATTCGGTTTCGAGAGAGTTGGGATGGTCGAAGTTGACTTCGATACGCTGGGCCGGGGGCAAACCACTCAAATCCTTGTAATAAGCGTCGTGCTGAAGGAACGATATCCGGTCTGGACCGACACGCTGTAGAATCGTCTGGGCGACGGTGGTCTTTCCGGATCCCGA
>DASVKG010000125.1:0-7483 GCA_036385495.1 Anaerolineales bacterium | reverse complement strand
TTCGACCAACTCCCCCTTTTGCACCAGCTTATCCAACGTGCGCTTGACCAGTTCAGGCGGCCAGCCGAAGAGCCTGGCTACGTCACGGATCTGGGCCGCACCAACTGAGGCAAAATAGAAGCCCACCAGTTTCTGGCGGGCTTCGGCCTCGCCGATCTGACGAGCCTGCTCCGCCAATTCGGGCATGTGGCGGGAAGTGATGTCATAGCGGAAGGCATATTTCCACGACCCGGCCTCCACAACCCCCACCGGCAGGATCTTGAAATCCTTTTGCAGATCCTCCATAGCCCGGTTGAAGGCTGACTCTTTGGCATTCAGCAGGCGCGCTTCCTTGCGCAGCGAGATGGTATCGAGGCTGCCCTTATCCAATAACGTTTCGTAAATTTGTTTGGCGGCCTGCGTCAGACGGCCTTCTTCGTAGGACAGAAGGTAATCTTCCTCGGGAGAACCATAATTCTCGGACAGGGCATAGAAATAAGGGGTAATTTCCAGCGAGATGATGGTGGCCTTGCGGCGCAGGATCTTTCCGTAGTACCAGATCTTCTTCGGCAGGGCGTCATCCTTCCAGCCCCAGGTGACGTGACCCGGGTCATCGTGGTTATCCGGGACGTTTCGGTTCCCTGCAACCGCCTTCCAGAGGGAGGGCAGGTCAACCCCGGATATCGGCCAGAAATAAACGAAGCCGCGCTGGTTGACGAAGTCCAGCGCCCCGGCAGGGTTGGAAACCCGATTTCCCGGGAGCAGGCGGAAGGTGTTGTTGCGATGTGCTTTGAGGGTTTTCAGATTGATGCCTGGCATGGGACGATTGTACCAAAACTCTCCAGGGGGAGCCTGTATTAAACTGCTGGATAAACCAAGCCCTGAAAGCGGCACAAAGCACATCCTGCCGGCGGTCATCTTCCGCGCCAAGATCCTGCTGGCGGAGCACATGGACCGGGTGATCACCCCTACGAACCCGTGACCTTTTCCAACAACTGCCGGTAGAAAATATAATTTTCCAGAGGAATATCCTTGCGCACCCGCCCATCCGCCAGCGGGACATAGCCCCCCTGGGCCAGCAAGGGCGGAACCTTTTCTTCCACCTCGCGACGGATGGCGTCCCTACCTTCACGGAGCACATCCAGGTCAATGCCCCCGATCAAACGCAAGCCGCGGCCAAATTCTTCCCGCAAAGAACGATAATCCATCGAGGCTGTACTGACCTCACAGGCCCAAAGACAATCGAAGCCGTGCTCCATCAGCACCGGGACGAGGAGGCGGGCATTGGCATAGGTGCGCAGGATGATGATGTTTACGTGATGCCGATGCAAAACATCCAGAAGGGGGCGATAACTCGACAACACAAAATCCACGAACATACGCGGCGAGATCAACGGTCCGTGGTTGGCTCCGATCGGCTCGCTGAAAACAACTGCGTCGAGCTCCACATCCTGCAGGACGCGTTCGGTCAGGAGCGCAGCGAACTCAGCCTGGATCTTCATCATCTCACGCACCAACCCCGGGTCGTCATGAATCAACTTCATTAATTCATAAAACCGCTGCCAACCATAGACACCCATCGTCAGGAAGAAGCCTTGATGGACCCGCATCATCAAGACATGGTCGCGCTGCTTCCAGCCAGGCAGGCACTGTTTCCAGTTTTTCGGCAAACGGGAAAGGTCTTCCGGGTTGAGCCGACGGGCAAAGGCTTTGAGGTCCGCAGTTGTGAGCGGCCAGCGACTCGGCCAGGGGCGCGGGTAAACGTCCAGGTCAATTTCTTCGCGCGCTTCCGTGGTGAACATCTTCGCCAGGTCTGCATCAGAAGCCAATCCCTGCTTCCGCCAGACCTTCAAAACATCCTTGCGGATGCCTTCCTCAAAATAGGGAACATGGTCAGGTTTGCCGAACTGCATTGTTTCGAGGAAGCGCTGGCGGCTGTTCATTTCCCTGGCAACAATCCTTTCTGAGCAGCGACCGCGATCGCAGCAGCACGCGAATCAACCCCCAACTTATTATAAATGCTCGCCAGATGGGCCTTTACCGTCCTTTCACTGATCATCAAATGGACAGCAATCTCCTTGCTGCGCTCCCCTTGCGCCACCCTCAACAAAACTTCCGACTCGCGCCCGGTCAGCTCAGTCCTGGCATTCGCCGGTGTATTCACTGTGCCAACCTTCAAAAGCAGCCGTGCCATGATTTCCGGCTTGAGCAGGGTCTCGCCGCGCGCTGCGGCCCGGATGGAATTGAACAAAGTTTCCCGGTCGGTGTCTTTTAGCAGATAACCTTTCGCTCCGGCTTGCATGCCGCGCAACATCAAATCATCCTCATTGAAAGTGGTCAGGATGATCACAGCAATTTGAGGTTGTTCGACCCGGAGTCGCTCGATGGCCGTCAATCCATCCATCCCTGGCATGCGCAGGTCCATCAAGACAACCGCCGGATGCAGCCCGGCACACAAGCGAACCGCTTCCGCCCCATCCGCAGCTTCACCGACCAGTTCAAAACCTTCCTCAGTCTCCAGAATAAGACGCAGACCCTGGCGAATGATCAAATGGTCATCGGCGACCAGGATGCGAATGGGATCACTCATCGGGATGTTTCTCCAACGGGAAGCGTATCACCAGCTGTGTCCCTCTTCCCACCTTGGAAGTGATCTCAAGGGTGCCTCCCGTCAACCTGACGCGTTCACGCATCCCAAGCAGGCCGTAGTGCCCGGCCTCGACTGCTTGGGGGTTGAAACCAATGCCATCATCACTGATCTCTATTTCGAGTTCATTTTCGTCTTCCATAGTGACAATCAGCAATTTTGCATTTTTCGCCTGGGCGTGACGGGCGATATTGGTCAGACCCTCGGTAACTGCCCGGACGGCCGATTCCGTGACCGGGTCGGGGAGAGAGGCAGGCAGGGAAATGCTCACTTCGCACGGGATGCCGGTGGAAGCGATGAAATGTTCGGCTTCCAGACGGGCCGCCTCCCCCAGACCAAGCGTCCCTGGACGGCGCAGATCGTCAATCGCCCGGCGTGCATCCGCCAAGGTGGAGCGTGCCCGCACCATAGTCTCGCGAACAATTACCCTGGCCCGGTCTGGGCGGTTACCGGCCAGATGAGCATCCGCAGCTTCGAGCTGCAAGATCAGGCCGGCCAAACCTTGCGAAAGCGTATCGTGAAGTTCACGTGCCATGCGCTGGCGTTCGCTTGCGATGGTCAGGTCCTCGACCCGGGCGGCATAATCGGTCAACTGGCGGTTGGCAGAGCCCAGATCCGCGAGCAGCGACTGGGCCTGCTGGCGCGCTTCCGCCTGGCGGCTGTAAAGGGTCACATAAACGGCCACGAAAAACGTCATCGGCAACATGGCCAATAACCACCAGTACCATCCTGCCCACCCACCCAGCAAAATATAGTTTAGGAAGGAAAGACCCAGGAGTACTGCCACTGCGGCAATCATCCTGCGCGGCTTTTCCCGCAGCAAGCCAATGGTTTCCCCGATCAGCCCTATGTACAACCCCAACAATAGCCCAATATTCGCCGCCAGGTAAACAACAACAAACGCCAGTGCGGATTGAACAACCACATAGACTACCACATGGCTGTTTCTTTGCAAGCGCACACTGAGCCAATGGAGAGCGATGTGCACAACCATCAATATGGTGAATAAAATGAAGAGCACCGGTTCCCGCAAGGCAGCGTTTGATAATATGGATTGTATGTATACAAAACCCAAAACAACTGTAAGGATGAGGAAGAAAGGCCACTCCATGAATATCTCTGGACGGTTCTTTTTCCCACGGGAAGCCTGAAAATGTCGGAGAATGGATGACATTTTTTCCATGATACCTGTATTTTATCCCAGATAAAATTCTTTACAATTGGCCGGGTGGACACTGTCCGAAAGGACAGGACAGAACCGTCCAATTGGCGGATGGCAGGAAGGGGCTGGGTGAATATACTAGGGCTGAAACAGTTCAGGAGGTATACCGTATGAACAAGAGAATTAGTAAAATCGTCGATCTGATCTTCAAAGCAGTTGCCCTGGCCACGGGTGTGGCAGTGGTAGTAACGAACATCATGGGTATCATGGACTCGAAAGGACAGGTCCTGCTGCTCGGGATCGGTCTTTTTTGCCTGGCTATCACAACTTTCGAAAAGGAGTAACCTAGATGCATGCAATCGAAGTCAAGAATCTTAAAAAAGCCTTCGGCGATCTGAAAGCGGTGGACGGGGTTTCGTTCGAGGTGGAAAAAGGTGAGATCTTCAGCCTGCTTGGCCCGAACGGAGCTGGGAAAACCACCACCATTTCGATACTCTCCTGTCTACTGCGCCCCGACGAGGGGGATGCACTGGTAATGGGGCATTCCATCCGCACGGACCAGATGGGCGTCAAGTCCGTGCTGGGGGTGGTCCCGCAGGAGATTGCCCTGTACGAGGACATGTCGGCACGCGAGAACCTGACCTTCTGGGGCAAAATGTACGGACTGCGCGGGGCAGCGCTCAAAACCCGCGTGGACGAAGTGCTGGAAATAATCGGCCTGACTGACCGGGCCAGGGAATATATCAAGAAATACTCCGGTGGGATGAAACGGCGGGTCAACATTGGTGTGGCGCTGCTGCACAAGCCGCAGGTTATTTACATGGACGAACCGACCGTGGGGATCGATCCGCAATCCCGCCGAAATATTCTCGACAGCGTGGTGGCACTCAAGAACCAGGGGATGACCGTGCTCTATACGACCCATTACATGGAAGAAGCCCAGGAACTCTCGGACCACATCGCCATCATGGACGCAGGCAAGCTGATCGCTTACGGCACGAACGAGGAGCTGGTTAAGATCGTCGGCCAAATGGACCGGATATTGCTGACAATCAACACCGAAAGCAACCGCGTGCTGGAACCCTGGAAAAAAGCCCAGGGAGTGAAGCAAGTCACTGCGGAGGATGGGACATTGACCGTCCTGGCGGATGACAGCAACCAGGTGCTGCCCAGGTTGTTCGAATCGGCTGCTGCGAACGGAGCCCGAATCACCTCCGTCGCAATCCAGGAACCCAACCTGGAAGCGGTCTTCCTGCACCTGACCGGGAAAGCGCTGAGGGATTAATCATGAAAATCCTCGATATTGCCCTCAAAGACATGACCCGGTCCTTCCGCAGCGCCTTTGCCCTGGTCTTCATGTTCGGAGTACCGCTGCTTATGACCGGCATGTTCTATCTCATGTTCGGCGGCTCAACCAATAGCGACCGGGGTTTCAGCGTCCCCGTGACCAAGGTGGTCGTCGCCAACCTGGATGCAGGCGGGCCAGCATTCGAAGCCAGCAAAGCCCAATTCCCGGGAGGATTACAGGCCCATTCACTTGGAGACTTGATCCTGGCGACCTTGCAGGATAAAGGCTTCGCTAATCTAATGGAAATCAGCCTGGCTGAGAGTGCCGAATCCGCCCGGGGGGAGGTGGACAGCCAAAACGCGGGGGTTGCCCTGATCATCCCAGCGGATTTTTCCCAGCAGTTCTCTGTGCTTAACGGCCAGGCAACCATCGAGATGTATAAAGACCCAACCCTGACCCTGGGCCCAAGCATCGTACAGTCCATCCTGTCCCAATTCATGGACAATATGTCGGGTGCCAAAATAGCAGTGGATGTGGTTTTGAAGCAAACGGGGAGCACGGACCCGGCACTGATCGAGCAAGTGATATCCCAAACCATGGCTGCCACGACGGGAGGAGATCCGACGACGAAACTTTTGGACCTTCATAACACGGCGACCACCCCCCAACCAGCGAATATGCTGGTTACCATCGTAGCCCCAATCATGGGCTGGTTAACTATCTTTTACGCCTTCTTCACCGGTGCGTCCTCGGCACAATCCATCCTGCGGGAAGATGAAGACGGCACCCTGCCTCGTTTGTTCACCACCCCAACCACCCATGCCACCATATTAGGTGGGAAATTCCTGGCCGTAGGCCTGACCGTTCTAGTGCAGATGAGTGTGCTGCTGATCCTGGGTCATTTGTTATTCGGGATCACCTGGGGTGCGCTCCTGCCGGTGGCGCTGGTAACGCTGGGTACGATCCTGACTGCAGCCACCTTCGGCATCTTCCTCAACTCGCTCCTCAAGAACACCAAACAAGCCGGTCTCATTTTCGGCGGTTTGCTGACCTTGCTTGGAATTGTTGGAGGGCTCCCTATTTTTGCGGCGGGATCGAGCTCAGTGGATACATTCGTCAAAGTTTCCCTCATTGAGCCGGTGGGATGGGCAGTTCAAGGCCTGCTAAAGGTCATGAAGGGAAGCCAGGTGCAGGACATCCTGTTGACATTCGGAGTGCTGGCAGCCTGGTCGATCGCTTTCTTCGTCGTGGGCGTGCTACGCTTCCAGAAACGTTACGCTTAGGAGATCACCATGCAGCGAATATTGGATATCACCATCAAAGACCTGCGCCAAATTATGCGAAACCGCATGACCTTCCTGTTTCTCCTGATCATGCCGATTGCCTTCACCTTGATCTTCGGCGTGGCGTTTGGCGGGCCAGCCAAGACAACCGACGCGCGCCTGCCCGTAGGCTATCTAAATCTGGATGGAGGCGCCCTCAGTGCAGATCTGAAAAGCATGCTGGTCACATCCACAGTCCTCCGCCTGGACGAAACTCCCGGCCGAAACGAAGCGGACCTTAAAGCGCTGGTAGGCAGTGGTAAACTTGCTGCCGCTTTAGTCATCCCGGCCGGTTACAGCCAGTCGCTGCGGGATGGGAGCCCATTAAAATTGGGCTTATACGCCGACCAGTCGCAGAGTTCCACTGCAACGGTCGAATCCGAACTGCTGGTGGTCTCCAACCGGTTGGCGAGCGCAGTCCGGACCGCCAATATCATTGCAAAAATAAACAACAATACGGCCGCCTTCGACCCGGCCCTGACAGCAGCACTGACCGCCTGGCAGAACCCGCCCATCCGGGTTTCGATCACCTCTGGCATTTCCTCCAAACCTCAGGACCGGAACGTAATGTCCATGGCAAATTCCTCTCCAGGGATGATGATCCAGTTCGCCATCGCCAGCCTGATAACAGCTGCCACCGTGATCGTCAACGAGCGTAAAACGCGCTCGCTCCAGCGCCTGCTAACCACTGCCACTTCACGCTTCCAGATCCTGTTCGGGCATTACCTGGCCATCTTCACGATGATCTTCATCCAATTCCTGATCCTGATCCTCTTCGGTCAGCTCCTGCACGTAGACTACCTGCGCCTCCCGCTTGCAACCTTATTGGTGGCGAAGGCGACCGCGCTCTGCATCGCCGCCATGGGACTGCTGATCGGCGTGATGGCGAAATCCGAGGAACAAGCGGTCATCTTCTCACTGATCCCAATGTTCATACTCTCCGGTTTGGGCGGCGCCTGGGTACCACTCGAATTCACAGGTACCACCTTCCAGGCGATCGGGCATGTATCGCCAGTGGCCTGGGCCATGGACGGTTTTAAAAACATCGTGGGACGCGGCCTGGGATTCAATTCAGTCCTGCTGCC
>DASVKG010000124.1:0-6225 GCA_036385495.1 Anaerolineales bacterium | reverse complement strand
ACCAAGGCACCAGCTTCCGTGCGCCCCAGGAAATACAGGGCAAGCGCGGCCAGGCAGTTGCCTGCCAAGCCAAGACCGATGGCACGCGGCTTGCCCAACCGGTCGACAAAGGCCGCCACAAGTCCCTCCCCGCCCAGTTCGGAGAGTCCGATCACAGCCGAGGCTGCCCCCAGGGCGGCAATCTGCAGGCCGAAGGAGTCCTCCAGCCAGACCCCGAAGATGAGATTGACCACCTCGTTGGCAGCGCTGGCAAACAACCCAACCGCCAGTCCCGCCAGGGCAGGGGTGAAGGTCAACACAGTGCGGAGGTTTGCAGATAGAGTGGGATTGCCAGCGGCGGGTTCCCCGTCCTTCGGCAGCATCCAGAAAAGACCGGCGAAAATGAGAACACCCAGCACCGCCATGAGCGGGAAAGGGGCCATCCAACCGCTGCGAGCGATCAGAAAACCCATCAACGGGATGCCCAAGATGAAAGCCATCGACCAGCCGAACTCGGTAAAAGCGATGGTGCGGCCGCGGCGGGCATAGGGGATACGGTCACCAAGGTAGGCTTGCATGGAGGGGTCGAAAATATATTTGCCGAGCGTGGAAAGGATGATGGATATGACGAGGGCAGGGAAGGAGGGCCAAAAGACCACGACGGCAGTCCCAAGCGTGAACAGCGCCATGCCGAAGAGCATGCCAAATTTGCGCCCACGGCGGTCGGCGACCGTGGCGGCGAAAGGACCGACGGTCCCGACCAGGCTGCGGGCGGTGAGAGCATAAGACATGGAGATAATGTCCACGCCCACGCCGCGAGCCAGGACAGCCAAGAACGGATAAACCATGCGGTGCAGGGTGTTGAACACGGTGCGGATGACGGCGAAGGCAACGACCTGCGCGGTGAGCCCTGTTTCAGGACCCCCGAGAAGCACAGAGGCAGGCGTAGGCAAGGCAGACCCGGTTCCAGGTTCTTCAGGCCCGGGTTCAGGAGGAGTTGGGGAAATATTTTTCACCGGGAAAGCCACCAGCGGGTGAGGAACCAGGCAGCCATCAGCATAAGGAGGATGAGCCCGATGAAAAATAACTGGAGCGATAAAATCCCAGAATTGAAGATGGGGGAAGGCGGCGGGTGCAGAACGTACCCAGCCTCCGTCAACCCAATACGCAAGGCGACAAAAAACAAAACGTTAAACAGCGAGGTGAAAACAGGTTTGGCCAGCAGAGTCAAGCCAACCTGGAGCAGCACCCCTGTCACGGCAAAGATGACTGCAAGGCGGAAGCGCGGCTCGCCCAGGAACAGACCGTTCCAGTTGGCCTGCATGGCCCATACCGAGAGCGGCAGATCTGTCACCCAGAAAATGAGGCCGGTGCGACCCAGTGCGGCAGACCAGTGATGCAACCCGTCGCGGCGGAAGAGAATTCCCAACAACCCAACGAGGGCTGAAAGCCCAAGAACCGCTTCGGCGGTCAGCACCCAGGCCGCGTGCAGATATACGATCCGCACGTTTGAGCCGAGCGACTGTTCCTGAGGACCGAGAGCCGTCAGCGCGGCGGTGGTCAACACAGCAAGGACAAACCAGAAAAAGGGGGATTTCAAACCAGACATGCAGGAATTTTACCCGATTATGAAATCCAGGACATCACCTGCTGGTCGACAACCCAGGCTCCATTTACCTTGTTGAGCAGCACGTAATAGCCTGCCCCCGCGAGCCAGTGACTCATGGTGCCGACGTAAACCAGCGCCTGATCAAATGTGTTATTAAAGCCGACCTGAGAAAGGGTGGTGATGCCCGGAGTCCCAGGAAATTGTTCATAGAAGATCTGCCAGCCATCCTGATTCTGGCTGAAGATCTTACTCATTTCTTCCTGGGTCAGCAAAACGTACGCAGTGCCGAGGTCCATGTGGGGGCTAACGGGATGGGCGGCAGCGTTGCGACCCAGAAAACTGTCTCTGGTTTCCGAGGCAACTCCATGCATGTTTTGCATAATAAAGTCGAGGCTGGAGGGCGTTTCCCCCACCCCGCCAGGGCTGGTGGCTGTAGTATCCATGATGACAAAACTGGAAGATGAATAGAGATTATGAAGAAGAGCGGCATAAACGGCCTGCGCCTCGAGGTCTATTTGTCCAGAAGAGGGTGTGGGCGTGGGCGCAGATATGCCCGCCGTACAGGCAGAGAGAATAAAGGCGAGAAAAACGAACGGGAATTTCCTGAACATGGTTCGCTCGAGGATGCAATCTCTTCTTGTGAACTAAACGAATTGTAACTGGTTTTGTTCCCTGTAAAAAAGGGCTTTGGAAATTGCCGTGGCGATGGGGGAAAAAAGGGATGTTGGTGGGTTCATCCAGCAGCAGGGCTTTGGCACATCCTCCAGGATCTTCGCCAAGTGGAAACGGTTCTGCTGCCTGACTCGCCAATTTCAAATGATCTGCCCACAAGCCGCTTGACCAAGAGTTGTTTATGACCTAATATTATCGTATTTATGATATAGTCGATCATCAGCTTGTGACCCTGGTGTGGAGTGAAGGTTTCCGCGGTCTGCCTTATGGCCGGTATGCCCCCGGACAGATGGCGGTTGGATCATATTTCCAAGGGTATTGCGGCGGATGAGCAGACTCGCGCCCGAATTTCTGCCGGCACGGGTGGGGTCAATCTGGATGAAAGGGATGAGGAGATATGCAAAAACCAAGGAATAAGTTAACAATTATAGTCATTCTGGCGATCATCGGACTATGCGCCGCATGCCTCTGCAGCGCGCTTATCCTGTTCTATTCCTTTGGGGACCGCATCGTTAATTTTATTATCCCTGTTCAGCCAACCAACAACGTCCCTCCTACCGCGCAGGCGCAGGCCAATACTCCAGCCCCCCCAAAAGCCGAATGGACTGTAATCGTCTATTCCGACGGTGACGACAAAGTGTTGGAAGAAGGGGTTTGGTACGACGTGAACGAAATGGAACTGGTGGGCTCCACCCCGCAGGTGAACATCGTGGTCCAACTAGACCGGTACGCGGGAGCGTTCACCGGCGATGGGGACTGGACCAGCGCCCGCAGGTTCTATATCACCCAGGACAGCGACATGAATGCCATCCATTCGCCAATCGTCATGGACCTGGGCGAGGTCGATATGGGAGACCCGCAAACGCTGGTTGATTTCGTCACCTGGGCGATCCAGAACTACCCGGCAAAGAAATACGCGCTGGTCATGGCAGATCACGGCGGCGGTTGGACGGGCGGCTTTTCGGATGCGACCTCCAGCTCCAGGCTTTCAATTCCCGACATTAGCGGTGCACTGAACCAAATACGCCAGAATACCGGCCTGGACAAGTTTGAGCTCTTTGGCTTCGACGCCTGCCTGATGGCACAGATCGAGGTATTCGGCAGCTTCTATCCGGTCACCAATTACATGGTAGCCGCCGAGGATGTCATCCCGTCGTTCGGCTGGGCCTACGCAGGTTGGTTGGGTGAGCTTGTCCAGGACCCATCCATGAATGGGGACGGACTCGCAAAGTCCATTGTCTCCACCTACGTGGTCGCCGATTCGCTGCTGAAGCAGGCGCGCGCCACGCCCGATGAAATTGCCCAGCTGGAATCCACGGCGACCTTGAGCGGTATCGAGAGCGCACGCGTCCCCGACATGATCGATGCCATGAACCAGTTCATAAATGTAATGGCTTCCCTCGATCAGAGGCAGGTGGCTGAAGCCAGGACCTACGCCCACAATTTCTTCACGATTTTTGGCGAGGATGCCCCGCCTCCCTATATCGACCTCGAGAACTTCGCCCAGGTGCTTTCCTCTGTGACCGGCAACTCAGGCGTGGAACAAACAGCCCTCCAATTGCAGACGGCGATTTCATCGGCCGTGATCGCCGAAAAGCATGGGACGGCGATGTCCGGCTCGAACGGCGTTTCCTTCTATTTCCCCAATTCAATCATCTATACCTTCACAGAGTTGAGCTGCAATTTCCAGTCTTACGGAGATTCCGTCACCAAGTACCTCCAACAATCCTCCTGGGATGAATTCCTGGCTTTCCATTACACCGGGGCGGCCTTCGCTCCGCAGAAGGGCCAGGTCTACAAGCCCCCGTGCGGGACAGAAGTGGCGGGGCCGGGTGCCTCCAAATTGACCATCGGCCCGATCCAACTCTCCGGCACGAATATCAAAGGCGATGAAACCGTGACTGTCTCGACCACGGTCACCGGAAATGTATCCTACATTTATACAGTGCTCTATTTATACAACCCGGACTCCGCCTCCTATTGGGTCGGCGATATCTCGTACTACATCGCAGACAACACCGTCGAGATCAATGGCGTGAATTATCCGGAATATGGTCCCAGCCCGGTGAAGGTCAAGTATGATTGGTCCCCTTCACTCTTCAGCATGACGGATGGCAATCACGAAGCCTACGCGCTTTTCAAACCCTCCGAGTACTTAAACGCGGACGGGCAGACGGTTTACGCGGTCTACGGACAATTCACCTCTGCTGATGCGACCACACCCGTAGACGCCAAGCTCTACTTCGATGCCGATGGCAACTACCTGTATGCATACGCCTTTCCCGACAGTAACAACGAAGGCGTCAGCGCCCCGGTCGAGATCAATCCACAGCCCGGGGACCATTTCACGGACTACTCGCAGTCGATCCTCTTTGATGCGAACGACCAACCATATTACGATTACACACCAAGCGAAGATGTGTGGACCTGGGGAGATCAACCGTTTTCGTTCTACGCGGCCTATCCGGTGGACGGCCAGTACGCGGTCGGCATTATCGCCTACGACTTCGACAACAACTTCGTCGAGAACTATGAGTACATCAACTACCAACGATGACGGCACGTGACACGCAGCGAGAATCAACGTGGCTTCGGAGGAGCTGGCACCGATCCTGTTGGTCGAAGCCGTGATAATTTTAGAATAAATAAAGAGGCATGGTCTCCCAGTCCCTACAGGGGACTTCGGAAAACCAGGCCTCTTTTGTTTATCGCTTCAGGATTCGAGGTTTGGCCCGGGGCGGCGAAGGACGAGCTCGGGCTCGCTGCGGGTGAAAAGAACGGAGGGACCCGCCCAACAGCTCGCACCTTTCCCTTACGCTTCTGCCAAGCGATCCACTTTTCCTCTCACCAACCAGGGCGGGAGGAAAGCGCAGGCAGCAGTGACGACAATGCCAAGGAAAGAGCCACCCAAGTAACCATAAAGCTGCGGCCAGTTTAAGGCCGAGACCAGCCACAACGGACCAATGAACAATCCAAAGGCGAGCGGCAGGTAGAGCATGGTCAGGAACTGCCCCAAGCAGCCCAGGCTCCCCGCAGACATTTTGCGCGGGTCTTCCCATTTGAAATTAGCACCCAGGACTCCAAATGCCAGCAGGATGCCGTTCATGCCTGCCAGGCACATGGCAACGGCCAGCAGGCTATATAAAACCCCGGCGAACGGGATCTTCTGTATAAGCGAAATCCCGGCCAGGAAAAACAACCCCAGCGCCAGGGTGGGCAGGTAGGCCACCAAAAACTTAGCAATCAGCAATTGACCGGAACGCAGCGGGGCGGCTTTTGTGATCCAGTAGTTCCTGCCCTCAGATGAAAAAGCCATTCCTGAAAGCCGCCCCATCAGCATCCAGCCGACGAATAGGGACATGCCAACATTGCCATAAGACAGAAGGAGGCGGAGAGAATTCATGAACCAGTCTGGCGCTCCCCCCCATTGCCCGACAGGCGGCTGACCGTCGGCGCGAAATAGCATCAACGAATAAACAACCCCGAAGATGAGCGGAGAGATCAACTGCGACAGGTTGCGCATGTCACGCCTGAGGAGCAGGAAATCCTTCCAAATGATGCCCCGGATGGGGGCGGGGAGGAGACCTCCCATCCCGAGGGCAGGAATCCCCATCGAGTTGGCAACCGGAAGGGAGGCATCGACCTGCGGAGAGGGACGAACGGTTCGGAGAGGCTTTTTCCTGCGAGCCACCACCTGCATCCCAGCCCAGCCGGAGTAATACCAACGTTCGGCGGTGGAAAGAGCGAACATGAAAACCGCGGCTGACAGTCCCAGGGTGAGCGAACCAAGCAGGAGGGCGGTCAGCCAGCGGCCTTCGCCCAGCGCCACCAGTCCCTGACCAGCCCAGTTCAGAGGCAGCCAGGGAGTGTTGAAACGCACCATCAGAGAGAACATGTTGCTCACTTGAGCGCCGGAGACATTGGCGGAATGTCCAAAGGAGTTGTAAATATTCCCGGCCTGCGAG
>DASVKG010000123.1:0-4148 GCA_036385495.1 Anaerolineales bacterium | reverse complement strand
GGCTGGCGCGGGGCAATCCTGCACTGGATCATGGCAGACGGCCAAGGAAAGCTCTATCGAGTGAAGGTCAAAGATCCGTCATTTGTCAACTGGCCGGCGTTGCCGTTTGCCATGCTAAAAAACATCGTCCCCGACTTTCCGTTGTGCAATAAATCCTTCAACCAATCCTATTCGGGAAACGATTTGTAATTTCGGAGTTGATCTGCCCCCATACAATCTAACACCTGTCTTTTCCATCTACCGACTGTACACTATGCCAATAACAGCGCTATATTTCCACCTCGCTTTCCGGCCGTAGTGAACGGGTGGAGCATATAGTCTATATGTTCCTGTGCCCCCAAGCAACTGTGTTTAAAGTCAAGATGCGGGAGCAGCTTTCCATGCGGTTTGGGTTCGCAGCATAGCATTCAAAATGACCAATAATTTCCGCATACAGGCAACAATGGCAACTTTAGGCAACTTACCAGCTTCTATCAGACTTTTGTAATGAGCCTTGATCAGAGGATTGTGACACGTTGCAGTAAGTGTAGCCATATACAATACACAACGCACATCTTCTCGGCCACCTTTAGTCCTTCGTCTGCCGCGTTTATTTCCACTGTCATTGTTGAATGGGGCCGTGCCCACCAAAGCCGCAACATCCCGGTTAAGTGGGCGAGAATAACGTCCCAGGAAAAGAGGCTCATCCGGGTCTTCGCCGTCTTCGCGATCCACGAGATAGCGCCATATGGCTTTGCGCGCCGTCTTCCCTAGGTAGACTGTCCGACCTTTCATGCCTTTCGCGCCACCCACAACTCCATGCCGGATCTGTACTTTCCCTGTCTGCGCATCATAATCGCCTATGCGCAGCGAACACAACTCGGAAGCACGCAATCCGGAGTCCACCAATACCAGGACGATTGCCTTGTCCCGAAACCCAGTCACCCTTCGCATGGTGAACTTATGCCGATCGTTCGTTTTAGCTTCTTGACAATATTCGCACACTTTCAGGATGGCTTCGACCTCTTCCCGTCTGAATGGCTCCACCGGAGGGGTCTCGAATTTCGGTGCCGGCACCATTTTCATCGGATTGGGGATCTGGAACTCGTCACCGGCCCAATGGAAAAATGAGGAAAGGGTCACCCACACGTTGCGGACTGTTTTGGGAGAAAGTTTCACGTCGTTATTGCCGGTGAGTCTACGCGGCACATATTCGGTCAGAAGATAGGTGATGTATTGGCGTAACTGCAAATGCGTCACTTTGACGACATCCATCGCCCCCTGGTATTCCACCCATTGCGTCAGGTCGCGCGAATAGGATTCGATCGTCCTGACGCTTAATCCTTCGGCGGACTTGAACTGAAGGAAGCCCTGGATGGCCTTCACGGTTTCCAGGCCCGGCGGTCTGTATTGTGCTTAAAGTTGCGGGGGCTGGACTCGAACCAGCGACCTCCAGGTTATGAGCCTGACGAGCTGCCACTGCTCTACCCCGCGACGGGTCGAACGAGCGGCTATTGTATCACCCCCACGAAGGCAAGTCAAGGATTGAGGAAAATCTCTCTGCTGAACAGGTACATCAGGCCGTCAATCCGGTCATCAGGCTGGCTGACGACCATCAGCGCCCATGCCCCCCTGGGTATTGAATAAGGCAGGGTAACCTGAAAAGGCACGTAGCTGTCGTCTGCGGCATTTTGTATTTCCACTGCCTGGGAAGCGATCACCTTGCCATCCCGGTCGATCAATTGAATCGCCACAGGCAGGCGGTTGAAGGGACGCATCCCCCCCGCTATTGTCACCGATCCGCCCGAGATGCGGCGTCCTGCCGCTGGCTTCTCGATGACGCAGCGCTCTTTCACATTGCCGGGCGCATTGACGATCGACAGTCCTTCGGGAAGTAAAATGAGATGTACCGAATTCGCGGCTGTGAACCGCCCATACTGATCCTGCGTGGTTATCGTCAGCCGCCCAAACTCCCCCGCCCCCTGGACTTCGAATGATAGGGTCCCGTAATAATATGCCCACGTATAGGCTGTGTTCAGTTGCAGGAGCTTGGCTGCCAACAAGCGGCCATCTTCCCCATAAAGAGCTGCCCGCCCCTGGGCACCGTAACCGGGGATGGCATACCCGTAAATGATCATCGGTGAGACTAGTTTCGAAAGCGGCCCCGGACTGAGGAATTGGATCGCGCCCGAGCCGGCTGCCGGCTGTGGCAGGAGCGTGGCTGTTGGAGTGGGTGGCAGGCTCGGAGACGGGATCGGGACCATGGTCTCGGGTTGGGTCGGCTCAAGGGTGGGGGTAAACGCCGGCGTCGCTGAATTTTCCACGGTTGGGGAACTTATTGCTGTTTCGGTGGGAGGCACTCTGGGCTTGATAGTGCTGGTCGATACCCGGGTCACGGTCAGCGTCGGCACCGTCGTAGGGGTTGCCGTCGCTTGTCCGCAGGCGGTTAGAAATGCCAGCAGGGTCAAGGTTGGAAAAAAGCGGCGTTGCATGTCGGGATTATACTCGTAAACAAAAGACGCTCCAAATGGAGCGTCTTTTTGGGTTTACAGGTGATAGATCTCGCTGTATTTTTTGGTGAGATAGTGGACGTAGGGTACCGGGTCGATCTTGGAACCCGTGACTTTCTGTACCAGTTCCTGGGGTTCGAACTTGCCCCCATGACGATGGATCTTCTCGCGCAGCCAGCCGAGCAGGGTCTCGAATTTACCCTGGCGGATTTGCTCTTCCAGGTCGGGATGATCCTGGTTGATCTTCTCCCACAGCTGCACCGAGACGAGATTGCCGAGTGCATAAGTGGAGAAATAGCCGATCGAGCCGATCGACCAATGGATATCCTGCAGGACGCCCTTTGCATCGTTGGGCGGGGTTACCCCCAGGTATTCCTGCATCTTAACATTCCAGAGGTTGGGGAGGTCTTTGACCTCCACTCTGCCTTCCAGCATGGCAATTTCCATTTCGAGTCGCAGCATGATGTGCAGGTTGTAGGTGGCCTCGTCGGCCTCCACCCGGATGAACGAAGGCTGGACCTTGTTGATGCCTTTGTAGAATTTCTCCAGTGGGACACCCGCCAACTGTGGGAATATTTCCTTCAGGCGCGGGTAGAAGTGCTCCCAGAACGGGAGCGAGCGACCGACCAGGTTTTCCCACATGCGGCTCTGGCTTTCGTGCACAGCCAGCGAAGCGCCGCCCTCCATCCCGGTGCGATCCAATTCAGGAGCAGCCCCCTGTCCATACAAGGCGTGACCGCACTCGTGCATGGTGCCAAAAAGCATCGGATTGATGAAATCCGGGAGTACACGCGTGGTGATGCGCACATCTTTGATGCCAAATTCAGTGGTAAAGGGATGCGTGGCCTTGTCTTGCCGGCCGCAATTCCAGTCGTAACCGAACTTGGTGATTACTTCCACCCCGAAATCCCATTGCTTTTTCTCGTCGAAGGGCTGGTGCAGGAAGGAATCATCCACCTGCGGCTTGCCCGCAATGGCCTTGATGAGTTCAACCTGCTTGGGGCGCAGACTGTCGAAAATGGCTTTCACATCTGCGGTTTTCATATTCGGTTCGAAGTCATCCAGCAAGGCATCGTAGGGATGCTCGAAATTCGGAAAGAAGGAAGCGTATTCCTGGCGCAGGGCCACGATCTTCTCCAGGTGCGGACGGAAAATGGAGAAATCGGATTTGGATCGGGCTTCCACCCAGGCTTGCTGACCCATTGTGGTCGCTTGTGCGAATTCCACCACGTGTTTGGTCGGCACCCGCACGGCTTTTTCGTAGCCGCGGGCGGTCACTTTGACCAGACGGGCATCGTCCGAATCCGGGTCAAGGCTGGCCGCGAACGGCTTGAGTTCTTCCAGCAATTTGCCCAGTTCGGGCGAAGTGGCCCGTTCGTGCACCAGGCGTCCAAGCAGCGCCAGTTGGTTGCCGCGCCCCTCCGCTCCGCCCGGCGGCATGTAGGTTTGCTGGTCCCAGCCCAGCACGGCTGACGCAAAGGTCAGGTCCGAAATTTCGGCCAGGATCGCTCTAAGCTGCTTTATCTTTTCTTCCATGAATTTCTCCTCTAACGATGTGATCTTCCATGAGTAGATTCTGCAGCCGCTTCAGATGATTCTCAAGCTGGTTGCGATCTTAGGAAAGCCAATTATACTCTTACGTTAATTGTCGTAATCCTT
>DASVKG010000122.1:0-11203 GCA_036385495.1 Anaerolineales bacterium | reverse complement strand
TCCGGAAATCTTTGCAGCCAAATATGGTGTCAGCCAGAATAAACCCGTCCTGCTGTTCGCCGTGGGCGATGGCAACCATTCACTCGCCACGGCCAAAGCCGTCTGGGAAAGGATGAAGCCTGAAGTTGGCTTGAACCATCCAGCGCGTTACGCGCTGATCGAGTTGGAAAATGTCCACGATGAAGGACTGGAGTTCAAACCCATCCACCGGGTGTTGTTTGGCCTGAAGAAAGACATCTTCGCCAGCTTGAAGGCGCACTTCGGCGCGGATTTCTCATATATGCCAGTAGCCAGCGCAGGGGAAATGGTCAAGGCAGTTGCCAATGCTCATGGGCTGCGCCAGGCCATCGGCTTGGTTGGGGGCGGCAAGGAATTTGGCATCCTCGAGATCGCCCATCCATCCTCCAATCTTCCGGTCGGCACTTTGCAGGCTTTCCTAGACGTGTTCATGAATGAAAATGGCGCCGACAAGCTTGACTATGTCCACGGCGAGGATGTGACCTGCAAGCTGGGCACGCAGTCGGGAAATGCCGGTTTCTATGTCCCCGGGATGGACAAGTCCGACTTATTCAAGACGGTTATCCTGGATGGAGCCTTGCCGCGCAAGACCTTCTCGATGGGCGAGGCAAAGGAAAAGCGGTTTTACATGGAGGCGAGGAAAATTTCCTGATCTTATCTGGACGGGTATTCCACCGGATGAAACCACTAAACTAAGAGCCGATTCAGTGACCGGCTCTTAGTTTTTCCAGCACAGATTGAAAATCGTCTGGATATGAAACGGTAAACGTGACCCTTTCACCGCTGGCAGGATGGGTGAACGTCAGCGACTGGGCGTGCAGTGCGGGACGGTCAATTAATTCGGTGGGCGGCGCATCGTAAAGCGTGTCGCCCAACAGTGGGAACCCCAGCGCGTAGGCGTGGATGCGTACCTGGTGCGTCCGTCCGGTCCCCGGGATTGCTTCCAGTGTACTGCAACCGGTAAATCGCTCCAGGACGCGGAAGGTTGTATCGGATGATTTCCCTTTGCTGTGATCCACTACCGTGCGATGACGGTGACCAACATCCACGCGCAACGGATGTCGGGCGGTGTGCTGGTCCCATTCTGGCCCACCGAGGACGATGGCGTGGTAAACCTTTTGCGCCTCATGCTGTTCGAATTGCATACTCAGCGCCCGGTGCATTTCAGCCGAGCGGGCAAAGACCATCACCCCGCTGGTGATTTTATCCAACCGGTGAACAACCCAGGGTTTCCCATATTGTTCCTCGAGTAACTTGACCAGGTAGGGAGCATCCTTTTCCCAACCATCCGGAAGCACAGGCATCCCGGCGGGTTTGTTAACAATTAGAAGTCCAATATCTTCGTAAAGGACAATTTCTTTTATGGAGAGGGAGGCCACGCGGGTAATTGTACCAGCAAGGCACAATTTTCCTGTCTGGGTACTTTTGGAATTTACAAACGGGAGGATGATGACACTGGGTGGAAAACTCAGATATTCGAATCCCCGGTTGGGGTCTGGGTTTACTTATCCCGATAGGACGAGGTATTTCCTTCCGAACCCATTGCCACCCTGGGACCAGGACGTGGGATACATCGCTGGATTCTGCATGCAATATGCCTAAGAGTAATTACGAATCCCAACCTGATCATTTCCGCCCAAGCCTCCAAAATGTTGGGGACCTCAAATGCTGCTCATGCAACTTCTGCACGGGGGGCATCACTTGAGATATACGCAATTCAATTGATTGGAGTATCACCTTTTTGAAGTTTGGATAGTAATTCACTTTTGGTATAAATGTGAGAAACTCATAAAAAATGGCTGCAAGGATAGGGAAATCCTTTATAATCGAACCACTCTATTCAATTTTGGAGCATTGCTTGAAAATCATCATTGCAAAACTTCGTCTCTACTGGCCGTTGACCAAGTCCCTACAGACCGGTTTGCTTTTATCTACTGGCCTGGCCGGGTTCATGAGTGCCCGCTGCCCGGTAATTCACTGGTACGATTTTCTCGGGCTGTCTTTGAGTTTATTTCTGGCGATCGCTGGAAGTACCATTATTAATATGTGGTACGACCGAGACCTCGATGCGGTGATGAACCGCACTCACCATCGTCCGCTCGCGGATGGCCGCCTCGATCCCAATGAAGCCCTTCGTCTTGGGCTGATGCTTTCAGTACTGGGTGTTGGTCTGTCAGTTGTCATGTCTCCTCTCTATGGATTAATCGTCTTTGCCGGGTTATTCTTCAACGCAGTTGTTTACACGTTTTGGCTCAAACGACGCACAAGTTGGAGCATCTTATGGGGAGGGATTTCAGGTAGTATGCCCATCCTGGCAGGTCGCGCCTTTGGCATGGGTTCCATTGATAGCATCGGTATACTATTGGCGCTGGCGGTGCTGTGCTGGATCCCCACCCATATCCTAACCTTTGCAATGCGCTATTTCGCCGATTACCAAACCGCCAGGATCCCCACCTTCCCATCTGTCTACGGGTTCCATTTCACGCGCATTACAATTGCCGTTTCGAGCGTGATGGCTGCCTTGTCGATCAGCTCTGCTGGCGTCCTGATTGGCATGCAATGGGGCTTCGTACGTGTTTTGGCCGTATTATCCGCCGGATTAATACTCCTTGCGACAGTTACTATCTTCCATCCCACCGAACGGGTTAATTTCGGATTGTTCAAGTACGCATCGATCTTTATGCTCAGCGCAATGCTTTTGTTATCTATATAACCGGAGGGGCGTTCTTCATCTTGTCCTGACCGAAGGTCCCAGAAGAGGGATACTAAATGGTCACCCAAAACACGTACAAGTCCTGCCCATACTAGGAATTTGTTTAAGATTACCCTTTTGGACCGCTTCTTCCTTTTAGCAACCGTTTTGTTGGCCGCCTGGCAGGTGGCTGTGGGAATCAATGGCATGGACACGCTGCCTATGATCGCCTACACCGTCGGCTTCGGCGTCCTGTTAGTAGCTGGATTGTTGCTCATCATCCTGGGCTTTGATGCACTGGAGAGCCCGGTTGTGGCCATCCTCTCAACAGTCATCCCACTCAGCCTGTCGCTTGGACTGGTTTGGGAACACCTCCCTGTCTATCGGATCCTTTACCTGGTTTTTACCATTTTCGGGTTCGTGTCGATTGTCATTACCCGTTCTATCCCGCTGAAAAATAAACTGCCAGTCATCGTGCTGGCAGGCGTACATGGCATTGCAGGGGTGATAATTTTCCTGTTGCCCTTCTTCCTGTCTTTCACCGGTCGCGCGGCACCCGGCTTCAGCCTGGTTGGTTTGGGAGGAGCTTTAATCGGACTTGAGGGGCTGCTGCTTTCTTTCCTGAAAGCCGGTAAACCCATCCTCTCTCGGAACACGACCTTAAAAATCATGCCGGGGCTGCTTTTATTGACAACCGCTGCTTTTGTACTCGGTTTTTCAGCAACCTGAAATCTCATTTCCTGGAGCGTAATCTGTGGAACACACCTCAAAGTGGATACCTGCAACGAAGAAAATATGGCTTCATCTCACCGCCGGGATTTTGTGGTCGGGCGTTGGGATCATGCTGGTTGTATTTGCCGTCAACTGGTTGGGTCTTGTCCATTCATGGTTGGTGTTGCTCCTGGTTTTGGCTGGCTTGCTCCTGGCGACCGGGATTTATTTTTTCGGATTTTCGAAACTGGCCACCAGCAATGTCCAACGGATCATTAATATTCCCAAGGAACGGGTTTGCCTGTTCGCCTTCCAAAAATGGACAAGTTATCCCCTGGTCCTGGTGATGGTCGCCATGGGTATTTACCTGCGACGGTACTCCCCAATCCCCAAGCCCTACCTGGCGATCCTGTATATCGGTTTGGGCGCCAGCCTGTTTGTCTCCAGCCTCCAATACTATATCCAGGTATTCAGAACCTCCCACATGTAGCGTTCGGCACTACAATCCGCGGTGCTCTAAATCACATCGCCTTTGTGCTCCTATTAAACTGGATAACCTGCATCGCTCTGGCTGGAAAATGGATTCTGGCTGGCTCCCTTGGTTGGTCTAATTATCTGCTGGTGGAGTTGGCTCGAACTCGATTTTAGGAAGTTGGCTTGCCCCAGCCAATTTGGTGAAGCGGCTGATTCTCTTCAATGCTAATATTTTATCTGCCATCGCGTTCCCTTCGATTCTTAATCTAAAGGAGACACACAATGTCTGATGATAAATTTGAAAACGTCACCATCATTAAAAAAGCCAATGTCTACTTCGACGGTAAAGTCACCAGCCGTAATGTCTTACTCGCTGATGGTGCCCGCAAGACTCTGGGCTTTATGCTGCCCGGTGATTACGAATTCAGCACAGGAACCCGCGAAGTCATGGAACTGCTCAGCGGCAGGATGGACGTGCTCCTGCGTGGCCGCCTCGGATGGCAAACCATAAATACAGGGGAGTCTTTCGAAGTACCCGCTAACTCGTCTTTCAAATTGAATCTCTAAGGGCCGGTGGATTATTGCTGTTCCTACGGCTGAGGTTCGATTCTTTCCAGAAATTAAGCCAATCAGCGGGATCTGCTAAGGAGCAGACCCCGCTAAAATTAGTTACCAAACCTTAAGGCGCAATCATCATGCTGCGCTGTTACAGCTTGGTCAACCAGCTCAAGCGCACCCAACCGGCTGGTTTTTCTATGCGTGCCCAGGCACCCTGGATCTCCAGCACATTCACGCGCTGGTCTTTTGTGAGACTGTCTATAAGTCTGGCGGTAGTTTCATTCGGGAGATTCCGCACCCAAAGGTGCGACCCCAGGAAGATGTACGGGTTCCCAGCAGGACCTGGAACGGGGGGAACCGGGGGTTCGATGGGGTCAGCAGGCACTTCTCCAAGCTGTTCCATAAATGATCGCTGGAAAACGCTTACATCCATCACTTTGCGTTTCAATCCCAGAATATCCTGATAACCGCCCGGTAAAATACACCTGTCACCTGTGAACTGGTGGCCAACAATGTTTTCTTTAACTATCCCGGTATCCTTAAAAATCGGGTCGTAATCAGGAAGCCACTTATCGCGTAATACTTGCCAGCTCATCTGCGTTGCAACCGCGGGCTGTTTTCCATATGCCGCAAACCAGATCTTGTACTTACCCAGCCAACTTTTCATGGAGGGTGCATAGGTTGTAATAAACCCTCGACCTGTATAAATTCCGGTAATCGGCCACAGCCTGGCCAGGGCTTCAATAAACGCCTTGCAGTGACTATCCAGAGCCCAAGGTTTAAACATCGGTACCTGATTCCAAGGCAACCTACCCAGCCGGGCCGCCATCCATTTATTCCAATCACTCCACCACTGCTCCATATCGGCCCAGAGGGAGAGCACCGGAAGACCGCTATCCTTCAATTTTTGGGAAGCGAAATCTGCCTGGGCATTCCCGCCTACCATGGGATCATCCCACCAATAAGCGTGCAGGCGCAGATATTTGGAATATTTCGCAACATTCTCCCCATTCTTCTGGAAACTTGAGTCGACCCCCATGCCTGACCCACCCTTAAGGATCACGTCCGTTACACCACCATCAATGAGCTCCTGCGGCTTGAGCATCACCTCCCAGTGGCTGTGGTCTGTGACAATTAACCGATTTGTAATGATTGTTGCAGGCATTTTTCCTCCACTGTATATTACTAAGATTACCAGATGCCCTTTGACTCCCTCCGCGAGAAGGGTCAGTTGATAAAAAAAATTATAGCATACCTGTAATATGCTCCCTATGCATAAAAGTGGAAGTTTATTGCCTCACAAATTCGCTATTCCCGTAGACATTTACCACCAGAATCGCAAGAATCAGGTTGCAGCCTGCCTGGAAATCGGTACAATAGGCGCATGACCAATTTCATCCAACAATCCGCAGACTACCAGCGCATCGAACAGGCCATCCGCTTCCTGGAAGCCAATTCCCGCCGCCAGCCGGATTTGGCCGAGGTGGCCGCTCATGTAGGCCTTAGCGAGTATCATTTCCAGCGATTATTCACGCGCTGGGCAGGCATCAGCCCCAAGCGCTTCCTGCAATTTCTCACCAAAGAGAACGCCAAAGTGCTGCTCTCCCGGACCTCGGTCCTATCCACCACTTACGAAGCCGGGCTCTCAGGTCCTGGCCGCTTGCATGATTTACTCGTCCAGTGTGAAGCCGTAACACCTGGTGAATACCGCACGGAAGGCGCAGGCGTGGAAATCGCCTACGGCTTCCATCCCACCCAGTTCGGTGAATGCCTTATCGCTCTGACCAGGCGCGGCATATGCTTTTTAGCTTTTGTGGATGGCGATCGTCAATTCGCTTTGGAGCAGCTCAAGCTCGACTGGGCCAATGCCAGCTTGCGTAATGACCCATCCCGCACCCGACAGGTGGTGGAACAAATTTTCTCACCTCAGGCCGGCAAATACTTGCCACCTGGTGAGCATACTGGCATCTCATTGCACTTGCGCGGTACAAATTTCCAGATTAAAGTCTGGGAGGCACTCCTTCGCCTCCCATCCGGCGCGGTGATCAGCTACGAAGCACTGGCAGAACAGGTCTGCTCAGTCAAGGCAGCGCGGGCGGTTGGTAACGCAGTCGCCTGCAACCCGGTGGCTTACCTGATTCCCTGCCACCGCGTATTGCAGAAGGCGGGAGGCTTCGGAAAATATCGCTACGGGCCGACAAGGAAGCAGGCGATCCTGGGTTGGGAGTTGGCCCAGGCAGAAAGATGAGACTGAAGGAGCAGTTGTAGTATTCGTGAATGGCGCTCTAACAATATCTTAACAAAAAATTGGTAAAATGGGAGAAATTTACTCTCTTTTTACCGGTTTTTAATACCAGGAGCCAACCATGGAACGCAAACTCAAACATGTTACTGTACCCTCTTCCGAGATAACACCCCATAGCATTTATCTCTCGCGCCGGGACTTTTTGAAGGCCGCCGGGGTAGTAAGTGCATCTGCTTTCCTGGCAGCCTGCGGTGTAAAACTTTCCTCCACGGGGGGAACAGGATCCGGGTCTGCAACGCCTACGGTGACTCAAAGTCCTCCTGTTCCCGATAATGCCCAGGGTCAAACCACCGACGAATTGGGCAGTCCACTTAACACGTTCGATCAAATCACAAATTACAATAACTACTATGAGTTTTCCACGAATAAGCAGGCAGTAAACCCATTATCCAAGAATTTTAAGACCACTCCCTGGGCTGTAGAGGTTGGCGGGCTGGTTCAGAACCCAAAAACCTTCGGTCTCGAAGACCTGCTTAAGTTCGAGCAAAAGGAACGCATCTACCGCCTGCGCTGTGTGGAAGCTTGGAGCATGGTCATCCCATGGAACGGGTTTGAACTGTCCGCCTTGCTAAATGAAGTTCAGCCGATGACAAGCGCCCAATATGTTCATTTTGTCACCCTGATGGATCCAACTCAGATGCCCGGAGAAGGAGATCCTCTCTATCCATGGCCATACAGCGAAGGGCTGCGACTGGACGAAGCAATGCAGCGCCTGACAATCATTGCCACCGGCCTTTACGGTCAACCGCTGCCTAACCCGGACGGCGCACCCCTCCGGCTGGTGGTCCCTTGGAAATACGGCTTCAAGAGCATCAAGGCGATTGTTAAAATTGAATTGACCGAGAAGCGGCCGCAGACGATGTGGAACACCATTTCGCCCCAGGAATACGGCTTCTACTCGAACGTCAACCCCCAGGTGGACCACCCGCGTTGGAGTCAGGCCAGTGAACGACGCATCGGCGAACTGAGCCGCCGTCCGACACTGATGTTCAATGGCTACGCCGACGAGGTAGCCAGCCTTTATGCGGGGATGGATTTGCGTGCCAACTATTAGTAGAAAAAAGCTAAAAATCACTTGGCTTCAAATTGTTATCCATATTTTCGGCTGGCTTCCGCTGGCATGGATTTTATTTGACTATTTCACGGGCAGGTTATCTGTCAACCCCATACAGGATATCGAGCAGTGGCTCGGGCGAAGTGGCGCTTACTTCCTGATCGCTTCGCTGATCTGCACCCCGCTTCATACATTGTCGGGCTGGCGCGAGCCGCTCAAACGCCGACGTGCTCTGGGGCTTTATTGTTTCATGTACGTCTGCCTTCACGTGCTGACATTTATAGGCCTTGATTATGGCTTCAACCTGCAATTGATCGGCGGCGTCGTTTTAAAAAAAACCTACGCGATCGTAGGCCTTGCCACATTCCTCCTTCTATTCCCTCTGGCTGTCACCTCCTTCCGCTGGTGGATGAAAAAACTGGGGCGTAAGTGGACCAACCTTCACCGTTTGGTTTACCTTGCTGCGGTGCTGGACATCCTCCATTATGCCTGGGCTAAAAAAGGTAACCTTTTCTCATTGAGCGGTGACATTCTGCGCCCGCTGTTATTAGGGGTGTTACTCCTATTTCTACTTGTCTTGCGCCTGCCGCCGGTGCGTCGGTGGGCCAGTGGATTACGGCACAAGCCCATCTACAGAACTTGAACAACCACCTCTTAATCGTTTTTATCCCCGAATTACATTGGATCTAGAAGAAAAGCTTTTGGCGGATACGCAAAGTCCGCCTAAAATATACTAGTCTGATGGTTATTACTATATGTTCGGCTGCCGGTACACCCCTTTCTTCACCAACCTCGTCTTTCCGGCTCCTTCATCCTCATAGACTTCATACACCAGTTCGATTGGAACCACCTTGCCAAGCATGGCCTGCGCCGGGCAATATTTCGTTGCACTCAGGTCGAGGGCGCGCATTACCGCCGCTTCGTCCACAGCATAACCGGTGACCAGGTAAGTGATGACTGCGTGCGTGAACACTTTGGGAAATTCCACCGCCTGGTTTGTGTGGACTTTGACTTCGAAGGCTGTCACTTTTTGTTTCTTTTTCGTCAGGATGGAGATGACATCCATGGCTGTACAGCCGGCAAGACTGACAACCATCAGTTCGAGCGGATTGAATCCATCATTGGCGCCACCCACTTCCGGTTCTGCACCGAGCGGGACTTCAAAACCGGAGTCGGCGGTGCCGGTAAAACTCAGTCCCTGATGCCACGTCACGGTTGAGTTCATTTATTTTCCTCCAAAAGAGGGGTAACATATTGTTCCAGGGTTGGCTGGTTAACCCCACCTGTCCATGATAAACGTACGACTCCATCCCTGTCAATTACATATGAACTGGGCAGATCCCAATTATTAAAAATCCCCTGAGCTTTACTCTGCCGGTCGAGCCATACCGGGAAGGTTATCCCGTATTCCTGTACAAAGGAAGCCACCTGGTCAGCTGGGTCCCCTGATTCGATGGCCACTACCACAAACCCTTGTGAGGTGTGGGCAGTATAGTAGGCCTGCAACTCTGGCATCTCGATTATGCATGGCGGACACCAGGTGGCCCAGTTATTTACCAGGATAACCTGGCCTCGATAATCCTCGAGGGAGACAGGATTACTCTTTAAGTCGGTCAGTTCCAATTGCGGTGCAGGATAATTTGTCAAGTTAGGGGGAAGGATGGGAGCTATGGCTTCCAACGCTTTTTGTTGGGCATTTACCACCAGCGGTATCAACCCCGCGCCGAGCAGAAATATTCCAGAGGCGAGCAAAGTAATAAAAACTGCCGAACGGCGCTTGGGTTTATTTGATATGGCCATATGAAAGGGGTGGGATGCAGTGGGCTACAAAAGGATGCTAATTAGTGCTGGAGGTAATCATCCAAGTTCAGGGTTCTGAAGAGTCGTTCGCGTACCACCGCGGGAACTACACCTGTTTCCGCGGCGGATTCATGATAAAGGGATATGGTTTTGCGCAGGGTATCTACCACGATATGACAATTCTGGCATTCCGCGATATGGCGGTCTATTTCTTCACACAATTCTTCGCTGAGAGTTCCGTCCACATATTCGGACAGGGAGCCCAGCAAAGTCTGGCATTTGGAATGATCAAGTGGGGTCATTCTTTTCTCCTTTTTTCGAGTCTTTCGCCATAATATGTGCTGAGCTCCTCCCGAAGGTGCAATCGTGCTCGCAGCAGGCGGGTCTTGACAGCAGCCTCGCTCAAGTTGAGTACCTGACCGGTTTCTTGGATGGACAGACCTTCGATATCGCGCAAGATAAAAACTATTCGCTGGCTCTCCACCAAGTTTTGTACAGCTTTGTCCATGGCTGCCTGCGATTCGGATGTAAGAAATTCTGTCTCCGGCAGATGGCGCCAATCGGCAAATTGGGCAGGAGAATATCCGCTATTATCATCGCCTTCCGGCTCAGTGTCGCTGAAAGTGGTCTCAGGACGATGCTTACGTAATATCATCAGGGCTTCGTTGGAGGCGATCCGGTAGAGCCAAGTGGACAAACTGGAACGGCCTTCGAATTCCTTTAAATGTTTGAAAGCCTTCAAAAAAGTATTCTGCAGCACATCTTCTGCTTCCATTGGGATGCCCAGCATTTTGAGCGCCAGTCTGTAAATAGGCCCGGAGTAGTTTTCTACCAGCCTGGAAAACTCTTCCCGATCTCCAGCACGCAGAGCCTCGACGGAAATTTCGGTTTTGTTCTCAACCATTAGATGATTTCCTCGTCCAAAAAGTTGCTGGTCACAGTATACTCGAATCACATGAAGTTCATGACATAACACACGGATAAATGTCTAGTCTTTTAGGATGTTTGCCACTAGAAAGGAATGGTTTCTTTGACTAATATCCTACATAAATATGAATCTCGAGAATTACACTCATCTTGCCTTTTTTAATGGTCTGAGCGCAGCAGATATTCAATTGCTGATGCCCTTTTTCGCTCCCCAAACCTGGGTGGCAGGAACGGTTGTTTTCGAGCAGGGTGATTGTGCAGAATACCTCTACCTGGTGGTGAAAGGAGAGCTAACCATCCGTTACAAGCCGGAAGATGGGCCGATAATGAACTTGACCCATATCCAACCAGGAGGTATATTTGGCTGGTCAGCAGCAATGGGCAACCCGACATACACTTCTGGTGCGGTCTGCGCCTTGGACAGCGAGGTTTTGCGCATCCGCGGCACGGACATGCGTATGTTATTCGAAAAGCATCCTGAACTGGGCAAAGTCATCCTTAATCGGTTATCAGCTATCATTGCTGAACGCCAGCGGGGTCAGCAAGGTCGGGTGAATTCCATGCTGAAAAACGGGATGCGTCCGCAGTCGAATAATTGAGGAGCATTAATAATGTCTGAGAGTCGAGTAGACCCGAAAACAGAAATTCAGATGAAGGCACTGGT
>DASVKG010000121.1:0-6957 GCA_036385495.1 Anaerolineales bacterium | reverse complement strand
CAGGTTGGCCGTGAGGTTCCCCAGCTTGGTGTTGATTTGGGCGAGAGCGAGGTTGAGTTTCATAATCAGAATTGAAAAAGAATTATCAAACTTGATTATACTTGACACCATGAAACTTATAAAAAGCATTCTCCACTGGTTGCCGGCTGTCGCGGTTATGGCCGGAATTTTTGGCTTTTCATCCATCCCCTCCCAGGAATTGCCCAGTTTTGGCCTTTTGGACCTGGTGGTTAAAAAGGGTGCTCATATGCTCGGATATGGCTTGCTGGCATTGGCATTCTGGTATGGATTACATTTAGATAAGCGTCTCTGGTGGCTTGCGTTGTTTCTGGCAGTACTATATGCCATATCAGATGAATACCATCAATCTTTTGTACCGGGCCGTCACCCGAGTTGGGTGGATGTGCTTATTTTTGATGGAGGCGGAGCTTCATTGGCATTGCTGGCAGTCTCAGCAATTCGAAAAAGGATGCGCTAGGAGTGAACTGCACCCCCAAAGTTGGACGCAACCAACTAAGGAGGTGCAGTTTTTATGACCAAATTCACAACAGCTGATCGGTTAGCCGCAGCCCTGGCTGTAGAGGCTGGGGAGAGCGTAATAGGCGTTAGCAGGCGCCTTGGGATGTCTCCCCAGGTTGTCAAACGAAGTGCCGACCTATATCATGAAGAAGGGTCCGCGGGTTTTTCCGAGAAGAAATCCGGCTATACACTTGAGCAAAAGTTGGAAGTATTGAAGTATAAGCGTACCCATAATGTATCCTGTGATGAAACGGCGATACAATTTGGGATACGTGGATCCGCCACAGTCTGGGAATGGGAGCGCAGATACTTGGAAAACGGGATCGAAGGTCTCACGCCGAAGAAGAAAGGCAGGCGGCCGAGAGTGCGAAAGCCAAAGGTGCCGCTGACGCCGCATGAGCAATTGCTGGCAGAGAATGAATATCTGCGCGCAGAGAATGAATACCTAAAAAAATTGAACGCCTTAGTGGCAGAGCGGGAAGCTCGGAAAAAGCGCGACAAAGCGACCGAGTAGCTATACTCTCTGAACTAAGGCCAAACTATCCTTTGGCGATGCTTCTTCAGATAGCACATCTTCCCAGAAGCACCTTTTATTACCATATGGCTTGCCTATCCGGTCCAGAAAAGCACGTCAAGGAGCGAGCGGAGATCCGCCAGATCTGCGCAGAGCACAAAGGCCGCTATGGATATCGGCGGGTGACCCTGACGCTGCATCAACGGGGCTATCAAATGAACCACAAATTGGTCATGAAGCTCATGCGAGAAGAGCATCTCACTTGTGCATTGAGACTAAAAAGGTATCGATCCTACCGCGGAGAAATCGGGAAAGTGGCTCCGAACTTGTTAAACCGTCGTTTCAAAGCTGTCAAGCCGAATACGAAATGGACCACAGATGTCACGGAATTCAAGGTTCTCGGGCAAAAGCTCTACCTGGCTCCCATCCTGGACCTGTATAACAATGAGATCGTGAGCTACTCTGTCTCCAAGACCCCCGATTTTCGCCTCGTGAAGGATATGCTGGAGCAAGCCTTCCAAAGAATTCCCGTTCACCATTCCTTGATGCTCCATTCCGACCAGGGATGGCAATATCAGATGAGAGCCTATCAACGGATACTCAAGGAAAAAGGCATCACTCAGAGCATGTCCAGGAAAGGCAATTGTTATGATAATAGCGTGATCGAGAACTTCTTTGGTTTACTCAAGACGGAGTTTTATTACAACCAGTCTTTCCCTTCGGTGGAGAATTTCTGCGAAGAGCTGGAGAAGTATATCGATTACTACAATAACAGACGAATCCGAGTTAAACTAAAAGGACTGAGCCCTGTTCAGTTCAGAACTCAGTCCTTTGTTCTTACTTAATTCTTGTCCAACAATTGGGGTGCACTACAGGAGAAGGGTCGCCTTTTAGATTTATGGGCACCAAAAAGGTTACTTGACTTCGACGACGGCGCCGGCTTCTTCCAATTTCTTCTTGGCATCTGTGGCAGCATCTTTGCCGACTGCAGCCATCACTTTGCCATCGGGGGTCTCAGCCATGGCCTTCGCCTCGGTGAGGCTCAGGTTGACCAGCTGGCGAATGACTTTAATGACCTCGATCTTCTTGGGGCCAGCATCCTTGATAACGACGTCAAATTCAGTCTTCTCTTCGACGGCTTCTGCGGCGGCGGCGGGAGCAGCGCCTGCAAGAGCCATTGCAACAGGAGCAGCAGCGGAAACGCCCCACTTCTCTTCCAACTTCTTGACCAATTCAGCAGCCTCGAGAACCGAGAGCCCGCTTAACTGTTCGACGATTTTTTCCAGATCAGCCATTTTAAATCTCCTTCAGATTCATTTTGTAAACTAATATAGTTGGAGTAGTAACGACTTACCCAAAAGGGTGATTCGCGAAGGCGTTGCTACAATGTCTTATGCCGCAACGGGTGCGGCCTTTTCGGAAAACGCCTTGACCACAGCCGCGACCTGACGACCAGGTTCAGCAAGAGTGCGGACAAGTTTGCTGGCGGGAGCTTGCAGAATTCCCAGCAACTGCGCCCGCATAACTGGCAGCGGCGGCAGGCTGGCAAGTGCCTTGACATCGGCTGGTTTGAGCGTCGCAGCGCCCATGAAACCACCCTTGATCTTTACGGCTTCCAGGCCTTTGGTGGCCTCCGTGAGCGCTTTGGCGAACCCGGCGGGGTCGGAGAAAGCAAAGCCAATCGCCGTGCTCTTTTCTGCATAGTCATCCGGGACCTTAAAGCCGGACTTTTCCAAAGCCAATTTGGCCAGCGTGTTCTTGACGATATGGAACTCGCCGCCAGCCTCACGGACCTTGACCCGGATGGCATCCAGGTTATTCATCTTCAGACCCGAATATTCAACCAGGACAACAGCCTGGCTCTTGCCAACCCATTCTATATACTGGGTCAGCATGGTCTCTTTCTGTGCTTTTGATTTTGCCAAAGAATATCACCTCCTTTCCAATCATAAAGTCTTTGCCCGAGCGTTTCAGGCAAAGACTTTTGCTCCCCGGCAAGGGAAGGGTGTTTCCACCAGTCTTCACCTGGGCAGGAGATTAAGCTCTTCAAAAATACTTGGAGCACCTGCCGTCTGCGGCGAAGGAATAGAACCCGGGCGGGGCGAATATTGCTATTCGCTTTCCTCCATCGACTGGGCCTCGTTGGCATCAATCTTGATGCCGGGGCCCATCGTTGAAGTCATTGTAATGTGCTTGATGTAATTGCCCTTGGCAGCTGCCGGGCGGGCCTTCATGATGGCCTCCATCAATGCAGAGAAGTTTTCGTAGATTTTATTCTCGTCGAACGAGGTTTTGCCAATCGATACATGGATATTGGCGGTCTTGTCCAGGCGGAATTCAACGCGGCCGGCCTTGGATTCGGTCACGGCGCGGGCAATATCTTCGGGGCCGACGACAGTGCCAGCCTTTGGATTCGGCATCAGACCGCGCGGACCGAGCACACGGCCGAGCTTCCCGACCTTGCCCATCATGTCAGGTGTAGCAATGGCAACGTCGAAATCAAGCCAGCCATTCTGGATCTTGGTCAGGGTTTCTTCGTCATCAGCGACAGTATCGGCACCAGCATTACGGGCGTTGGTTGCGCCGTCCCCCTGAGCAAAGACCAGCACTCGGACAGCCTTGCCCAGACCGTGCGGCAAAACAACCACATCCCGCACCTGCTGATCGGCCTGACGGGGGTCGAGGCCCATACGCATATGAACTTCCACCGTGGCGTCAAATTTTGCGTAAGATGTTTCTTTTACCAGTTTGACCGCTTCAGTTGGATTGTAAAATTTATCCAGATCCACTTTGGCTGCGGCAGCCAGATATTTCTTTCCGTGTTTAGCCATGAGTTCTCCTTTGTGGTGCGAACGGGCCGGAAGTTAGTCCAGACCCTCCCACGGGGTTAATCGACTACGGTAATGCCCATGCTGCGGGCAGTGCCCTCAATTTGGCGCATGGCACCATCGAGGTCGATGGCGTTCAGGTCTTTCATCTTCAACTGGGCGATCTCTTTGACCTGGGCATGCGTTACATTACCGACCTTTTCACGGTTCGGTACACCCGAACCTTTTTCCACGCCGGCGGCTTTGCGAAGCAATACCGCGGCAGGGGGGGTCTTCAGTACGAAGGTAAACGAGCCGTCTGTGTAGACGCTAATTTCCGCTGGAAGAACTTCGCCCGGGCGGTTGGACGTGCGGGCATTGTAATCCTTGCAGAATGCCATGATATTAATTCCATGACCAGCCAATGCCGGGCCAATGGGGGGGGCAGGATTGGCCTTACCGGCCTCAATCTGCAGACGAACAATTGCCTTGATCTTTTTTGCCATTATTACTCCTTGTACCGGGGGCTTACCCAGGTACTCTGTGGTTTTAGCGGGTGATTACGGGACACCCTCCCACCGATTCAGGCCAAGTCTCAGCCTGTTAACCGTCAAATTATGCTTTTTCCACCTGCAAGAAGTCCAATTCCACCGGTGTATCACGCCCGAAGAACGAGACCATCACGCGCACCTTGGTGCGTTCCATGTCAATTACTGCAACCACACCCCGGAAATCATTGAAGGGCCCATCCACGATACGGACGCGTTCCCCGACCTTGAAGGTCACTTTGATCGTGGGTGCTTCTGCTTCCATGCGTTTGAGGATCTGAGTTACTTCCTCGGGGCGCAGCGGAGTGGGCAGGTTACCCATGCCGACAAACCCAGTTACGCCAGGAGTATTGCGCACCACAAACCATGATTCTTCACTGAGCGCCATATTGACCAGCACATAACCAGGAAAGATGTGGCGTTCCACGGTGCGGCGTTTGCCATCACGCACTTCGATTTCTTCCTGGGTGGGCACAACAACGTCGAAGACCTTGTCCTTCATGCCCATCGTTTCAATGCGCTGTTCGAGGTTATGTCGTACTTTGTTTTCGTAACCAGAATAGCAATGAATCACATACCAGGCCGGTCCCTCGGGAATCGATTCGGTATCTTCTCCGAGAGCAGGGGCTTCCTGGCGAGTGGTTTTTGGCTCGCTTAAAACAGGTTGTTCCGATTGAGATTCATTCTCCTCGGATTCAACTGGTTCCTGCTCAAACTGTTCTTCCGGGTCTTGAGCGTACATCTTTTAACCTTTTTGACCTTACTCCTGAAGGAGATCAGGCACCAATAACCAGAGCAAGCAACTTCGCGCCTCCCCAATCAACCAGACCGAGGAACAATGCCATTAAGATCAATACAAAAATTACAATGATGGTCAAGCGGCGAGCCTCAGGCCAGGTAGGCCAGTGAACTCTGCGCAACTCGCCAATCGTTTCGCGGAAAAACCGTTGGATGGAATTCTCGCGCTTGTTTTTTTCGTCTTTACCGGCCACGATAGACTCCTTCTTATTGACAGTGACAACGCCGCCTAATAAATTGCCGAGTGGAAGGGCGGCGTTGTATCTACAGGCCAGGCAGGACTTGAACCCACAACCGCTCGTTTTGGAGACGAGAGCTCTACCAATTGAGCTACTGGCCTATGCGCGCAAGGGCGCAAGAATTGCGCCCTTGCGCGGTTACTTCGTTTCGCGGTGCAAGGTATGCTTCCGACAGCGTGGACAATACTTGTTGAATTCCAGGCGGTTCGGATCGTTGCGGCGGTTCTTCTCCGTCACATAGTTGCGCTCTTTGCAGTCGTTACAAGCCAGGATGACTACCGGGCGGACGTCTTTCTTTTTACCAGCCATTCTATATCTACCTAACTATCGAACTATTCGATGATTTTAGTGATGACGCCAGCGCCGACGGTCAGGCCGCCTTCGCGGATGGCGAACTTGGAGCCTTGTTCGAGGGCCACCGGGACGATCAGGGTCACGGTCAGGTCAACATTGTCACCCGGCAGGACCATTTCCACTCCCTCAGGCAGTACCACGTCGCCGGTCACATCCATGGTGCGGATGTAGAACTGCGGACGGTAACCGTTGAAGAAAGCGCTGTGCCGCCCGCCCTCTTCCTTCTTCAGCACGTACACTTTCGCAGTGAACTTGGTATGCGGGGTGATGCTCCCGGGTTTGGCTACCACCTGGCCGCGTTCCACGTCCGTGCGCTCAATGCCGCGCAGCAACAAGCCCAGGTTATCTCCGGCCATGCCTTCGTCCATCATCTTGTGGAACATCTCCACACCCGTGACCACCGAATTGCGGGTCTCGCGCAAGCCAATGATTTCCACCGGCTCACCTATTTTGACAATGCCCCGGTCCACACGTCCGGTCACCACCGTGCCGCGTCCCTTGATCGAGAACACGTCTTCCACCGGCATCATGAACGGCTTTTCGGTCTCGCGCTTCGGCTCCGGAATGTACTCGTCCACCACACGCAGCAGTTCCTTGATGCTGGCATACTCCGGGGCATTCGGATCCGTCGATGTGCTCTCCAACGCCTTCAGGGCGCTGCCGCGCACGATCGGGGTCGTGTCTCCCGGGAAGCCGTAACCGTTCAGCAGTTCCCGCAGTTCCATCTCGACCAGTTCCAGCAGTTCCGGGTCGTCCATCTGGTCCACCTTGTTCAGGTATACCACGATGCTCGGCACTTCCACCTGCCGGGCCAGCAGCACGTGCTCACGCGTCTGCGGCATCGGCCCATCCGGTGCTGCCACCACCAGGATGGCACCATCCACCTGCGCCGCTCCCGTGATCATGTTCTTGATGTAGTCGCGGTGTCCCGGCATGTCCACGTGGGCGTAGTGACGCTTATCCGTCTCGTATTCCACGTGCGCAATGTTGATCGTGATGCCGCGCGCCTTTTCCTCCGGCGCATTGTCGATCGTATCGTACGCTCGAAATTGCGCATTCCCCAGAAACTGGCTGTACTTCGTGATCGCCGCCGTCAAGGTCGTCTTCCCATGGTCAATATGTCCCATGGTCCCCACGTTCATGTGCGGTTTCGTCCGCTGATACTTCTGCTTCGCCAT
>DASVKG010000120.1:0-2614 GCA_036385495.1 Anaerolineales bacterium | reverse complement strand
CCCGCCCAACACCCAGCTAGTGGACTCGTTCTTTGCGGGTGAAATCTTTATAGACGGACAATCGCTTAACGATCTTCACGGTTATGACGAATCTTACGGTTTCCAGACCATCCACGGTCGCCCATTCTACTTTTACAAACGCGATGGCAAAATCGGGGTTTCCTATGACGGGCAGGAGATTGCGTTTGCCTACGACGGTGTCTGGCACTACGGCTGCTGCAGCGGGGGGGAGTTAAACCCGCACATTGCCCAAAATATCATCGGCTTTTTCGCCTGGCGCGGAGAGCAGTGGTACTACACCGAGATCGGTGTTTTCAACCAGCCATAAAGGATGGATTATGGAGCTTACCCCCTTCAAATTGGAACGTTACTTCGCCCGCTACGAATTCAGCGTTAAGTACCTGCTGTGCAGTTCGGACTGCGAATCACTATCAATCGGAGACCTGCTGGCCTTCGAACCCGGGGCGGAAGAAGGCTTGAAATGCGCCTGGCTGGGGTATACCGAGTCTTCAGGAGCTCCTTCGCTGCGAAAGGAAATCAGCCATATCTACACCGGCATCCAGCCCGAACAGGTACTGGTTCACAGTGGCGCGGAGGAAGCGATATTCCTGTTCATGCATGCCGTGCTGCAACCCGGCGACCATATTATTGTCCATTGGCCATGCTACCAATCGTTATTTGAGATCGCCAGGAGTATTGGCTGTGAGGTGAGCTTCTGGGAAGCCCGCCTGGAAAACAAATGGGCGCTCGACCTGGATGAGCTAAAGCGAAATTTACGAACCAACACGCGCGCCATCATTGTCAACACGCCGCACAATCCAACCGGTTATTTGATGCCTCAAGCCGATTTCCGGGCGCTCAATGGCCTGGCGCAAGAACACGGTATTTTGCTCTTCTCAGATGAAGTGTATCGCGAGCTTGAATATGACCCAGCGGACCGGCTCCCTTCGGCTTGCGACATTAACCTGAGCGCCGTCTCGCTGGGGGTGATGTCCAAGGCTTATGGGCTGGCCGGGCTGCGCATCGGCTGGATTGCCTCGCACAATTCAGCGGTCCTTGCCCGCATGGCCGCGCTCAAGGATTACACCACCATTTGCAGCAGCGCCCCCAGCGAATATCTTGCCGAGCTGGCGCTGCATCAGCGCGACAGGATCACCGGGCGAAATTTGCAGATCATCCACGACAACCTGTCCCTACTGGAGACATTCTTCAACGAACGGGCGGACCACTTCGAGTGGGTGCGTCCCAAAGCCGGACCGATCGCCTTCCCGCGCCTTGCCGGCGAGGATGTCGAACAGTTTTGCCACAAATTAGTGACGAGCTCGGGTGTCCTACTCCTGCCGGGGACGATGTACGACCATCCGGGCAATCATTTCCGGATGGGTTTTGCGCGCAAGAATATGCCTCAAGCCCTGGCGAAACTAGAACAGTTCCTTGATGCCCGCGCAAAGATTGGGAGTTAGGTATGATGACTTACTGCCAGTATCTGCGCGAGCATCCGGAAGACACCTTCAATAAAAAATACCACGATACCGAATATGGTTTTCCTTTAACCACCGATCCCACTCTCTTCGAGCGGCTTGTGCTTGAAATTAACCAGGCAGGATTGTCATGGATCACCATCCTGAAAAAACAAGCCAATTTCCACCAGGCCTATGACGGGTTCGACGTGGACAGAGTGGCGGCTTATGGGGAGGCAGATACCGCCCGATTGCTTGCGGAGGCGGGCATCATCCGCAACCGGCTCAAAATCCGTGCAGCTATTGAGAATGCGCGCCGCATCCAGGGCTTGCGAACAGAGTTTAGGTCCTTCAACGGCTGGCTGGACTGGCACCATCCGCTCAGCCTGGAAGAGTGGACAAAACTGTTCAAAAAGACTTTCGTTTTCACGGGCGGGGAGATCGTCAAGGAATTCCTGGTATCCACCGGTTACCTGCCCGAGGCACATGACATCAAATGCCCGACCTACTGGCAGATTGACAAACTGGCCCCGGCCTGGGGACGGGGACTTGAGAAAGAGGCCCAGGTTTCTCAAGACGACGAAACGCCCTCCGAAAACGATCGAACACCAAATTTATGAGTATCTTGGTGTACCCAGCACTCCGGCTGGATAAGGCGGGGTTATAATTTACCAGCAGATTCTTCACCATTCCTGATTATTCCCGAGGCACTAATGTCCCAGATCATCCCAACCGCAGAGCCGTTCTTCCTCCCCGGGAAAGGCGCCAACGCCAAAACCGGCTGCCTGGTTACACACGGGTTCACCGGTGCGCCTAAAGAAATGCGAGGGCTCGGCGAATATTTGAACCAACAGGGTTTCACTGTATGCGGAATCCGTTTGAGCGGTCACGCCACCAAACCCGAAGACATGGTCCGGTCACACTGGCAGGATTGGCTCCTTTCGGTGGAGGACGGCTACAACCTGCTGCATTCCTGTACCGACCAGATCTTCCTGCTCGGACTTTCGATGGGCGGGGTGCTGTCTCTAATTGCAGCGAGCAGTCTCCCGGTACAGGGTGTGGTTGCAATGTCCACCCCATACAGACTCCCCGACAATGTGCTGCTCCGTTTTACCGGTCTCATCTCCTGGTTCATCCCTTATATGCCCAAAAGA
>DASVKG010000119.1:0-6515 GCA_036385495.1 Anaerolineales bacterium | reverse complement strand
GCATACACCTGGCCGATCGAAACCTTTTCGCTTGCCCCAGGTCGGGCCATGTACTCGCGCGGCTCGTAACCTGCCGGTCCGCCCTGGTGGTGCAAACGCCATTCATCGGGATAACCAGAACGGGCATACTCTTTCATTGTGATCTGGAAAATCTCTCCTAGACTCTGTCCCGGACGGGTGGCACTGATCATGGCGGCATCTATCCGTGCTACAGATATTGCTTTCTTCTGGATTTCTTCTGGAAGATGGCCAAAATGGACCATTCGCGTGATGGAGCAGACCAATCCGTGTTGTCGGCCGCACAGGATGAGCATGGCATATCGTTCGAGCTTTTTTGCTGTTGGAATTGGATGGCGAAAGTTGAAGATACGTTCATCAGTAGCGATCAGAATTACAGTTGGCTGAACACCGCGGCACTCGGTTTCATTAGCCAAGAGACCAGCGATCTCGAATTCGGTCTGACCGGGGTGCACCAAATGGATAGCGGAATCCATAGCTTGAGCGCAGAGCTGGCCTAGGGTCCGGAAACGTTCACCCTCCGTTTGCGTCAGGTTCGCCCGGAGATGTGAAATCTCAATCGATAGATCCGGCACATCCGGAAAGAGACCATCGGCTGCCAATTTCAACTTACCCATCTGTTCCTGAAATAAACGGTTTGTTTCAAACCATGGGGTGATACAAAACTCCCAACCCTGGGTGATTAGCCCTTCTTCTTTTTCCAAGCGAGGGGCTTCGATGTTATTCGTGAACAGGAACTGCTTTTCCCTAGTGATGAGTAAAGATGCCTCACCTTCACCACGGGCAGTATTGACGTAGACAGCAGCCCCGGAGGTAGCCCAAGCAACGCTGCTCACGCGTTGAAGCAGGAGCGCATCCACACCGTGGCTGGCTGCCAGACTGCGCAGGAGGCTGAGTTTTCCGGATATTTCGTTCACGGCTTCCACCATTCGAATCAGAGACCTTTCGCTAACAGGTAGTACATTTCGTTCCACTTGATTTCATTCTTCAAGCTAGCCAGCTTGGTCTCGTTGTCGATGACTAGAAATTCCAATCCGGCTATACCGGCATAATCTTCCAGATGGTCCCTCGTGACCGACTGGCTGAAACCGGTATGATGAGCACCGCCAGCTAGAATCCAGGCGCCTGCGGCGACCTTGAGGTTGGGACGCGGAACCCAAACGGCGCTGGCCACCGGCAGCTTCGAGAGCGGCTTCTCAGGCTGGATCACATCCACTTCATTTACCACCATGCGAAAGCGGTTGCCCATATCGAGCAGGGTTGCGTTGACCGCCGGTCCGCTGGGCACAGTGAATACCAAACGGGCCGGATCATCCTTGCTGCCGATCGAAAGCGGGTGGATTTCCAGGCTGGGTTTTGATCCTGCGATCGAGGGGCAGACCTCGAGCATATGCGCGCCAAGTACCTTCGGGTTTTTCTGATCCAAGTGGTAAGTGTAATCTTCCATGAAGGAAGTGCCGCCCTTCAAACCAGCGCCCATTACTTTCATGGCGCGCACCAGGGCAGCCGTCTTCCAGTCGCCTTCTGCACCAAAGCCATAACCATCTGCCATCAAGCGCTGGACGGCCAGGCCAGGCAATTGAGCTAAACCGTTCAGGTCTTCGAAAGTGGTGGTGAAAGCTTTAAAACCACCCTTTTCGAGAAAAGACCGCATGCCGAGTTCGATACGGGCTGCTTCGCGCAATGACTGGCGTTGGCTGCCTTTGGGTTGTAATTCTTTGGAGACGGAATAACTATCGTCATATTCGGAAACTAGATGGTCAACATCAATGTCGCTAACCGAATTGATAACCTTGACTAGGTCGCCGACGCCGTAGCCGTTAACCGAATACCCAAGCTTGAGCTGTGCCTCGACCTTGTCGCCCTCGGTGACGGCAACTTCGCGCATATTGTCGCCAAAGCGGGCTACACGCATCCCCTGGGAGTCATGCCAAGCTGAGGCAGCTCGCATCCAGGTGGAGATGTCAGAAAGAACATCATCGTCTTGCCAGAATCCGACAACAATTTTCCGCTCCAGGCGCATGCGGCTAACAATGAAGCCAAACTCCCGATCGCCATGGGCTGATTGGTTGAGATTCATGAAGTCCATGTCGATGCTTGACCATGGCAGGTTGCGATTGAACTGCGTGTGAAGATGGAGTAAGGGCTTTTGCAAGACCTTCAACCCGGAAATCCACATTTTTGCAGGGGAGAATGTGTGCATCCAGGTGATCAGACCGATGCAGGATTGAACATTATTCGCTTCCCGGCTGAGTTCGGTAATCGCATCCGGGGTTGTCACTACTGGCTTAAAAACAACTTTCACTGGTAATTTACCTGAGCTCGTCATCCATTGTGCCATCTCTTGAGAGTGCTCAGCCACTTTCTTGAGTGTTGCATCGCCATACAGGTGCTGGCTTCCAGTCACAAACCAGACTTCTAATTCTTTAAAATCAACCACAATTGCCTCCTATTGAAACAAATGAATGCAACTTCTTATTATGGAATAATTGAGCTGTCACGAATGATTAGCTCACATGATAGTAGAATATTTTGTGGCTCAATCATTTCATCACGTCGGCCTGTTTCAATCTGGCTAACCAATTCCTGTACGGCGCGGCAGCCCAATTCATGATGATTATGGTTGATGGTTGTTAAGGCAGGCCAGAAGTAAGCTGATTCTGCAAAATTGTCGAACCCAACAACAGCGAGGTTTTTGGGAATGTGCAGGCCTCGGCGGCTGACGATCTGTAACACTGCCAATGCCATCTGGTCATTCCCGACAAACACTGCATCCATCTTGGGATAAGTAAGCAACAATTGCTCGAAAGCGACCTCTCCGCTGGATGAAGACCAATTACCTTCTACACAGTGGGCATCTTCAACTTCTATCCCCGCTTTCTTCAAAGTATCCTGCCAGGCTTGTTTACGCTGGCGAGCTTCCCACCAGTCAAGAGGTCCGGAGATATGACCAATCTGACGATACCCCTGGTCCAGTAGATGTTGGGTTGCCAAGACACCGCCGTCATAATTATTAACCGCTACAGTCGACACTCCCGGGCGGGGCTCCATGGTTAAAAAGACAACCGGGACGGGTACATCGTTCAATATTTCGTCGACCCATCTGCGGTTATTACCAACTTCAGGAACAGCCCAGACGATACCGTCTACATGGCGGGCAAGCAAATTCTCCAGAAGAGGTTTTATGTTATCCGTGTCGAATTGAAGCAATTCTTCAAGAAGTAGAGCGTAACCAAGTTCTTCGGCTTTGTTGGTGATTCCGTTCAACGTGCGCGAAGGGCCGAAATATTTCAATCCAGCAGTAACCACTCCCAGTGTATAACTTCGCTGTTGTATGAGGCTGCGGGCTAGGGCGCTGGGCTGATATTTTAATTCTTCAATAACTTGCTGGACTCGCTGGCGAGTTTCAGGGGCAACGTCCGGGCGATCATTAATTACTCTGGAGACGGTCTGAGTGGAAACTTCAGCGAGCTTTGCGACTTGTTTTATGGTTGCACGTTTGTGTTGATTCATTTCGGAATGCCTCTTTTTCATATTATTACAATTATCGTTATCGTTCCCGATAACGATAACATAGTAACAAATCCGGCAGGATTTGTCAAGTGCTTTTTGAAAATATCCAATAATCTGATGCTAATTCCAACCTGAAAAAATGGTAATTATTACTGAAAGGCGTACTATGATGATTCAAGATCAATTCATTGATTGGGCGATCAAGATTGATTTTAAGCATAGCTTGCCTCTTGACATACAGCTGTTTTTTTGCTAATATATTGGTAATGAATGTGAACGATAACGGGAACGTTAGCGGGAACGTTAGCGGAAGTTTGACAAAAGTGAAAACTCTTTTAAATACCTCACTTCATTCTATTCTTGGGAACAAAGCCAAGTTGCCACTGGCCTCGTCGGAGGCTCGTTCTATTTCTAAGGCGTTTCATCAAGGGTCTGGGTCATCATTAGGAGGTGTATCGGATGCCATATCAATAAATGCAGAATTAAAAATAACCAGTTATCCAAGGTGGTTCTGTTCACTCACATAGCAGCATACTTGCCTGAAGGATATTTGCGCACGCATCATCAGCGAGCGTATTCTTCCCGGAAAATGCTTCGTCCATAACTCAACAAACCAAATTAAAGAGGAGAGTGTTAAATGAAACTCGCAAAGTTTCTTAGTATCGCAATAGCGATGGCATTTGTTTTTTCCGCGGTCGGTTGCGGAGGAACTCCAGCGACAGCTGTACCTCCCACGGCTGTGCCCCCTGCCGCTAACCTGACGACGTCCGGCGGCTATGTAATTCCTGTCGCCAAATGCTCACCCAATTGCAAATATTCTGACATGACGGTCGGCTTTATCCAGACCGGCTCTGAAAGTGGCTGGCGCGCTGCCAATACATCTTCCTTCAAAGAAACTGCTACTCAGCTAGGCGTCACTTTGAAGTTTTACGACGCCCAGAATAAAATTGAGAACCAGGTTTCAGCTTTCCATCAGTTCAATCAGGATCCATCGGTGAACGTGATCGTCCTTGCAGCCCTCGACGTGACTGGTTATGACGATGTGCTGGCCGAAGCCAAAGCGAATGGAAAGATCGTCATTTTGGAAGACCGCCGTATCGATGCAGCCCCGACCAATTATTACACGTACATTGGCTCTGACTTCATCGAAGAAGGGCACAAGAGCGCGGCTGCTATGTGTGACCTGCTCAAGAATAGCACGAGTAAGAATGTCGTCGAGATTTCCGGCGCCGTAGGCGCTTCTGCAGCCATTGACCGCGCCAAGGGTTTCCGCGAGAAGATGGGCGATTGCGGAATGACGATTACCCAGTCCCAGACTGGTAACTGGGGCGTCCCGGAGTCCAAGGCAGTCATGGCAGCTTTCTTGAAGCAGAGTACCGACATCCAGGGCGTATTTGCCCACAATGATGAGGAAGCCATTGGTGCGATCCAGGCGATCGAAGAAGCCGGACTTGTCCCCGGCAAGGATATCTTCGTGCTCGGCCTCGACGCAACTGCTGACGGTTTCAAGTACTTGATCTCCGGTGAATTAAGTGCCGACATCGAGTGCAACCCGCTGCTCGCTCCTCAGGTCTATGAAGCTGCCCTAAAAGCCATGAACGGTGACACAACTTTGCCGACATGGGTTCCTTCGCAGGAAGGCCAATTCTTTGCCGCCCAGGGCGCAGATGCCCTTAAAGCGATCCTAGCGACCCGTAAGTATTAATCTTCATGGCCAGAACGTGTGACTTTCCGGGGAGTCACTGGTCACCATATTATTTCTGCGTGATAATGGAGGAGAAGCGGTGCGAAAGCCGCTTCTCCTCTCTTGAATGACTAAATAGTTTAAATTCAAGACAAAGGTAGAGCATATGGCAGAGACTGGCAACGAAATTGTATCGATGAAAGGCATCTACAAATCCTTTCCAGGTGTACTTGCACTCGAAAATGTGGACTTTACCCTCAGGAGCGGCGAGATCCATGCTTTAGTAGGGGAAAACGGCGCAGGCAAGTCCACCCTTATCAAGGTCCTGACCGGTGTAGAGCGACCGGATAAAGGCTTAGTTTCGCTGGATGGAAAAGATGTGTCGATAAGATCACCTCAACATGCTCAAGAAATGGGCATCAGCACAGTCTACCAGGAGGTCAATCTTTGTCTGAATTTAACGGTAGCTGAAAATATCTTGATCGGCAGGGAACCCAGGAAATGGGGCAGTATAGATTGGAAGACTATGAATACCCGGGCCGGGCAGATCCTCCAAGGATTGGAAATCAATATTGATGTGACCCAAACCTTGGGTTCGTGTTCGATTGCCGTCCAGCAAATGGCAGCCATTGCACGCGCATTTGAGATTTCATCTGCCAAGATCCTGATCCTGGATGAACCCACTTCTAGTCTAACCATCCATGAAACTGAGCAACTCTTTGGCGTTATGCGAAAATTAAAAAACGAAGGAATGGCCATTATTTTTATCACGCATTTCCTCGACCAGGTGTACGAGGTTGCCGACAGAATTACCGTCCTGCGCAATGGGAAATTGGTAGGGACTTACAATACTTCAATGCTCCCGCGACTGGAATTAATTACGAAAATGATCGGTCGTACTTTGACTGAATTTAACGAAATGACACATTTAAAGCTTGAAAGCAGCCAGCATATTAAAGGCGATAAGCTCCTTCAGGCAAAAGGACTTGGTCGTTCAGGCTCCATCGAGCCATTCGACCTTGAATTGCATGCTGGTGAAGTTGTTGGCCTGGCTGGCCTGCTGGGTTCAGGGCGCACCGAAATTGCCCAGCTTTTATTCGGTATCGACAAACCGGATACCGGTTCGATTAACATGGATGGCAAGCCAGTCAGGGATTTCTCCCCGATCGGTTCTATCGAGCGGGGTGTAGCACTCTGCCCGGAAGACCGGAAAGTCGCAGGGATTGTGGCTGATTTGACAGTGAGGGAGAATATCATCTTGGCTATGCAAGCCAGCCTGGGCTGGTTCAAGCATCTAAGC
>DASVKG010000118.1:0-4737 GCA_036385495.1 Anaerolineales bacterium | reverse complement strand
ATATACATCACCTTCGGTGCGGGTGGGGACTTCGAAATCGTATTGTTCGTACCCGGAATAGGGCCGGGACTTGCGCAGATCCCACTTGACGCCACTGGCGCGCAGCATCGGACCGGTGACGCCGAAGTTCAGGCATTCTTCGCCGGTCAGTTTGCCGATACCGTAGGTGCGGTCGAGCATGAGCGGGTTGCGGGTGAGGAGCGCTTCATATTCGTCAACGCGCCTGGGGAATGTCTTAAGAATGTTACGCACGGCCGCTTCGAACTCGACCGGCACATCCCGCCATAACCCTCCGGGGCGGATGTAGGTGGTCATCATGCGCTGGCCGGAACACATCTCCATGACATCCAGGATGTACTCGCGTTCGCGGAAGCAGTACAAGAACATGGACATGGCTGCCAGGTCAAGGGCGGAGGTGCCCAGCCAGACCAGGTGCGATTGGAAACGGGTGAGTTCCGCCAGGATGACGCGGATAGCCTGGGCGCGGGCGGGCACGTCCAGGTCGACCAGTTTCTCGACCGCCATCGAATAGGCCAGGTTGTTGCCGACCGGATTCATGTAATCCAACCGGTCAGTCATGACCTCGGCCTTCTGGTATGTCTTGGCTTCCATATTCTTCTCGATGCCAGTGTGCAGGAAGCCGATGTCGGGGATGCAGTTGATCACGGTCTCGCCGTCCAATTCGAGCAGGAGGCGGAGCACGCCATGCGTGGAGGGGTGCTGCGGTCCCATGTTCAGCAGCACCGTCTCGCCCTGGATGGCCCGTTCAGAGACCAGGTGTTTTAATTCATCAACGGTGATTTCTTGTATATCAGGCATGGCCGCTATTCCTTGGCATAGGGCTTGCGCAGGTTGATCTCTTCAAAATTGAAGGTGAACTGCGGTTCCTCGTAGCCCAGCGGGTAATCTTTGCGCAACGGGTGACCTTCCCAGTCAGCGGGCATCAGGATCCGGCGCAGGTCAGGATGGCCCTGGAATTTGATGCCGAACATATCCCACAACTCGCGCTCGCGCCAGTTGGCGTTACGATAAATGTGTGAGACGGTGGGCAGGGATGGGTTGACGCCCGGCACCGGCACGCGCAGAGTCAGAACCAGGTTCCCGGCGACCGAGGTGAACTGGTAGATGACATGGAAACGGGGGTCCGCCTGCGGCCAGTAATCCACGGCGGTCAAAGCGGAAAGCAGTTCAAATCCAAGGTCCTGGACCTGCTGGCAGGCAGCGACGATTTTCCCAGCCGGGATGACCAGGCTGACATCTGTGCGGTATTCGGAGGCAGAGACCCCGAACTCTTTTTCCAACCTGGCGACGATGGGTTCCAGTTTCTTCTCCATGAGCAGCCTCTATTTCTTGACTTCGGCGAATTTCATGCCGCGCACTTTTTCATAGAGCGTCAGCACGCCATGGATGAGTGCCTCGGGACGCGGCGGGCAGCCTGCCACATATACATCCACCGGCACCACCTCGTCCACGCCCTGCATAATGGCGTAGTTATTGAAGACGCCGCCACAGGAAGCGCAGTCGCCCATGGAAATAACCCATTTTGGTTCGGGCATCTGGTCGTACAAGCGGCGCAGGACGGGCGCCATCTTGCGGGAAACGCGTCCGGCCACGATCATCAGGTCGGATTGGCGCGGCGAAGGGCGCATCAATTCCATCCCGAAGCGAGACATGTCATAATGAGGCGCCTGGGCGGACATCATTTCGATGGCGCAGCAGGCCAGCCCAAAAAGCATCGGCCACATGGCATTCGTCCGGGACCAGGCGACTGCCTGTTCCAGCGTAATCGTGGCGATGCCCATATTTCCGAGTTTTTGTTCTATTCCCATTCCAAAGCTCCTTTCTTCCACGCGTAAAAGTAACCTACCAATAAGATGGCAATGAAAAGGAACATTTCCACCAAACCAAACAGACCCAGTTGGCGGAAGACGAGCGCCCAGGGCAGGAAGAAAACGGTTTCAATGTCGAACAGGATGAAGAGCACGGCGATGAGATAAAACCGCACCGGCATCCGGCGTGTGCCGGGGCCGATGGGACTCATGCCCGATTCATAAGGCATCGCCTTTTTGTCGGTAGCATGTTTGGGGCCAAAAATGGTGCCAAGCCCGATGGCGATGAAACCGATCAGTATGGTGACCAGGACGAATGCGGCGATGGCGGCATATTCGAGAAGCATGGATTCTCCTCAGGGATGGACTTGGAGTACCTACCGGCGGGAAAGTATAACATAAGAAGTTCGAAAAGGTGAGTTAGCGCATTGCCAGTTAGCGCATTGCCACGGTTAGCGTGTCAATTTTCACGATGTACCCAGAGTCCCGAAATTAAAACACGTGATTGTGAAGAAAGGTATGAATAAAAAGAACCCGTTTTCTGCAGGAAAACGGGGGCTTTGTCATCCTAAATAATCCCTCAAATGCCGGCTGCGGGTGGGGTGCCTTAACTTGCGGAGGGCCTTGGCCTCGATCTGGCGGATGCGTTCGCGGGTCACATTGAAGTAGCGGCTGACCTCCTCGAGGGTGTGGTCTTTGCCGTCCACCAGACCAAAGCGCAGTTCGAGCACCTGGCGCTCGCGCTCGGTAAGTTCTTCCAGCGCATGCTGCACCTGCTCGCGCAGCATTTCGCGGGAGGCGGCGTCCAACGGCTCCAATGCATCCACGTCTTCGATAAAATCGCCCAGTGAACTGGAATCCTCATCCCCGCTGACCGGTCCCTCGAGCGAGATCGGCTCTTCCGCGGAACACAGAATGCGGTCCACTTTGGAGGTCGCCAGTTCCCAGCGGTGCTGGAGGTCAGGGGCAAGGGGTGTCTCCTCAGCACGTGCACGCAGGATGGTTTGCACCTCCACCGGGGTAAGGAAACCGGACTCGAGGGCAATTTCATTATTGGTCGGATCACGACCCAGTTGCTGGGTCAGAGTCCGTTGGATGCGCAAAATGCGGGTGATGGACTCGAACAGGTGCACCGGGATGCGGATCGTGCGAGCCTGCTCGGCGATCGAACGGTTGATGGACTGGCGAATCCACCAGGTGGCGTACGTGCTGAACTTGTACCCACGGCGCGGGTCGAACTTGTTAACTGCCCGCAGCAGGCCGAGGTTGCCCTCCTGGATCAAATCCAGGAATGAAATGCCGCGTCCCAGGTAACGTTTGGCTACACTAACCACCAGCCGCAGGTTGGCGCGGATAATGGCTGCGTTGGCCTCGTCGGCGCGGGCGCGGATAATTTCCACCTCGCAAGCCAGTTCGGGTTCCGCGGGCAGGTTGCGGAATAGGGTCCCCTGGGCGGGCAGGTCATGGTGAATGTGGAGATATTTCAACAACCAACCGGCATACTCTTCGGGCAAAATGTAGAAAATCACATAGACAATATAGGCCTGACTTACCAGGCTGTCCCACAGCGGGTCCTTGCCCCACTGTTCGCGCTCTATGTAGGCGTGCAGGTAAGAGGGTGCGATGTTGTTTTCCCAACCACGGTGCAGGCTGTGTGCCTCGTCCAGCAGCAGGGCTGCATCGGGAATATCCACTTCAAGACGACCGGCATCCTCCCCCAGGCGCGTCCAGGCCGTCTGCAGATCCCTCAACAAATTACGGTATGCAACTGTTGTCGTGGATCCAGGGGTCTTTTTTCCCATTTGGCGGCGGCGCATGGTCAGCAGGATTACCCTTCGACCTTCGATCATCGCCGCCAGGCGAAACTCACGGGCAGCATCCAGCAATTTGACCTGGCCGATCTCGCGTAAATACAAGCGCACCGGGTCTTCCGAAAGCTCGGCAGCCAGTTCGACCCGATTCAATTCGAAAGGATCCTCGACGCCCAGGTTGTTCAGCTCCTCGCCTGTAGAAAGACCTTCTTCCGACTCGACACCCAGTTCGAGCTCCTCTTCAGGTTCGGACTCGGCAGTCTCCAGCAGGGGCGTTTCCAGCTTGGGAGAGCGAGCCCTGCGGGTTCGCTCAAGGCGGACTTCGGGTACGCCAAGTTTCGAGCTGATGGGTCGGAGGGGCGGGTGCTGCGGCTTGGGTTTTACTGTGCGGGTCATTGTCCCTCTTTACGGCGTCCGTTTTGATTCAACTGCGCCTGGTCAAGGCCGCGCAGGAGAGTGGAATATTGCTGAACCATTTCCCGGTAGGATGCAATGCGCAGATCGCCGGATTGCTGGGCATCTTCCTGCAAAAAGCGCAACTGGGTGATGTTCTCGGTCAGCGCCGTGCGGCGAATCTTCACCACCGCGCGGAACAAGTCTTCGATCAAACGGTCGTCCAGCGGGTCGAGTTCGCCCGGTTTCGCCGCAAGTTCGTCCACCAGGTTTTCCAGGGAGGGCGGCAGGTTCTGGCGCAAGTAGTCGCCGGCGTCATGGGCATCCTGCTCGAGCGACTGGCGCACCAGGCGGAAGAGCACCTGATGGTCAGTATACCCGAAATCCTCGGGGGTCATTCGGCCCAGGCTGGCTTCCTGCAGCCCGCGGTCAAGACGGTAAAGCAGGTCAGGCCGGCGGATGAGCAGACCAAGGATGTGGGCCTCGCCCCTGTGGGAAGGGGAAAACGCGGGAACAAGGGCTGCGGACTTCTCTTGTACGGCGGGAGTCTCGACCCTCGGACGTGGTCGCCGCATTTTCGGAACCTGGGCCTGCCTGCCGCTAATCGAGCGTTCATCCACCTTCAGAAAGCGCGCCAGGCGCTGACGGTAGGTATCACGCTCGACCGGGTTGGGCAGATCCTCGATCAAAGGTAAAACCTGGGC
>DASVKG010000117.1:0-6049 GCA_036385495.1 Anaerolineales bacterium | reverse complement strand
TATCAGTAAGCCGCCGGATTTCCGGCGGCCAGGATAAATGATCTCCCCCCGCGCCATGGATGAGAACCAGCGGCGACTTTTTTTGCCTTCCCCCTTCATGCAGGAAGTAGTGTATACCAGCAGAAATTGGCATTGGAGTGGGAGTTATTGCTTTCCCGAAGGATGGTGAAGACGGTCGGCAGATTCTTCCGTCAGTGGAATATAGACCTGGACCCGAGTGCCCTTACCGGGAACAGATTGAACATCCAGCACGCCGTTGACAAGTTCAGCACGATCCCGCAGGTTAACCAGACCCAGGCTCCCACGTTGGTCGTAAGTTTTGTTAACCTCATCGACATCGAACCCAATCCCGTCATCCTGTATCTCAAGCATGGCCAGGTCTTTTTTTAATTGATTCAGATTTACCCAGACGTGCCCAGCGCGAGCATGCTTGCGGGCATTATTAACCGCTTCTTCCACAATATAAAAGATGACCCCCTGCTTGCCCATTTCTATGGATTCGAGGATTTTTTCATCCACTTTGATTAGCACATTCTGGGAGTAGGTTTCTTTGGATTTCTCCGCCATAGATTTCAAAGCAGCCGCCAAACCCTGCGATTCCAGTACCAATGGGCGCAAGGTGAAGAGCATATGGCGGATCTCTTTCGTGGTGCGGCGGGCCAAATCTTCGATGCGGCCCAGTTCATCATTGACGGCTTTGGGATCCTTGGACAACATGCTCCTTGCGAGACTGACTCGCATGGCAATAGCCGAGACGGACTGGGTGGGACCATCATGCAGGTCACGGGCCAGCTTTTTCCGGGCCTCTTCCTGGAATTCGATCATGCGTTCGCGTTCGTTCACGACATCCTGATAGAGACGTGCATTTTGAATAGCGACCACCGCCTGGCTGCCGAGGATATCCAAAAGATCACGACGCCTGGCGGAAAAAAACTTTGGCTCCGGATGACCAAAAAGCAGGACGCCATATGCATTGAAGCCGCTGCGGAGGGGAAAGCAGTAAATCTCGCTGCAACTCATGAAAGTGACAAAACGGGTCAATTCCGGGTCACCCTGCACGTCTTTTAGAAGCACAGGCTTATCCTTTTCAATGGCTTGAGCTATTACACCTTCCTGACCACGCAATACGACGCGCATATCGGCCGGTGTCAAACGGCGCGCCGAGCCAACTTCAAGGACCTCATCCTTGGAAAACAGCAGCACAGCACAAATCAAGCGGTCATCAGGGGTAGCATCCGGATCGAGATCCAGCACACTCAGGCTCAGATCCAGGGCAGAATCGAGAACGCGCTGGTAGTTAAGGGTTGCCATTAAGGTGGAAGTTAATCCGTATATGGCGCGCAAGCGGTCGTTCTCCACGTTTTGTTTTTTCTGCTGTACTTCGGACTGGGACTGGCGAGTTATGCGAAGTGTTTGGATGAGTCTCATGCTCAAATATCCATACAATCCGGCGATCAGAAATGTCAGGAAAACTGAAACGCCAAGAATAAGGATAGCGAGCGGAGCCAGCGTCTGAAAAATGGTCATCCCGATTTGAACAAGCACCATGAGCGCGGCCGATATGATTGCCCCCCATAGTTCAAAATAGACGGCGCCGGTAAGCAGTGGCAGGAAAATAATCCAAAAAGCAGGGCTGTAAAATCCGCCTGCCAGGATAAAGTAAATGCTGGCTACCAGCAAATCCACCCCCAGGCTAATTTCGCGATGGAACGCCAGACGGCGATTTAATCCAGCCAACAGGGTCAGGACAATATTCCAGCCTACCAATCCAATCAAAAGTGCGTTCGGGAGAACCAGAAGTTGGCCTCCGAACGACAAAGAGATGGTTAACCCCAGTAAAACCAACCACCGCAGGGAGACGATAAACCAGTCAGCTATGTAGGGAGAGTCGGATGCGCGCATACGTCCTTAAATGATACACGAAAATCGCCCGGATGATTCAAGTAATTATGAATTGTAAATAAGCTGACAAGTTATGCCCGTAAGCAAGTCAGACCTATCAATATCCGCAGCGGCAGCCAGCCCGCTGGCAAGGCAAGAGAGTCACGGCTCAAGCCAAGTGCGACAATAACCAACCAGGAGAAAAGTCCCGCCACGCCGATAAAGACCACTTTCCTGCGAAACGATCGTAAAAGGGTCAAGATCTTTGCAAGCACAAGCAAGTAAAACGAGACAACCAGTTAAAGTGCTGCCGGTCCAAGCAACGATTACCAGTCAGTCTGTCTCACGTTGGAAGTAATAGAAAACCTGGCAGTCTGAATTATCCGGGGGAGCACCAGTTCTGCATTTTGATCCACGAGTACTGCAGCCCGGGCGCCTTATTGCGGAAGTTTCATCAACCATTTTTTCACTTTGTTTGATCACCTTTCGAAAGGCGTTTTTGCATCCGGAGACTCCAGAACGGAGCTAAAACCTTGCGAATTAAATATTTGGCGGCAATGATGGAAAACCAGGTACCTCCATCCCGATAATGTACTTTTAGCATTTCAGGCCAGCAACGGTCATCGGATGCAACTGTCTTGCCAGTAGAATGAAGTCTGAAATTAGCCCACAGGTGTGGGACATATTCGACAGGCGCGAGGCGTGCAAGGCGCACCCACAGATCGTAATCCATCGCAAAATAGAACGACGGGTCGAGGGGTCCAACCTTTTTCCAAAGCTCAGCCCGCCAAAAAGAAGCCTGTTGAGGTATATGCACATAACCGCGCCGCAAACGTTTATAGTCAGTTTGAGCAGCCGGGAAGTGACCGATGACGCTCCCGTTCTCGTTAATGAATTCAGCATCACCGTAAACCAACCCGACCTCAGACCTGCGATGCAAAAACTCAACCGCTTCGGCGACCGCATGTGGTACGTAAGTATCGTCCGAATTGAGCCAGGCCAGGATGTCCCCTTTCGCCCGGGCAAAGCCTTTATTTATAGCGTCAGTCTGACCGGCATCTTTTTCAGAAACCCACCAGCTTAAACGATCAGAATAGCGCCGGATGATCTCCACGCTGCCATCGGTGGACCCGCCATCCACGATGACATATTCCAGATTGGGGTAATCCTGGTTCAGGACCGAGAGAATGGTGGCTTCCAAGAAATGGGCCTGGTTGAAGGAGGGAGTGACAACCGTAACAAGGGGTTGGCTCATTTGCTTACCCATTCAATCCCTTTTTCACTCACACGCATTTGTTGAGAGTGATATTGAATCCGGCGACGCCTGATTCGATAATCCAGGAATATCTTGTCCAAACCGAGTACGCCCCCCAGCGCCTGGATTATTTTATACCAGTATTTGAGTGCAGTTGGCAAGTGGAGGCGGATCGCGCGTCCAAAATAAGCGAGCGCTTCCCGGTACCGGCCAGCATCAATATAACGCCTGCCGCCAAAAACATTCAAACCTGCATAAATTTCAGCTTTAGATCTATTGAACGTCTCGCGAAACTCGGGGCGACTTTCCAGGGATGGGATGAAACGGAATGCTTCGTCCACAAACATCGTCGCCTGGGCGATAGTCTTGGCAGACTCATGACTCCGTTCCACAGCCCAGTATTCCGGGATGTGCAAAATCGGCCGGCGTGCCGCGATGCGGACCCATAAACTATGGTCCAGAATTCCGTGAAATTCAGGGATTAAAAAACCGACTTCCTGTAAAACATCCCGGCGCATAAAAACGGCGGGTTGGAGAAGCACATTTAAAGCCAGCAGATCTTTTAAAGTGTACTGGCGGTAAGGATGCCAGTCCAGCAGTTCCAGATCAGCATTAACCATGATCCCGTCGCCATAAACCATGCCCACCTCGGGGTGCTCTTGAAACGCCTGCACAGCATGGCTGACGACATCAGTTCGATAATAAAGGTCATCCGAATTAATCCAGGCAACGATCTCACCGCGGGTGCGGGCAAAACCCTTGTTAATGGCATCTGCCTGACCTTTATCAGGTTCGGAAACCCACCAGTCCAGCTTGCCGGCATAACGACGGATGATGTCCACGCTGCCATCGTTGGAACCGCCATCCACAACCAGATATTCGATGGGCGAGTAATCCTGCCAAAGCACTGACTGGATAGTCTGTTCCAGATATTGGGCCTGGTTATAAGAGGGAGAGACGATGGAAACAAGGGGTTGTGTCACGGTTGTTGAGTTGGTGTGAGAGGATTATCCAAGTCAAAGAGGATGTAACCATCGCCTTGTTGGAAAATGGGATATGTATCGTATAGTTTGCTTTTCAATAAGGGCTGCGCATCCAATTCATTAAACAAAGTGACAAGGAAATACTTGTAACCTTCTGTTTTCGAATGGAAATATTGATCGAACGCATCGCTGGCAGGCTGACCATTCCCCTGCCCACCATTTCGCTGGGCAAGCACGCCAAAATCCGCAACATATGGCCACAAACCGACCTGAATAAATCCGAAATAGGAAAGACGAGTTCCATATTCGTGGGTTAAAGCAATTATCCGGCCATCCCGGGGCAAATCTGCGCCCATCACTGCCCAACCCTTGGCTTCAGGCGCATAGTCTTGGACAACAATCCCATTCCGTGCCAACCAGGCTGATATTGCAATCGCAAGGATGGCAACCAATATTGCAAATCCCTGCCAGTAACGCGATTGTTTAACAACTTTCTCTATCACAAGTGTAAAAATCGCGGCTAATGATAACCCCACAATTGGAATTAATGACAAACTGTAGTAATCGTGGGTAGATATCTGTACAGGTACCAACAAGCCAAAGAGACCATATCCAAGCCATAACCCCAACGCCAATGCCCTGCCTGTTCCAGATATGAGCGTAAGGCCTGCCAGGCTGAAGAAAATGGTGGAAATTCCGACAAGACTACCGGCCATGGCAAGCCACGCAAAATAAAAACGTGGTTGAAACAACATATTCGTATATGACAGCACCCAGAAATTAATAAACCCGGCTGAATTTGCGCCAATGCCAATTAAATAATAGGCAGCCGGAATCGCGATCGAAATCCCAGCCATGCTCCAGATTTGCCGGTTCCTTACCACATTTCGCAATCCAATCGTGCTTAAGACCACTGCAACAAGCGCAGGGGCAAGCATGACTGCCGCAAATACCTTAACCAGGACTGCCATGCCTGCCAGAAGCCCTGTCAGCAGGGTCCATTTCCATGTCCGGTCTTTAGACCAACGAAAGAGGGCGTAAAGTGCCAGGAGTATCCACATTACCATAAACGAATTAGGCTGGAAGGCACGACTGGCATATACACCTAAAGGAACGAACAGGTAAAAAGCCAGCGCAGCCAATCCGCCCCCAACCGAGGTCATGCGTTTTGCCAACCCATATAGCGCCAGTCCGCCAATGATCCAAAATATGGAACTGTATATGCGTGCTATCCAAAGTTGCTCGCTGCCAACCACGTAATAGGTAAGCGCCACAATACGTTCCAAAATGGGCGGCTCGTAAACATCCTGGGATTTCCAAAGACTGATCGCCATTTGTTTTTGAGCCGGGTCAATGTTTGGCAGCATCTGGTAATACATGCCGCGGGCCACAATGGCGCTGGACAACTGCCGATCTGCATGAAAGTCGAGGGGAGGATTCGTTAATTTTAGAAGGCGCAAGCCCAATCCCGCGCCGAGCATAACAACAAGGATTACAACGCTCCAATTAGCAATAAAGGGTTTTCGTTTAATCAACAAAGGGATCACTCCTAACATATGAAAAGCCCAATATAATCCACCTTCGGAAAGATGGTGAGTATACCACCCACAGTTGCATCCCACACTCTGCGTCCCGCTGCTTCATAATAATCTTTTGCCAGGTGGAAAGCGCGTTCTGAGCCTTCCAGATCTGGAAGCTGCCATTTGAACCCTTTCCCGAAGTAATTTGGCGAAAAGTGGTTGGGATCATCACCACTCGAGACGACAGCCGCATTTGCAGGTCCCTTAGAGACGAAATTATGATCAACACCCACCAGGATGACTTCCTGAAAGCCCATGTAAAAGGCTAATTGCAGAGCAACATAAGTGACAGTAAAACCTTCAAACACACGCCCGGAGGCTTCCCTGGTGAAATTTTCCGGGCCGGTGTA
>DASVKG010000116.1:0-25375 GCA_036385495.1 Anaerolineales bacterium | reverse complement strand
GCATCGAATTTCCAGTGGAATGGACCAGATTGGGCGAACATCAATAATCCCGACACCAGTGCAGTTGGTTACGTTAAAGGCGATGGTCTAAGCGCCGATAATTCCACCAAGCTGGATGCGTTTATCGCCCAGCTGGCTGGCGGCCTGAACCTGTGGACCGGCCCGATCAACTTGCAGGATGCCACGGTTTACTTGACCGCTGGCACGGTTGCCACCGACCAGGAGATCTGGTACCTGCCGCAATTGCTCGAAGGCATGGAAGGCCAGAGCGCCCCGAGCAACTAGATTAATTTCTCCCCATGGGGGAAGGCGTGTGCCTTCCCCCATTTCTTAACTGGAAATGGTTTATGAAAGTCGAACTCAGGAACATATACAAATCATTCGGTAAAGTACAAGCCAATGTTGGTATCAACCTGCTTGCCCCAAGCGGAACAATCCACGGCATTTTGGGCGAGAATGGTGCGGGAAAAAGCACGTTGATGAAGGTATTATCCGGATTTATTCGAGCCGATCAAGGTGAAATCCTGCTGGATGACCAGCCGGTCATAATTCATTCTCCAGCTGACGCCATCCGGCAAGGAATTGGGATGCTGCATCAGGATCCATTGGATTTTCCGCCGATGCGCCTGATCGATAATTTTATTCTGGGCCGTGAGGGTGGACTTTTCCCTGAACGGAGCATGGCACGACGGGATTTTGACCGCCTGGCCGGTCAATTTGGTTTTACGATATCCCCGGATGCTTATGTGGATTCTCTGACGGTGGGCGAACGCCAACAATTGGAAATATTGCGTCTCCTGTGGCTGGGAGCACGTCTCTTGATCTTCGACGAACCTACAACCGGCATCAGTGCTGCCCAGAAGGACAAGCTTTTTGCGGCACTGCGCCTACTTACCGAGCAAGGAAAAACCGTTTTGTTTGTTTCGCACAAGCTGGAAGATGTGGAGGGATTGTGCCAGCGCATCACAGTACTCCGCCAGGGTCACCTGGTTGGCGAGACCAAGCCACCGTACCAGACTACAAAACTGGTTGAGATGATGTTTGGCAAGATCATTCCCAAAGATGAACGTGATCCCTGCGGTAGCAATGGAAAACCGTCCCTCAGCCTGCGCGACATTTCGGTTGAAGATTACCGATTAAAGGTTCAGAACGTATCGCTGGACGTATGCTGTGGTGAAGTCATCGGACTGGCCGGGATGGAGGGCAGCGGACAAAGTATGTTCCTGCGGTCGGTTGCGGGACTCGTACGGACCGTCAGCGGGCACATTCTCCTGGACAACAATGACCTGACGGGTCGTTCCTACCACGTTTTTAAACGTCACGGAGCAGCGTATTTACCTGCGGCCCGCCTTGAAGAGGGATTGGCGTCAGGAATGAGCCTGACCGAACATTTCGTGCTGGCAGAGGAAGCGCGCGGTTTTTTTATCAACTGGGAAAAAGGCAGGGAATTGACCCAGAATCGCATTATTGACTTCAACATCCGTGGGACGCCAGCCAACACAGTGGAATCGCTATCAGGAGGCAACCAGCAGCGGGCTTTGCTGGCACTTTTGAGAGTACCGCTAAACTTGCTATTGCTCGAACACCCGACGCGTGGATTGGACATCGAATCGACCATCTACATCTGGTCGAAGCTCAAAGAACGCTGCCGACAGGGAACATGCATCCTGTTCATTTCATCCGACCTAGAAGAAATATTGCAGTACAGCGACCGTGTGCTTGTATTTTTCAGCGGGAAGGTGACCCCGCCGCTGAAGGCAGGCGGGTTAACTTCAGACAAACTTGGAGAATTAATCGGCGGTAAAGGCTGGACGGAACTCACTTCGGGGAATCAAAAATGAAAAAGAATCTTTGGATTAATATCACTTTTCAGGTGGGAGCACTAATCTTAGCACTTCTAATCACCACGCTAATATTGATTGCTGTTGGGGCGCCACCGCTCAAAACGTATGAAAACATCCTGGCCGGCGCATTTGGATCGTCAAATAATGTCATGGCTGTACTGATTACCTGGTCGCCGTTATTATTGACGACTGCCGGCGTTTTGGTCACATTTTCCACCGGACAATGGAACATTGGCATAGAAGGGCAGATGGCTTTGGGTGCCATCTTCGCAACATGGGTATTGCGGCTGCTCCAAAATACGAATGTGCCGCCTGCGTTAATTATCGCGCTTGGCATCCTGGCTGGTATGGTTGGCGGGGCTCTTTGGGCTGCGCTGGCGGGTGCCCTTAAAACATTCGGCGGGGTTAACGAAATCTTTGGCGGACTGGGATTGAATTTCGTGTCGACTGCTCTAACAATTTATCTTGTTTTTGGTCCCTGGAAACGCCCCGGGACCGGTTCCATGTCGGGTACACAACCTTTTGACAAGGCGTTGTGGCTGCCAACATTGCCGGGAACGGAACTCAGTCTTTGGGCGCTGGGATTGTCGCTTTTGGCAATTATTGTGATTTTCTTTTTACTGCGCGGTACACATTTTGGGCTGCGCCTGAAAGCGGTTGGCAAAAACCCTAAAGCCGCCTTCCTGATGGGTGTGCCGACCTGGCAATATAGTATGTTAGCTTTTATTCTTTGCGGTACATTGGCCGGCCTGGCTGGCGCCATCCAGATGACGGGAGTCTATCATCGCCTGCTGCCCAATATTTCGAACGGTTACGGGTTCCTGGGCTTGCTGGTGGCGATGCTGATCAACTACCAGGCAATCTGGGCAGCGCCGGTGGCGTTTTTCTTCGCGGCGTTGAATATCGGAGGCATACAACTGCAAATTCTGTACAAATTGGATTCATCCTTTGCGGGCGTTTTGCAGGATATGCTGGTTTTGGTGGTCCTGCTTAGCGAAGGGGCACGCCAGCGTTTCTTGAAGAATCGTTAGGAGCAGCCATGGAGACGAATACATTGATTATTGGTTTGGCGGGTGTTCTGGCAGCGGCTGCGCCGGTTCTGTTCGCGGTGATCGGCGAGACGATCACGGAACGAGCGGGAGTCATCAATCTTTCAATGAATGGCACCATCCTACTTTCGGCAATGGGCGGTTTTGCTGTTGCCTATAAGGCCGACAGCCTGCCGCTCGGTTTTCTGGCCGGGATGCTCATTGGTGCATTGGTGGCTTTGATCATTGCATTCAGCAGTATCACCTTGAAACAATCGCAGGTGGCAGTCGGCTTTGTATTGGCGCTGGCATGCCGCGACCTTTCTTATTTCCTGGGTGTCCCTTTTATGAACCAGCCAGGACCGCGCTTGCAGGTCTGGGCCATCCCAGGGCTAAAAGATATTCCTTTGATTGGTCCATTATTATTCCGGCAGGATCTGATGACCTATGTCAGCTACCTGCTCATTTTCCTGGCGTGGGTCTATATTTTTCGCACACGCCCGGGTTTAATGTTGCAGGGTATCGGCGAACGCCCGGCAGCTGCCTTCGTGCGGGGTGCAAACGTCAAACGCCTGCGATACTTGTATACTGTCCTCGGCGGCGCCATCATCGGCCTGGCCGGACCGACCTATTCGCTCTCGGTCAAAGCCGGGTGGATGGGGACGCAAACCGGACTGGATGGCATTGGCTGGATTTCCCTGGCAATTGCCATTTTTGGGGGCTGGAATCCATTGCGGGCAGCTTTTGGAGCGTACCTGTTTGCCTTCCTGCAGTGGCTCGGACTGGTGCTCCAGTCCCGCCTACCGGGCATCCCCTCCCAGGTATTACAAGTGGCACCATTCCCGTTGATGATCCTGACCCTGTTGCTGGTTAACATTGGCAATGCCGAATGGGTTGAACGCGTGTTGGCTGCTTTGCCAGAAAGGACGCGACGTTTCATCACGCGGCTGTTGCGTGCGCTGAGGGCATCGCCACCCGCCTCCCTGGGTGTGCCGTTCGACTCTGAATGAGCTTGCAGAGCGACCAAGCGGTCGCCCTACGTTATAATTGGCATATGACCAATTTTGTCGGCTACCGTTGTTCGCTTTGCAATACCGAATATCTTCCCGGACAAGTAACATACACTTGCCCCAAGGACGGGGGAAACCTAGATGTGGTACTGGATTACGACGTCATCCGCCAAAAATTCCAACCTGAAGACCTTACATCCCGCTCCGAGGACTCGCTCTGGCGCTACCTGCCTCTGTTACCTGTGCCAGATCCGGGCGGTGAAGGGACCCCCATCCGGGCGGCAGGCTGGACGCCGGTTTACACATTGAAGCGTTCGGCAGAGAAACTCGGTCTCGAACACCTCTGGCTCAAGGACGAGAGCCGCAACCCGACTGCCTCGTTCAAAGACCGCGCCAGTGCAGTGGTGGTGGCGCGCGCCCGAGAAATCGGGGCAGATGTGATCGTTACGGCTTCCACGGGCAATGCCGGGGCGGCACTGGCTGGCATGTCTGCGGCGGTGGGGCAAAAGGCAGTCATCTTTGCACCGAAATCCGCGCCTCCGGCGAAAGTGGCCCAGCTGCTGGTTTTTGGTGCCAAAGTCATCCTGGTGGACGGTACGTACGACGAGGCATTCGACCTGACCATCAAAGCCGCACAAGAATTTGGCTGGTACTGTCGAAATACGGGCTATAACCCGTTCACAGCCGAAGGGAAAAAAACCGGCGCCCTGGAAATCTGGGAATGGTATACCCAGAAAAAGGACGGGAAGGCGAAAGATGGTGAGGATATCAATGACGTTCCATTGACCGTTTTCGTTTCGGTGGGCGATGGGAACATCATTTCAGGGATGCATAAAGGTTTCAAGGATTTGCAGTCGCTGGGATGGATGGAGAAAATGCCGAGGATTATCGGAGTACAGGCCGAAGGATCTGCTGCGATCGCGAACGCTTTCAATGCCGGGACGGAAAAGATCATCCCCATCTCAGCTAGAACAATTGCCGATAGCATCTCTGTCGATCTACCGCGGGACGGCGTGCGTGCGGTGCGTGCTGCGCGTGAAACCGGAGGCACATATATCACAGTAAGCGACGATGAAATCCTGCACGCCATCGCCGCACTTGGCCCACTGGGAATCTTCGCCGAACCTGCAGGTGCAACCGCGTATGCAGGGCTGGTGCGGGCGGTGGGGAAGGAGGTTGTCAAAGCAGACGATCCGATCCTGGTACTAAATACCGGTTCCGGGTTGAAGGATGTGCAGGCAGCCATGCTGGCAGTAAATGCGGCCCCTATTATCGAGCCGACTCTGGAGGCGGTGAAGCGAGTCTTATGAACAGGCAATACCAACCATGGAGTAAGCCGCTGCGTTTAATAATCTTCGGGTTTGTATTCATAATCCTGATCATTGGGGTTTGGTATATCCGCAGTATATTGGCACCTCTAATCATTGCAGCGTTTATTGCTTATCTTATCCACCCCGCAGTTAATTTTTTGACCCGGCAAACGCGCATGACGCGTCCGGTTGCCGTGGGCCTGGTCTATTTTATTACCCTGGCGGTGTTAGTCGGCACCCCGTCAACACTTACCCCCATCTTTTTTGATCAATTAAAACAAGAGACTACCGACATTTTAAATATTACCAACCAGCTCATTGCCTGGCTGGCGAAACCAAATGTGATTCCGGGTATTCCCTTTGATTTTGGGCAATTGGCCAACCAGTTAATCCAGTTCCGCGCCACTTTTCTGGCAAACCTTCCAGACCAGGCTCTGCAACTATTGGGGAAGACTTCCATGGGCGCTTTGTGGCTCCTGGTCATCCTGGTGGCGGTTTATTACATCCTGGCTGAGTGGCCGCGCCTGCGCAACGGTTTTATCAGCTCATTTCCTGAAGTTTATCACCCTGAAATCAATGAGCTGTATCAGCGTTTGCGCAGAATCTGGATGAACTATTTACGAGGTCAATTATTATTAATGGCGATCGTGGGGGTGACCTTTACAATTGCCTGGACAATTATCGGCATCCCTGGGGCGTTGGTGCTGGGTGTTGTCGCCGGATTCCTGACTTTGATCCCAGACGTTGGCCCGTTCCTGGCTGCGATGCTGGCAATTGCCATAGCGCTGCTCGAGGGTTCAAACTGGAGTTGGATGCCATCCTCCACCATCATCGTGGCAATAATTACCCTGGCGGTCTATCTTCTATTAATTGGGATTAAAAATTTTTGGCTGCGGCCATTTATCATGGGCCGGTCCGTCCACATGCACGAAGCGTTGGTCTTAATATCCATTATCCTGTCAACAATCCTGTGGGGAATATTGGGTGCCCTGCTTATCGTCCCGGTACTGGCTTCGCTGGGGGTGATCTTTGATTACCTGCGACGCCGCATTTTGGGCATGCCTCCTTTCCCTCCGACTGAACCGTTCGTCCTGGAAACCCCCGAGGTTTCCGGATCCGAAAAGGTCGCGGCGCTTAAGTCCAAAATTTCAAGAAAGAAGAAGGGGTAATATGGCGGTCACATTTTCAATCGTAGCTCCGATATTTAACGAATTAGACAACCTGCCCGAACTCTACCGCCGGGTGCAGGAGGTGATGTCGGCTACAAAAGGGACCTGGGAACTGGTGCTGGTGGATGATGGGTCAACGGACGGCTCGACCGAGCGCATCCTCGAATTGGCAAAGCAGGACAGGCACGTCCGCCCGGTAATTTTTGCACGGAACTTCGGTCATATCGTGGCTATTACAGCTGGCTGGGATTACGCACGCGGTGATGCTGTGGTCATCCTTGACGCTGACTTGCAAGACCCTCCGGAGGTAATCCCAGATCTGATCGCAAAATGGCGCGATGGTTACGAGGTGGTCTATGCGGTGCGTGCAGAACGAGAAGGGGAAACCTGGTTCAAGAAGATGACGGCTGCGCTGTTCTACCGGATCATCTACAGCATTACCGATATAAAGATCCCGATGGATACGGGTGATTTCCGTCTGATGGACCGCAAGGTGGTGGATGTGCTCAAGACGATGCACGAGAGACACCGATTCCCGCGCGGCATGTCGGCCTGGGTGGGGTTCAGGCAAATCGGTGTGCCATACAAACGCTCCGCCCGTTATACAGGTGTAACCAAGTATCCATTTAACAAGATGGTCAAACTGGCATTGAATGCCATTACCGGGTTTTCGTTCTTTCCACTGCAACTGGCGACCTACTTCGGATTTGCTGCGGCGGGACTGGCTATCATAGCCATCCCAGTGGTGATCATCATGCGCCTGGCGGGGCACGGAGCATTTCTCGGCCAGGCCACAACACTGATCGCCGTTCTGTTCCTGGGCGGGGTGCAATTAATCTTCCTGGGCGTTTTGGGCGAATACCTGGGGCGGATTTATGACGAGGTTAAGGGGAGACCATTATATATCGTGCGCGAAGGGCCCAAAGAATAGAGTGCGGTGGCTGACGCGATCCATTTGCGGGGACGATGTCCGCCCCTGGGTTCCTGGAGAAGGCAATGATTTATGATTTTGATCGAAAAATTGACCGGTGCTGCACAAACAGTGTTAAGTGGAAACACTACGGACCGGATGTGCTCCCACTCTGGGTTGCAGATATGGATTTCGCCGCACCCGAGCCGGTGCAGGAAGCCCTGCGCCGTGCTGTGGAGCATGGCATTTACGGGTACGAATTTCCCACAAAAGAACTGCGCGAAATTGTTGCCGCCCGGATGGAAAAACTATACGGCTGGAAAGTATCACCCGATATGGTGGTGGCAACACCGGGGGTGATCGCGGGGTTCAACGCGGCGGCGCGCACGGCTTGCACCACGGGACAGGGGATTCTGGTACAACCGCCAGTCTATCCACCCTTCCTTTCAATCCATAAAAACGCTGGACTTATTTGCCAGGAAGCTCCTCTAAAGATGGAAGCGGAGGGTGCGATCCTGCATTATCAGGTTGATTTCGATGTGTTCGAGGGGGCGGTCAACTCAAGCGGTGTACAGACCGGCATGTTCCTGCTGTGTAATCCGCACAATCCCATCGGTCAGGTATTTTCGCGCCAGGAATTGCTCCACATGGCAGAAATTTGCTTGAGGAATAATATAATCATCTGCTCGGATGAAATCCACAGCGAATTGCTTCTCGGCGGTGCAAAGCATATTCCGCTTGCCAGCCTCTCGACAGAAATTGCCAACCGAACCATTACTTTGGTTGCTCCGAGTAAAACATTCAACGTGGCAGGACTGTTTTGCGCTTTTGCGATCATCCCCAACACCGAACTGCTGGAGCGCTATAAGAAAACCACCGAGCAGATGACCATGCACATTAATAATATGGGGCTGGCAGCGGCGCAGGCGGCCTTCTCAGGCGAGTGCGATGAATGGCTGGCGGCCCTGCGTGTCTATCTGACAGGGAACCGGGATTTCCTTGTCGAATACGTGAAACATGAATTAAAAGAAATCAAGGTAACGGTCCCGGAGGCCACCTACCTGGCCTGGCTCGACTGCAACGAACTGGTCAGGTCCGGCAGTATCAAGGGCTCCCCGTATGAATTTTTTTTGCAGCAGGCCAAAGTTGCCCTGAACGATGGCAAAGAGTTCGGTGTGGGCGGAGAGGGATTTGTGCGGCTGAACTTCGGCTGCCCAAGGGAAATGCTGAAAGATGCGCTAAAGCGGATGAAAGCCGCCCTGATTTAAGAATTATGAAGGCGGATGGAGTTCATCCATCCGCCTATTGGTTACATCCAGAGGAAAGAGCAGGAAAAATCACCGTACGTCGGGAGACGTCTGGCTGAGGCGATAAGCCTCCGGCCAGGGTTGGATCACCCGGTCTTTCCTCTACGCGGTTCACATCCATGTTTTCGGTGGAAACCTCCTTCCAAGCCGATTGCGGCTTGAATCCATCATACATCGCAATTTTTAAAATTACATTAGAAATTGATATCAATTTTGAAATTGGTTGTAAAGACAGAATGGAAGAAAACGAATTCCTTTTTCTAAAATGTAACCCTTGTAAGAATAATAATGTATTATTCTTACGGTTGTATTTCGAGATGATTTTTGTGGAGGAAATGAGAAATGTATACACTTGCTTCCGATGAAAAGGCTACAGGGGTCATGATTTATACCCAGAATACGCTTATACGCGGCGAAGCTGTGACCAAGCAAAGCAACCGGGTCAGCGTCTGGCTGCGAACCGACGGTGCGCCGGAGTTTATCCATTTACTCAAGCCACAAGTAATCTTTTTAAATGGGAGCACGGTCAGGATGCTCAGTTGTTCCGAAATATACGTGCCCGTTGCCCAGATCATCGGATTTCATCTGACCCCACCTGCCCAGGACCCGATGGATTATGATGAAACCGAAAAGAACCGCAAGATGCAGCCGGTAATGGCGCTGGTTGGCACGTTCGTTTTCAATGGTGCGATCCGCGTCTCCACTCAGGTAGACCTTGGCACAAGCATCATGTCCGGACGTACTGTCTGGATGTCAATTTATGATGTAAAGATTTCCAACCCTCTGCTGCCGCAAATGGGGGAAGTACGCGTACCCATGCTGCTGGTACGACCCGGGCATGTCGATTTTGCGTTGAACGAATGAGCAAACTAGCGGTCTAAGCGCCCCTTGTTTCGCAAAATTCTGCGGGCGGTGGAAGAATTATATAATCTTGGGCATAAATATTAGCATTTGAATCATTGCCCGTGGAATGAGCACTGGTGCCAGCCGGATCACAAGCGTTTCGAGAAGGAACAATTTATGAATCGAGAAAGGATGAAACAAGGCTGGCAGCAATCCAAACCACCCAGGGAAGGAGCGCGGATCATCCCGTGGTTTTGGCTTGCAAGCCTGGCATTGCTGGGCAGCATTCTTTCATGCAACATTCCCAAGTCGCCAGCGGTGACTGCGGAAGGGGAACCAACCGCGGTCGCCCTGCCCAGCGCTGAAGTACCGGCGACGCAGGAGATTTCCGAAACAGCAACGACCCGGCAGGAGACGGCGACCCCTCAGGCGACCTTTGAAGGGAGCCCCGCCAGCGGCAGGATCGTCTTCTCCTGTTCAATTGATGGCTACGACCAGATATGTTTGATGGATGCGAATGGGGGGAACGTCACGCGGCTGACCGCAGAAGCGGTAACGGACTTCTATGCTTTGATCGCGCCTGACGGGACGGAAATTGTCTTTTCGTCCATGCGGGATGGATTTTTCCAAATCTACAGCATGAATATGGACGGCAGCGACCAGCAGCGGTTGACGAACGGACTGGGAAGCCTGTATGCGCCGGAGGTCTCACCGGACGGGACCCAAATCGTCTTCACCGTTGAAACCGGAAACACACAGAATATTTGGGTGATGGAAAGGGACGGCTCTAACCCGAAGGCGCTGACGGTCACACAAGGCGACAATATCGACCCAACCTGGTCACCGGATGGGACGGAGATCGCGTTCGCCTCCAGCCGCTCGGGGGAAAGGCAGCTTTGGGTGATGAACAACGACGGGTCCAACCCGCGGCAGGTGACCGACCTGCCAAACACAGGCGGACGAAGCAGTTGGTCGCCGGACGGTCGAAGGCTAGCGTTCTATGCCGGGGTGGTGACAGACCGCGATATTTACACCATTCGAACCGATGGGACAGACGTCCAGCAATTGACCGAGGAAGGGGACAACCTGGGGCCGAGCTATTCCCCGGACGGGGATTGGATCGCTTTCACTTCCTTCCGGGATGGGAACAATGAGATCTACCGCATGCGCCCGGACGGCTCGGAACAGACCCGGCTGACATTTGACCCGCGGACAGACTACCAGCCGCGCTGGGGACCCTAACCCCCTGGCCTGGGATCGTGACCGTGGAGGTGAATGCAAGAGAATTCTCCAATAGAACCCAATCCCGTGTCCTGGTGGGGGACGAAATGAGAAAAAGACCGGGTGTTCCAAATAGGAACGAGACACTGCCGGGTGAAAACGTTAACCCCCCGATCAATTATTCTGGCGAGCAATTGGTTGAAATATTATTTTAGTGAAGATTGAGGAGCGAATAACGGAGATGAGTATTTGCCGGGAGTACAGAGTGAAATGTGGAAGATAGTACCTGCCCGTGGGCCATCAATAGTCGAAAGCCCCATTTTTTTATTTGGTGCCATTTTGGTCAGATCTGGAAATATAAAATCACAACCAGCAAGCACGAACAGGCACAGGCAAGGACCACGCTGAGCGCAATCAAAGCCTGCCCTGGAACCCGGGCCAACCAGACCCAGCGGGGCGGGTTTGAAAACTCATTATCCAGCCCGACCAGCATTTCACGCCTTTTCCATATCATCCAGATCACATAGGGAATGCCAAGGAACAAAGCGCTCAAGGCAAACAAGTTATTGATCCAGGCTTGAATATCCAGGGAGAGCTGGTTCGTCCCTGCAATGCGATCGTTGGACATGAAGAGCATACAGGCCACAACCAGAAGAAGAGTCCCAAAATAAAGCAATACGCGGGCTCGTTTAGGCAGGGTATATCCATCCACACCAGTAAAGGCCACGCCCATACCGAAAAGATTGTAGGTCGTCAGGCCAACAAACAGCAGCGTGGGCGGGAAGATACCGGTCATTTTCAGGAGGAGTCCAGTAAAATCCTTCCCGGCAAAAGCCATGGAAAGCCCCAGCACCACCACCGGAGTGGCAAGACTCAATGTCAGGAAAACAGCTCCAGTGGATACCGACCAACGGTGGGTAACCCACAAGACCAGGGCGCCCAGGATGAGCAGGATCGAAAACAGGACATCCAGCAGCCAGAAGCCATCCTGGGTCAGCCAGAAAATCAAGGCGATCACAGCGGGGTGAATGAGCAACACAAAAACAATCAATGCGCTAAACGCCGAAAAAGGAAGGAGTTTCCGGACAAAGCGGGTGAAACCCCGGCCGATGGTCATGCCCAAGTCAATCACACTGAGACCCAGCAGGCCCCAGAACACGAACGTCAGTAACGCCAAGATTGAAAAATTGGCCGACAGTGCAATTGCCACCCCGGAATTTGTCGCAGAAATTCCAACCGACAGGAAGACAATAATGGATACGGCTCCCAGCCAGCCAAAGAAATGCAGGCCTGGCAGATCGAGCCAGAATCGAGTTCGGAAGGTCAGTCCATAAATAACAAGAACCGACACAAAAAAGAGCAACTCCAAAATGACGAGCAGGAGATTGCCACCGGTCTCCAGGAATAATTGCAGAGCAAACAGAGCCAGGATGGGGAGAAAAATGCGCGCTCTCGCAGTTGCTGCGCCGGTAAGCAGGTAGGCCCAACCCAGGATAAAAGCCAGGCCGGCTATCGCCATGACAAGAAGCGGTACTTTACGGTTTTCACCCGCCAGTACATACTCGACAGTTTGCAGCCGGTCTCCGGCGAGTTCGACCAGCAAGGTAAACAGCAGTTGACCCAAAACGGCCAGGTAGCCAACCACGGTAAGGATTTTCAAGATGACAGGCAAGCCCTGCAGATCAATAAAAATTCCCGCGAAGGTGCGGCGGAGTATTCCAGCCTTAAGAGGTTTTGAAGCATCCATGAAGAAGTCCTATATTATGCTCTGATTATACATTTTTTTATTATCTCCTGTCCGCCCTCTGGAGGTAACCCCCTCAGGACGGGTTATTTGTTAAAATAAAACGGGAAGCTTGAAAAAGCGTCCCGTTTACATTCCATTCAAGCATGCAATATCCGGCTGGCTTCAGGGCTAACGGACCTCCATATCAAGAGCAGGCAGGTGGAAAGAGGACACTGCCTTTGAAAGATCAGTGAAAATCTCGAAGAGGGCGCCGAATCCTGCCAAGTCAAGCACCTCTCGCACCTCTTTTGCAGGGGAAAATAGTTTGACGTGCTCCTGGGGCACCTTGTCGCGGTCTCGATCAACAGTTCGGAATGCGGCCCAACCACCGTCCGGGTGGGGAGGTGATTCTCCCCGGAACAATAGATCAACCTGATGCAGCGCAGACATCCCGGCACTACTGATATAGGGAAGTTTACTCATATCCAGGACGAGATCACGGATTCCTTCACCGTAAACTTCCTGGGCTTCGTCGATCAAACTTTCATAATTGGCTCTGTCCAGTTTGCCTTCCAGGTGCAGGATGGTGATGCGGGCTGGCTTTACGACTTTCGAAATGGTTATCATCATTTCCGGGCTCCTTATTGAGGAACCTCAACCTGGTCCCGAAACGATCCGAGGCGAACCAAATTCTCACCGCAGGCCGGTTTCCATCACTGGAGCAACCTTGTGGAAGGACGCCACCGCTTGTGGGAAATCAGTGTAGATCTCAAAGAGTGAACTGAAACCGATCATATCGAGCACCTCCCGAACCTCCCGGGAGGGGGAAAGCAATTTGACATACTCCTGGAGCCTTCTGTAATGGTCGCGGTTCATGCTGCGGTATGCGGCCCAACGATAAGCAGCCCAGCTTTCATCCGGGTCGGGGCGGGTTTTCCCCTTGAACAAGATTGCCACCTGATGCAAAGCCCCCAACCCGGCGCTGCTGATAAAAACCAGTTTGCTCAGGTCCAAGATAAGGTCGCGGACACCGTCAGCGAAAGGGTTTTGGGCTTCTTCATTCAAGCCTTCATTGTTCGCTCCATCCAATGTGCCGTCAAGATGGAGAATGGCAATAGGACCGGGGTGTTCAATTTTGGTAACTGTTATCTTCATTTTTTTTACTCCTTAGAGGAATTATTGGATTCAGGGGAGGAAAATGACAGTTCCTATCCAAAATATCATGTCGGGCTACCCACCCGAATTTCCATCCAATGCTTAATATTATAAAAACTGTGCTGGACTTGCAGATAAAAATGAGAATTGCAAACTTTTAATAGTATAAAATAGATAATATATATCTAATTTTAGCACGATTAGAACCAATACTCAACCCCTACTTTGGTACCGGGTTTCCGGGTCTTACAAGGTTTAACCAGGCGGGTGGCAAATGGCATGGCAAGGCCAGCTCGAATCAAAAAAAGCAACTAATCAGGTTGCCTTTTTTTAACTAGCCTGCCGGACTGAATTTTGCCATCAGGCTGGCGATGCCTTTCAATTCCAGCCACCACTGTTCCCTCGGGCGTTCGAACCGGACGTCTATCATGCGCTCGAAATCCCGCATGTCATGGATATTGAACTTCCCCTTTTGAACGCCAATGAAGGCGCAATTGCTGCTGCCCTGGTTACATTCATTAATGACATACTCCAGGCACAGGCGGGAGAGACGAGTGGCCTGGATGCGGTCAAAAGGTGAGGGGTCGCCGCCTTGCTGCAGGTGACCCAGAACGGCCGGACGCACGTCAAATACATCCCGGCCCTCTTCCTCGAACAGGGCACACATGAAGGCGGTGGTATATATTTGATTCGCATATTCGGCGCGAATAATCAAACCAAGACGCTTGCCGGCATCGAAACCGCGATTGAGTTTTTCGATATCCACCTGCATGTCCCTTAGGGTGACGCCTTCTTCGGGGAGGTAGACCCGCTCGGCGCCTGTCGCCAGTCCACTCATTAAAGCCAGGTAACCGCACCAATGGCCCATCACTTCGACCACAAAGCAGCGCCGGGTGGCAACCGCCGACTGCTTGATCTTGTCTACCGCGTCGACAATGCTGTTTAGAGCAGTATCCGCGCCGATGCTGAACTCGGAACCGGGCAGATTGTTATTGATCGAAGCCGGAAGGCAGATGATGGGAATGTTGAAAGCCGGGAAGTTGGGCCGGGAGGTGAGCATGGTGTGGACCGCTTCGTATCCATTCCAGCCGCCGATGACAAGCAGGGCGTTGATGGAATTGTTTTCAATCGTGCGAGCAATGGCATACAGGTCACTACCCTGCGGAATTACGCGGCTGGTCCCCAGCATGGACCCACCCAAGGAGGCCCAACCGGAAACATCCATCCAATTCATTTCCTGGACCTCATTCTTGGCAAGCCCATCAAAACCGTTTTTGACGCCCAACAAGATATGGCCCTGATCCAAACCGAGGCGGATGGCTGCCCTGGCGGCAGTATTCATCCCCGGGGCGGGCGCTCCAGAATTGAGGACAGCGATGCGAAATCTCTTTTGACCGGGGGCAGAGGGGTTGGGCAGGGCGCGCACCATGGTTGTCAATGTGTTCAGGGCATCCTTGAAGCTGGTGCTGCGCAAGCTCATCGCCTTTTCATAATCCCTGGCGGCAATCGCCTCGACCACGGCTCGAGTCTTATTAACACATTCCATTAGTGGGAAATGGGTGATGTGATTCGCCCGGGTACCGACCACAACAGGTTCGTCTTCAGGTTTGGATTTGAGCAGGGTTTCGACGGCTTCGTAACCCAACTGGGTGGCAAGAATGCGGTCATACGCGCTCGGACGCCCGCCGCGCTGGACGTGACCGAGCACGGTCACGCGCACTTCCTCACCCAGGTTCTCTTCGAGCACGCGCTGGACATCCGTACTGCCAATGTAATTGCCCTGACGGTCACGAGCACCTTCAGCGATGATAATGATGTGGTCGCGCCGCCCGGCCTTGGTGCCGGCTTTAAGGCGTTCAACCATCACTTCCTGCCAGTTGTCCACATCCGGAGGAGCTTCCGGGATCAGCACCCAATCTGCGCCGGTAGCAAGAGCGCTGTACAAGGCCAGGTATCCGCAGTTGCGTCCCATCACTTTGACGATAAAGGTACGCTGATGGCTTGCAGCTGTGCTGGTGATGGCATCCACCGCCTCGGTGATGCGGTGCAGGGCGCTGTCGGCACCGATGGTCATATCCGGACCAGAGAAATCATTGTCGATCGAACCTACCAAGCCGACAATGAGCAGGTTGGGGTGTGCGGCGGCGACCCTGGCGTTGATCTCACCGCTTTTGACAAGCTCGGCCAGCAGGGAAGGCCATTCCTGACGGAAAACATTAGCCCCTGTCAGCGAGCCATCCCCGCCGATAACAACCAACCCGCCAATCTCATTCTGAATCAAGTTGAGGGCTGCTTTGCGACGCCCCTCACGGGTGCGGAACTCCTCGCTGCGGGCAGTGCCGATGATTGTCCCGCCGCGGTGCAAAATCCCGCCGACTGAGTCCCAGTCCATCTTTCTAATACAACTGCCGCCCTCGATCAATCCCTGGTATCCCTCGTAAATCGCGTAGACTTCCACCCCTTTATCCAATGCAGTCCGCACCACAGCCCGCACAGCAGCATTCATGCCCTGGGCATCACCGCCGCTGGTGAGGACTGCAATTCGTTTTGTTGCCATATCAGTTACACTTACTCCTGACTATTAGATTGAATATAGATTCTACCGCAGAAAACCGTGATAACGATCCCTCCAAAGCGGATTTTCCATAAAAGGCACAATACCCCGGCTATATATTTGATGATTATGGAATCCACCCAGTTAATACGTAACCATAAATAAGAAATATCAGGCCAAGAAACTGGCAGGCAAGCACGAGTACCCTTTGTCGAGATTTCTGCAGAGCTACAGCCAGCCCAATAAAAACCGGCAATGCAAGGAAAAGATGCCTAGGCAGGCTGACATAGGCATATTGTCCAGTAGTAACGCTAAAACTAATCGCGATTATCGCCAATGAATACAGTCGGTCGCCGATTGTCAAATACCTCCAAGCGACGATGAATGCGATCAAGAAGCTGATTCCCAGAGCCAGATTGATGAAAACGGATATCTCTGGTGCGTGAATCACCTTTGATATCGCGACGATAAAGGCATCCCAAGGCCAACGGAAAGCCTGGCCAGCTATTACCTTATCGGCGGAAGATGAAAGCAAAGCAGAGTAGATGAATCCCTGGATATTGGAAAAATTGAGGCTCCCTTCGTGCAGATAACCAATGCGATAAATGCCCCATGCCATCAATCCTGCTGGCGCAGCTAGGAGGGTTAACCAGGCGCACCAGATTCTTCTGACCCCGTGCAGGGATTTCCCTGAGGCTTCCCAGACTCCCCAAGCCAAGGGCAGGGCGAGGAAGATGCCTTGTTGGCGAGTCAGTGCGGCAAGGAAAGTGAATAAGCCAGCCAAGCCCCAACGTTCGCGGCGGATGGAATAGAGTGCCGCTGCAGCCCATAACAGGAATAGACTTTCGGTATAGGGGGCGAAAAGAATGAAGGCAACTGGAAAGGTTACTAGAAGGAGAAGTGCGATCCAGGCTGTGGTAGGCTGGTGGTCCAGCCTTGCTAAGCGGTAGAAGATACCCAAAAAAACCATAGAGGCAAGAGTGCTCGTAATCAAGAGGCTCAAGGGCGCGTCTACGCCCAGCCGGTATAGTGGGTAACTCAACCAAATGTACAAGGGGTGGAAAGATGTGCTCCCATCACCTGCAACATATCCGCCAGTGAGAATTTGCTCAAACCAGACTGCGTCATAACGCGCCCAGGGAGCTACTAAAGCCCGGTTGAGCCAGGCTGGGAAATTCTGGGAGGGAGGCCAGAGGCTGATTTGTTTTTCAATGAGTGTTATTGGCCTAAGAAATGAAGCTGCTGCGGCAACCAAGCTGGTCAGACATCGCATGAATAGCCAGACCCCGACGATCTGGAATATTGTTTTCCGGGTTGCTTTTTCCATACCGTTTTTCATAATATCAAGAGGGGGATATTAAACATATCGTTGCTTCTGATGGGGCGTGCTGCAATTCCTAGCACAAATACAAAAGAGCAACAGGAATTTTCCTGTACCAAAACTCGGAATGAAGAATGAAAACCCTGTTTTCAGCCTTGATTGTGAATCACACTATTTTAACATTGGCATTTTGATGCCGTGCCGTTTGGCTGCATCGATGGCGATCTCGTAACCGGCATCTGCGTGACGAACGATGCCGATGCCCGGGTCGGTGGTCAGGACCCGCTCAAGGCGTTTTGCGGCCTCGGGCGTACCGTCGGCGACAATGACTTGACCGGCATGCTGACTGTAGCCAATGCCCACTCCACCGCCGTGGTGGAACGAGACCCAGGTGGCACCGCCAACCGCATTAATCATCGCATTCAAGATGGCCCAGTCGGAAATGGCATCTGACCCGTCTTTCATCGCTTCAGTCTCGCGGTTCGGGCTGGCAACCGAGCCGCAATCGAGGTGGTCACGCCCGATGACGATGGGTGCCTTCAAAACCCCGTTCGCAACCATCTCATTGAATTTCAGTCCTGCTTTGAGGCGTTCACCATAACCGAGCCAGCAAATGCGCGCCGGCAATCCCTGGAATGGAACTTTTTCCCGCGCCATCTTCAACCAGCGGCGCAGGTGATCATCGGCTGGGAAAAGATCCAACACCGCCGCGTCCGTCTTATAAATATCTTCGGGGTCACCGGAGAGCGCCACCCAACGGAAGGGTCCCTTGCCCTCGCAGAAGAGCGGACGGATATAAGCCGGGACAAAGCCGGGGAACTCGAAAGCGTCCGTCACCCCATAGTTGTAAGCCTGCTGACGCAGGTTATTGCCGTAATCGAACACTTCCGCACCTTTACGCTGGAATTCGAGCATGGCTTTGACATGCTGCGCCATGGAAGCCATGGCCCGCGTTTTATACTCTTCAGGATTGGATTTGCGTAATTCATCCGCGGCAGCCACCGACAGGCCGGTGGGGACATACATCAACGCCTCGTGAGCGGAGGTTTGGTCTGTCACAACGTCAGGGATCACTCCGCGCAGCGCCAGTTCCTGATAAATATCCGCGGCGTTACCGATCAGGCCAATGGACTGCGGTTTTTCCTTATCTTTGAATTCATCAACCAGGGTCATGGCTTCTTCAAGATTGTCGACCACCCGGTCTACATAACCGATGTCAAGGCGGCGCTTGGCGCGCGCCGGGTCAACTTCGACGATAAGGCCAACGCCTTCGTTCATGGTGATTGCCATCGGCTGCGCCCCGCCCATCCCACCCAGACCGGCTGTCAGGCAGAACCTGCCCTTGAGCGAGCCCCAACCCTTAAGCCTGGCCAAAGCCCCAAAGGTCTCATATGTGCCTTGCAGGATGCCCTGTGTACCGATATAGATCCAGGAGCCTGCGGTCATCTGGCCGTACATGATCAATCCCTGGGCTGCCAGTTTATCGAAGTGCTCCCAGGTGGCCCAGTGTGGGACAAGGTTCGAATTGGCGATCAAGACACGCGGTGCGTCCGGATGGGACTTGAAAACTGCCACCGGCTTACCGGACTGCACCATTAAAGTCTCATCGTCTTCGAGATTTTTAAGCGACTCCAGAATGGCGTCGAAACATTCCCAGTTGCGGGCCGCCTGCCCGCGCCCGCCGTAGACAACCAGGTCCTGCGGGCGCTCAGCCACGTCCGGGTCGAGATTGTTTTGGATCATACGGAAGGGGGCTTCGGTCAGCCAGGATTTGCAGGTTAGAGTTGTGCCGCGCGGGGAGCGGACGGTGCGAGGACCAGACATGTGACGTCTCCTGTCGATAGAAAAGAATTCCCTCCCTGCTATTATACGCAGGGAGGGGCTTTCAGGCGAATCGTTAAATATAATATTAATAAATGAACAACATATCGCCGCCCAGCATACGGTGGATGGCGAGATGCTTTTCCCGAATTAATTGTACAGAACGTCGAACCGTGTGGCGCGCAACTTGCTGACCAGACTTTCCTGCACCTCAACCCAGATCGGATGGACCAGACATTCATCCTCGAAAGCGCATGGCTTGTTGCTTCCAACACATTCGTTAAGTAGAATTGGTCCATCAATCGCTTCGACCACATCCAGCACGGAAATTTCCTTGGGTTCACGCGCCAGCGAAACGCCGCCGCGGGCGCCACGTGAGGTATGCAGCAAGCCAGCAATGGACAACTGTGAGATAATCTTGGCCAGGAAAGAGGCTGGAATCTGCATTTCCCGTGCCACGGTGGAAGTGGCGACGCGCTGGCTTGAACCCTGTTTGGCAAGGTACCGGACGGCGCGGATGGCATAGTCAGCCTGTCGAGTGATTTGCATAGCATGTTCCTTTTCTAAAAAATAAGGTAATGTTTATCTACTTATATTGTATTGTCAGCCCGGCGGCTCGACAAGTGACGTAGGTCATGCTGTAAATATGACCAATTACTCCGATTATTACCAGAAATACAAGAATTTATAGAAAAACGCCTCGCCAACTCATTAAGGCGAGGCGTTATTGATGCTCGATCAGACTTGAACAATCTCGAGGTTTGTCAGCGGGTAATGGTCAGAATCCCGGCCCCGATTTCCACGACCATAGTCAGCTGGGGCCCCGTGCCGGACTGGGAATAAACATTACCATGCTTGACCCAGCCGGAACCATAGGTGACATTTGACAGACCCCCAGACACCGTAATCTGGACGGGAATCCCGGAGGGGATGACAAGCGTCAGGTTGCTGACGCCCGTCCCAATGTGAACGCTGCCATTGCGCTGGAACTGTCCAGAAAAGTCGAGCGTGTAATTGCCCGCCCCGCTGTCGAATTCCAGGCTGGTGAAATTGGCATTCCCCAGTCCAGTCAGCGAAACGTTTGAGGCGCCAGTACTGTATTTTAGGAGAGACATGTCCGTAAGATTGGGAGAAGCAAAGCTCAATTTGGTGTCTGCGGCGCCGTCCGAGATGGTCAGGTTGGTCAGCGCCAGACCGCCAAGCTCATAGTCGGCATGATAGGCCCCGGCATCAATGGTCAGGGCAAGAGGGACGTTGCCCAATGCCAGATCCCATTCGTTTTTGATGTTGGTAATATCCGGAATGCCGGTCAACCGCCAGTTGCCCTGTTCGATACGTACATTGGAAGCGTTGACAGTGACCGTAGGCTTGAAGTCGCTGACGTTATACTTGGCTGTGCCGGAGACCAACGCACTTGCACCGGGGTTCAGTTTCAGGGTTCCGCCTCCGAATTTCAAGCTCAAGTCCGCGGTCTGGGAGGCATCGGCGGGCAAAGGCACGTTGATCTGGTCGACGGTCGTCGGTCCGGCCTTCTGGGTGACCGGTAGAGTAATATGAAAGCTGCAAGAGGTCAGGACAAATACGGGGATCAGAATGATGATGAACAATTTGCGGAACATGGATTCTCCTTTTGACATGTTAAGGCCGGTACAAAAATGCCGGCCATTTCCATCAAAATATACGTATCCCGCTGAAAATCGTTCCAATACGCAGAATCTATTCTTTTAACAAATGCACCAGTTCTGCAGTATTGGAAAGGATCATGTCCGCACCGTACCGGCGGAGTTCGGGTTCCTCGCCAAAACCGCAAAGTACACCTACCGTCTGAGCCTTGGCGGCTCTCCCAGCGCGAATATCCACGGGGGTGTCGCCGACCATCAAACAGGATTCGGGCGGTACCTTCAATGCCTGCGCAGCGAATAAAACCGGATCGGGGTAAGGTTTGGTATGTTCAGCCGTTTGCCCCGTGACAATTACCTGGAAGAACGAAGTTAATTCAAAATGATCCAGAAAGGCATGTGTACTCCAGGCTTCACGCGCACTGACCACTGCCAACGGGTAGCTCCGGGCAAGCTGTGCCAGCATCTCTTTGACGCCTGGAAAAAGCAGGAAATGCTTCATAGGGCGTGGACGCTGACGATTGAGCCATTCCATAACAGCGGCAATCTCGTCGTCCAAGCCAAGCGTATCGGGGAAGCCGATCAAAAAGTTACCAGGAGCCTCGGACCACATTACCAACCGCCGCGCGGCGCGTTGTGCTTCTTGATGAGAATAGAAAAAAAGGATGGGGCGCAGGATTTGCTCCAACCTCTGGACAAATAAATCGTCCGTGTCACTTAGGGTGCCGTCGACGTCAAAACAGATGGCGCGGATTTTCTCTACATTCAAGGACATGCGAAACTTCCTGATTTGGATTTCGAATTGGCGATTCGAATTGTACTCTACTTCCCAGATAGTACTTTCACAACCTCCTGGACTTTCCAATGCGCATAGCGGAAAACTCGATCCCTTTGCTCAACGGGTGGGATGCCGGGAAGTTTAACATGGGCAATTTCATCCAAGATTCCGCCATCTCTGACGAGGATTTGAAAAAAGCGTATAATCGCCCTCATATCTATCATTCCGGCGCCAGGATGGATCTTTTCGCACAAGAATCCAACCAGCAACTTTCTCGTATATATCAATATCCATTGATTACAGGTGCTCCCACGGACGGTTTCAACTCCACTCTGGATTTGAGGATTTAGCGAGGAGAGATTTAAAAAAATGGCAAATAAACGTGACATCATCCACAACCAGAACAGCGGATTTTTCCAAGACCTGATCCTGCGCATCAAACTCATCCTGCGCCTGATCGGCGACAAGCGCATCAATTTCTTTGTGAAAATGCTCCCGATCGCGGCAGCCATCTATGTCATCTCGCCGGTGGACCTGCTCTCAGGCGCGGTGTTTCCGGTCATCGGGGCCTTAGACGATGCCGTAGTGATCTGGTTGGGTACCACGCTGTTCATCTCGCTTTGCCCCGATGATATTGTCCAGGAACACAACAACGCTTTGCAAAAGGTTGTCACCGGTACCTGGCGGGACGCACCTGAACAGGATGAAACTGGCGAGATCATAGAAGCTGAAGAAAGTGATGAAAAATAGTCCGACTCTCCATCAGACCCGCATCCTACGCATTACGTTGGGACTGGGTTTGTTTCTGGGCATCTCTGCTTGCGAACCTCAACCAAACCCATCGTTGCCTTCTCCCACACAACCCCCAACCATTTCATCTTCTCCCATTCCATCTACAGACACCCCTACACAAAAGCCTTCCTCTACTCCCACCGATACTCCCCCTAATTTACCTTACCTGAGCGGATTCCCTGACCCGGCTCCTTTGGAATGGGCACTGGTTATTTCAGGGCTGGAACAGCCGGTGGATATCCAGAATGCAGGCGACGGAACGGGACGGCTATTTATCGTCGAAAAACCCGGTCGCATCCTTATTTTTCAGAACAACCAACTGCTGTCCCAACCTTTCCTGGATATTCAAGGCGAGGTGGACAGCCATGGGGCAGAACAAGGTTTGCTCGGATTGGCTTTTCATCCAAATTATGCCCAAAACGGAACCTTATTTGTCTATTACATCGATTTGAGCGGGGACAGTTTGGTGGCACGGTTCCTTGTCTCGAAAGATGACCCGAACCGGGCAGACCCGACCAGTGAAGTGGACCTGATGCAAATCAACCAACCGTATTCCAATCACAATGGCGGTGGATTGGCATTTGGCCCGGATGGCAGCCTCTATATTGGGTCGGGGGACGGCGGCTCGGAAGGTGACCCGGACCGGACCGGCCAAAACGCGCAAACCTTGCTGGGAAAACTGCTGCGCATTAACGTGGAACCCAGCGGCACTTACAGCATCCCTCCTGATAATCCATTTATCGGAGGGAGCGGGAAACCGGAAATCTGGGCTTACGGGTTGAGGAACCCATGGCGGTTCTCCTTCGACCGGCTGACCGGGAACCTATATATCGGTGATGTCGGGCAAGAGGCATGGGAAGAGGTGGACTTTGTCCCGGTGGGAACGCACGGGGGGATGAACTTCGGCTGGAGTTTTTACGAAGGACTACATTCCTATCAGGACCAACCAACTGCCGGTATGACATTCACCCGCCCGGTTGCCGAGTACTCTCACTCGGATGGCTGCGCAGTGACAGGCGGCTACGTCTATCGCGGCCGGGCCTTACCGGAATGGCAGGGTGTGTATTTCTACGGTGATTACTGCTCAGGTAATATCTGGGGTTTGATCCAGACTGGGCAGGATAAATGGCAATCCAAGATCTTGTTCTCGACCGATGCGAAGATCACCACGTTCGGATTGGATGAAGCCGGAGAACTTTACATCAGCGATTACGGGTCAGGGACGATTCTGCGCCTGACACGAAGGTAAGCTCGCGGAAAGTTATGGTCCTGCTGCATGTGAGAATCGCGATTTGTCACCTCGATTCGTGACGGTTCTCACTGGATTAGTCTTAAGAAATGCTCTAAATTGTAGGTATTGTGGAGAAATGCCATGGCTGAAAAAATATGGGAAGTGAGTAAAGTATGTTTTTGCGAGCACGTCAAACGCGAAGTGGCATTGGAGGCTGAAGTTCTTTATCCGGCTGACATGCTCCCCGACCCGCCGCGGGTATTGACGCACCGCTGTTCGCTTGGTATGCAGTGCAACCAGTTTGCCCAACCGACCTGTATTTGGGCGGGGACAAATCCGGATTATGACCCATTCCGCCGGTAGAAACATTTTTAAAGAAATAATCAACAGGCTGAGAAGGGAAATTAGTACTGGACGGCTAAATAATAAAGGCGACCCTGGAGAAGGGTCGCCTTTTAGATGTACGCCCAGCATGGGCGTTGACTTGAGAGTGAAAGTCTCTTGCAGGGAAGATTGCATCAACTGCTAGCGGAAGGCAAGGGCGTCACTGCGAGGTGGGGTCTGGAGGAAGCCGGAAGCAAACCTGCAGCTTGAGGAACACGAACCCAATAAGAGGCCGTGAGGCTGGGCGAGTTGGCAACTGACAACGAAGCCCAATGCGATCAAGGGCCAAAGCGGTAAATTGGGCAAGCGTGCAGGGAAAGTCAACGTTCTTACCTGGGGAGACCTGCTGTCGGGCTACAGGGGAGTAGTAACCTTGGCCGAGAGGACAAGCTGAGGCAGCAGGAGTCAGCAGAGGCCATACTACCAGCTAGGTGAAAGTGATCCGCTGGGAAGGGCTGAACGGAAAGTGAGCCTGGAGTGGAAAGTCGTTGGGATGAGCGAAGAAGGCAGAATTTCCCTGGATGGGGAAACTACTGGGTAGCGAAGCAGGTGAAGCCTGCGGGACGAACCAGAGGGCTGAGCTATCCCTGGCACAGACCATCAACAAAGGCTAGAGGGCAATACCCTGACACTGACCGAACCGCCGGATGCGGACCCGCATGTCCGGTGGTGTGAGAGGAGGGCGCTAGCCCCGCCCTCCTACTCGATTTGGGAAAAAATAGTCTACCACCAAGTCCCGGAGATTCGAAGAGGCACAAGATAATTTTTTATGTTTCGAAAACCATTTTTCCATTGGGTTAAATGATTGTATGATTTTTGATGCTACACTCTCAAAATATATTCAGGAGAATTCAATGTTCCGCAAAATGCTTTTCTCTCTTTTGATGGTATCCATATTGGCTGCATGCGGCGCAGCTTCGACTTCGACTTCGACACCGACGGCCGTTTCTATCCAGCCGCCTGCCAACACAGTCCCTTCCCCCACCTTAAGCAATTCCATCACCCTGACCGACGGCCTGAACCGTAAAATCACGCTCGCCGGCCCGGCCCAGCGCGTGGTCTCGCTGGCTCCAGCCAACACGGAAATTCTATTCGCAACAAGCGCGGGTGCGCAGGTGGTCGGACGTGATGAAACTTCAGATTACCCGGCTGGGGCGCTAACCCTGCCCACCATTGGCGGTTACAGCGGTTTCAACCTGGAGGCCATTGTAGCCCTCCACCCCGATCTGGTCCTGGCAGGGGGCATCAACACTCCCGAACTGGTTGCCTCGCTCGAGCAATTGGGGCTGACGGTATACTTTCTCCCCAACCCGGCCAGGCTGGAAGATATGTATACCAATCTTGAGACAGTT
>DASVKG010000115.1:0-20958 GCA_036385495.1 Anaerolineales bacterium | reverse complement strand
TATTACTTTCCCATTTAGCGGCTTGACCGTGCCATCATCGCCGGCAACATTTACCAATTTCATGTCTATAGACTTTCCCCACGTAAATCGGTATTCTTTCTGTCGCCCCTCTTTGTAAACCCCAACACCATCGGTATATGGTTGCACTCTTATTATCTTTCCCAGCGGTAGAGATATAGTTGAAGTCGACCCCGCAAAAACAATCGCTTTACGGGATATATTGAGATATCCCACATCAGCAACCATTTGCTCTTCATGACTTCTTGCCTGTCCTCCTCCAACCCAAAAACGTTTTGCCATTCTAATCCGAGCACCACCAAAATTACTTACTTTTTTCATTTCAAGATATTGAACATTTGGAAGATACATTCCCTCATGCATTGGCGACTCTAACTCTACTGATGGCTTAAGTAATTCTCCGTCTTGTGTCATGGTTATCATTTGTTTCTGATCGTTCATTGTCCCATCTCCTCCTAGAACATTATCGCGCATAATCCCACAAAAACAAACCCACCTGTTACGGTAGGGGTCGGAAACTTGTCCACGTGGACAAAACTTAGGAGTAAGAATGATCTTCCCATTTGATTAGTATATTCCTGTTCTGTAAAGAGAAGTCGCATTCTGTTAGGCCATGAAAAAGCCCGGCGATTTGACCGGGCTTGTCTTTGGTAACAAATGGCGATAATAGAAAAAACTCGTCAGACTGATTCATGTTACACTTGTTCTATGATACCAATCGTCGCCCTTGATCTTGAAACAACCGGCCTAGACTTTCAGAAGGATGCCATCATAGAAATTGGAGCAGTCCGATTTGAGGGGAATCGTATCGAAGACGAGTTCACAATACTCATAAACCCTGGAAGACACATTCCTGAGTTTATCACCGGGCTGACTGGAATTAGCGATGAAATGGTGCGCCAAGCTCCACAAATCCGGGAAGTTCTTGACGAATTGGTTGCTTTCATTAAAGACTCTCCCATTCTAGGCCATAACATCAAATTTGATCTGTCTTTCCTAAAAAAATTCAAATTATTTGAACTTAACGAAATTATTGATACTTATGAACTTGCTGCCGTGCTTATGCCCTCCGCCAGCCGGTACAATCTAGGTGCGCTGGGTCAACAACTTGGCATTCCTCTGCCCGCCACCCACCGCGCTTTGGACGACGCACGCGTTACTGCGGCAGCGTTCCAAAGACTTTATGCATCAGCATGTGAATTGCCTACCGATCTTCTAACCGAAATCGTCAGAAATTGCGAACCAATCGATTGGGATGGGGCGTGGGCTTTTAATCAAGCCTTGCATACACGATTAAATGCCGGTTTACAGGCAAAGGAAGGACATAGGAAACAGGAAAGTGGTCCCCTATTTATGTCAAAGGAAGAGATACACAAGTCACCACCACTACAAATTCCCACGGAACCCGCTCCAATTGATTCGGAAGAAGCTGCATCTGTCTTGGAGCATAGTGGTCTTTTTTCAAAATTCTTCGAAAGTTATGAATATCGTCCAGAGCAACTGGAAATGCTACGTGCTGTCGCCAATTCTTTGTCTTATGGGAAACACCTGATGGTGGAGGCAGGCACCGGCGTCGGTAAATCGTTAGCATACCTTATCCCGGCAGCGCTATTCGCGTTAAAGAACAATACGCGTGTGCTCATATCAACCAATACAATCAACCTGCAAGATCAGCTAATCAAAAAGGATATCCCCGATCTATGCACAGCCCTTGGTCTGGAACTTCGTGCTGCGGTACTGAAAGGACGCTCGAACTACCTCTGTCCACGCAGGTTGGAACTCTTTCGACACCGGGGCCCCGCAAATGCTGATGAGATGCGCGTGCTTGCAAAGGTGCTGGTTTGGTTGCTGAATAACTCCAGTGGCGACCGGACTGAGATTAACTTGACCGGCCCCTCCGAACGCGATGTTTGGGTGCACATTTCCGCAGAGGACGATGCCTGCACAAGTGAGACCTGTTTGGAACGATCGGGTGGAGCCTGCCCTTTCTTCCACGCCAAACAAGATTCGTTGAACGCCCATATATTGATTGTCAACCACGCTTTATTGCTGACCGACGTCGCCGCTGGCAACCGCATCTTACCAGAATACGAGCATGTAATTATCGATGAGGGTCACCACCTGGAAGCCGCCACCACAGATGCCCTTTCTTTCCGCCTGACCCAGTTAGATATGGAACGACTTATCCGGGAAGCTGGTGGCTCCAATTCGGGTATTTTGGGGCACTTGCTCGCATCCACGCGTAATCAGATCCGTCCCTCTGATTTTGCTCTTCTGAACCAAAAAAATGAACGCGCCACCGATTTAATTTTTCGCTTTCAGGAACAAACGCGCATTTTCTTTAATACCCTGGCTGAATTTATTGCCTTTCAGCGTGAGGGTAAGCCTACCAATTCCTATAACTACCAGGAACGAATCCTCCCTTCCACGCGGACGCAACCTGGATGGGATGCAGTGGAAATTGCGTGGGGTGCTTCAGGCGAAACACTCGCACTCCTTATCGCTATCTTGAGTGAGATCCAAAAAGGCGCAGCAGAACTATTTTCTGCAGGCATAGAGTCGCTTGAAGATGTGATCAGCAATTTAGGAAATCTCTACCGGAGATTAAATGAAGCCGAGACTGTGGTTAACTCGATGATTTTCAATCCCGCTTCTGATTACGTATATTGGGTGGAAGTCAATCCCAACAATAACAGGATGGCTTTGAATGCAGCCCCCATCCATGTAGGTTCGTTAGTTGAAAAATATCTCTGGCATGAGAAACGTAGCGTAATCCTCACTTCTGCAACTTTGACAACGCACGGTGAATTCGGCTACGTCCGCACCACCCTTTCCGCCGATGAAGCAGATGAATTGGCCCTCGGGTCTCCATTTGATTACGAGGGTTCAGCTTTGCTATATATCGCCAACGATATTGCAGAACCGAATTCACCGGATTACCAACACCAACTGGATCGGACCCTTGTCCAACTTTGCAAAACCAGCGGTGGTCGTACTCTAGTCCTATTTACTTCTTATGCGCAGTTAAAACGCACATCAAAATATATTAGCGGTCCTTTGGCACAAAGCGATATTACTGTCTACGAACAAGGCGAGGGCGCTTCACCGAATGCTTTGCTCGAATCCTTCAAAAGCTCTGATCGAGCTGTTCTCCTTGGAACACGTTCATTCTGGGAAGGGGTTGACATTCCTGGCAATGCTTTATCGGTTCTTGTCATCGTAAAACTGCCTTTTGCAGTACCTTCCGACCCACTTGTGGCAGCCCGCTCCGAAACATTTGATGATCCCTTCAACGAATACCACCTGCCAGAGGCAATCTTGCGCTTTCGCCAGGGATTTGGGCGTCTTATCCGCACCCAATCAGACCGTGGCGTCGTCGCCATACTCGACCGCCGCGTATTAACAAAATCCTATGGTAGGATGTTCATAGAATCTCTTCCGCAATGCACATTGAGAGTAGGAGCTTTGGCGGAATTACCGCGCGCAACTGCAAAATGGCTTGGAATATAATCAATAAAGAGAGCTCATAATGGACCAATTGACATATGAAAATATTGTGGAAGTAAGTGGTCGCCTAGAAGCTGAGATGATCGAAAGTTACCTTGAGGCCCAAGGCATTGATGTCGAGCTTATTCAAGAATCTATTGGACATTCAATCTATCCAGTGACCGTCGATGGTATGGGGCGCGTACAGATATTTGTCCCCAAGGAAAAAATCATTGAAGCTCGCGAATGGTTAAAAGTATATCAGGAAGGGATCCAGGAGGAATAAGTTACTCCCCCTCATGACAAGGGCGGTATAGGTAAACGTATCAGCACCGTGAAAGAACCTGAAGAATAATGGATGATGATACCTGGCAATATCCATTGTTCTTGGTCAGAAAGGATTCTGCCGAAAAGACTTATTTCAACTCAGAAAGATGAGAGTGAATATACCCCTAACTAGGACTATGTTATAGGTGTACATTATAATTGGTGGAACGCTATTTCCATTTTGACAATGAAATTCCTTCTTACAAATAATAAGAGTACAGGTACCAACTGGTTCCAGTACTCTTTTTAGAGATAATTATTTCATACGATTGATATAAATAGAGTAACCCAAATAAATACCAACGCTTACCACAATGGCGATGAGAATAATCAGCATGCCTTCTGCGAATGCTTTTCCGATTGCAATCAAAGCAGGAGTCCCCGAAGTATATAGCGGTGTCCAGAGCACGGTCATTACAACTGCGAATAAAGTCGCGAAAACTGCTAATGTCCACGATGCCATTTTCTTAATCTTTAGCGAATTATCGTTCACTTGAACCTCTTGGATTAAGTGCGCCCAGAAAATTTTAGCATCTTTTCACAAGAAGCGAATTTACAATTCCCTTACTTTTTCCGCACAAACCCAAACATCTAATTTGTTATAAACTACTCGCACATGGACATTCTGGTTCTCAAAAAGAGAGGCAATTTTATCTGATGCAAGAAAATGGCTCCATAAATAACATCTTTTCTGCGACCGCGATCAATTTAACTGAAAACTTTTTGATATTAGGCTCAATGATAACCATCCGACCACTGGGAGCGAGGACACGCAAAATTTCTGATACGGCTTGGTGTTGTTCGAATACATGATGGAGTGCGTCCACCATGATAATATGGTCAAAGGTACCGGAGGCAAATGGGAGATGCTCTGCGGGAGCACAGGTTGTTGTTAATCCCTTTTTTGCAGCATACCGTAGCATCCCACAAGACAAATCTGCGACTACCACTCCGCGGACAATTTTGCGCAGACTAATTGCAACACGTCCCGTTCCACCGCCAGCGTCAAGCAGCAAACTGTCGGAGTGCAAACCAAGCAATTCAAGTAATGAAGGAGGTAGAGTGAATTCCTCCGTCCGGTTGTAAAGTCCAGCAACGATATTAAAGTGGTCGAATGGCATTAATTATGGCCCCACTGTGATGAAATCTTTGATTCTTTCAAAAGTTGCGGGTCCTATGCCAGGTACCTTTTGGATGTCTTGGATGAATTCGAATGGTCCATGTAGAAGGCGATAGTCAATTATTGCCTGGGCGGTCGTTGGACCAATTCCGGGCAGAGCATCCAACTCTAAAGCGGATGCAATATTAATGTTAACCCTCCCCGCATTGATATGGCTCGTATCAATAATTCCAGGAACGGTAATTTGTTGACCGTCTTCCAGCAAAGCGGCCAGATTGATGCTTTCTGGTTCTGCACCCGAGACAAAACCACCTGCCGCCAGGATTGCAGCATCCACTCGGCTACCCTCTGGAAGAGAATATACCCCTGGGGCAGCCACTGCACCACTGACATAAACCGTAAGCAAGCCCGGCGTCGAAGTCGGTAACAATGTTACCGGGTCCCCCCGTGGACGTGAAGAGGCCATCCAGATGACGCCTGCGGCCAGCAAGCCTACCAAAACTCCAAAAACTATGTTAAAAAATGTTTTCAAGGTTTCTCCCTTAATCCAAACGCATAACCAGCAACCGGTCTTCCGGCTGCGCTTTTGAATTAATAATACGTTCCATGTGGCTAATTCGTCTAAAGAAGGGTGGCATGTCCTCCGGTTTTATGGGATGAAATCCAAATTTCTCATATAACAACTGCAACCGAGCGCGACACATTAAGAATATGGGTCGCTGCTGCTCGAGTGTTAGGAGTTCCGAGATAATGACACGCGCCAAGCCTTGGCCTCTTGCCTGCTCTTTTACCGCGATGGATGCCAATTCCCTCGACCCATCCGTATGTGATTTAATTTGTCCGCAACCCAGCAGATTGCCCGTTGGCGATACCACGATCAGGAATCGCTTCCAATCTAAACCAATTGGGTTGATCTGAACATTATGGATTAGCGAACGGATTGCTGGAAAATCTTCCCGCTTTGCCGCACGCACATTAAATTCAACCAAGTATACCTGCCGCGACAACAATCGTAAATGTGGCAACGAACCAATGGATTAATAGCGGATAAACAAATGACTTTGTCCGCCAAGCCACCCAGCCAAAAGCAAATCCTCCAAATATTGTTGAAAGTGTCTCCAATTCCGGCTTACCGATATGAGCCAGTGCAAAAGGGACCGACTGCAACCAGATGCCATCCGACCCAAATTTACGCGTGTAGCCAAAAAGAAGCCATCCTCGAAACAAAAATTCCCAGCCAAACAGATCAAGGAAGGTGTTCCATGGCAAGCCAGCAACCATTGATTTATAATAATTATTCATCGAGGCATCACCACGTCCCACCAGCCAAAGAACTGGTGAAATTAATACCACCGCGCATAGTGTGATTACAATCCCAGCTTTCCAATCCCCCAAAGTTAGCCCATAGTTTTGCGGGTTTTCTCGAAAAACCACCAATATTATAAACATGGGGATGATGAAATATAACAAGGTCCTGTCAAGCACTTTCATCGATAGCCCAGTGGCATCCCAACAGGGAAACCATGATGTCCATGGTAGGATTGGGTAGTGATAATAATCCACTATCAGCAAAAGAGTGCTGATGATAGAAATAACAGCAATTTTCCAATCCAAGTGAAGTTTTTCGCCTAATAATTTTCGCACGGCTTCTCAATATGAAAAATAGGTTTGATTACCATTTCGACCGAAGAGCAAGACTAATTTATCGGCGTCGCGCCACAACTCCAGCCCCCAGTTCACCAAAAGGAGCAATATCGCAAATGCCGCCAGGATCAACCCGATCTTCCCAATCTTCGACATAGTCCAATGCTGGCGCATGGACACCCGGCTTCCGGTCCAGTATTGAGCAGCGAGTATCGCGAAGAACGGGACTATTGCCAAGTGAAAGCGATCCTCGGCAATTATAAGTAAATGGGGTGTAATATACCCTGCAAAATAAAGCGCCATCAACCACGTTTCTTTATTCCAGTTCGTCAACGGTAAATTGGCAACGCCAGATGTACTTACGATAACAAACGGCAGGCAAAATATTGTAAATATACCCCCCAGAACCGGTGCGGAAATATGCCCAAAATAATCATTGGAATAAAAATAAGTCAGTGCCCGGCGTTCCAGGCCGAAGAAATATCCTGCTCTACGTATGAAGAGATAGAATACTCGCCCAGGGTTGGCTTTTATAAACTCGAGAGCGTTTTTAATGCCAACTTTGTCCCGTACAGCATCATTCATCATCGTCATCAAGTCTAGCGATTGGGGATATTGAAACGTGCCTGTCCCATGTGGGTTGTACCCTAGATATAGATCATACCCTAGTGCAGACTCTATCCCTGTAATTTGCCCATATAATAAAGAATTACGCAGGATCCAAGGTGCTACCACAAATCCGACGATCAAAAGCATTATTATCGCTCGTTTCCGTTCCTTTAGCCAAAACCACACCCATGCCACAGAAAAGACGGTAAATATTTGTGCCACAGATCTAGTAAGACAAGTTAGACCGAGAAACAAACCAGCCAGAATAAACCATCGTGATCCAACGAAATAGGATAATAATTTTTCCGTTTTCGCATACTTAATTTCAAGGCTTTCTTTTGCTTTGAGCAATGCTAAAATTGAACTCAGCAACAAAACAAAGAACAAATTCTCAGTTGTCAAGGACAAAGGATAGATTACAAGCATTGGATATAGGGCGATGATCCAAGCCGAAATGCGCGCGGCAGTTTCCCGGTTTGGAAAAAGTCGGCGTGCCAAAGCACAGGTGAGCGGAGCCAACGAAGCCCCCAGTGCGGTCTGAAAAAGACGGGCCATAAAAAAACGGTTTGCCCCTGTACCAAAAACTAAATAGATCATCGCCAGGAAGGTTGGATAAAGGGGCGGGCGGAAAGAGGTTAATACACCACGCGGGTCGTAAGTTATTGAAGTCAAGTCAAGTTTTAAATAAGGTAAAACGGTCGGTAAATCCGCTTCAGCGTACCAGCGGTATCCATTCCCAGCCGCAATCGAACGCGCCAACATATCGTACTGAAACATATCATCCAAACCAATTCCCATATTTCGCATGACCACAACAGGCACTAACCGCAAAAGAAATGCAATTAGGAAAATCCGCAAGAGGAAAGTTTTGGGTGATTTCCACCAGATCATAAATTCATTCTACTCCAAAATGATTTATCACTAATTCCTTTAATAAATAAACATAATCAAAGAAATCCAGTCGAAATACCAGCTGGCCTCCTTCAACAACTAAACTTCTTAATAAAACCTGTCCTTTTTGGATTAATCGTAGGACTGTTTAACCGCTGTTCGGAAGCCAGAATGTGCCTCAAGCATGGTCTGGACAGTAAATTCTATCCGCAGACCATCCAATCGTTTCGCTCCCGGAATTCGCTCCGCCCGGTCCGCAGCCTCTGGCTGGCGGAATTCGATTTTCACATTTACCGGGGTCTTTACGATAAAAGCTTTCGGGGCAGTTCCCTCTTTAAGACGCTGTACTGCTCGTTTGGCAGTCTCTCTGATTTTTGGTAAAGTAACTTTTGGAGAAAGGCACTCAGCCGAAAAATATCCTGAAGCTTGTTTGACTACAGCTATCTCCATTGGACCTATAAGTTCAACTGCCTGGGAGCAAGCCGTCTGGTCTCCGGAAATCATCAGTACCGGTACAGCGAAATGACCTGCCAAAGCCGCGTTCAGGCCATATTCTCCCACAAGAACACTATTCAGCCAGACATTGGCAATCCGTCCGCTTGACCACGTGTGAGCCAGTACAGCGTTCTGAGATCCTCCGCGAGCATGGTATCCAATGAAGAGCACACCAGCCGTTTCCGTGTCCACTCCCTGCATCATGGACATTGGCGATGCGCCTCCTGAATTCAGCCTGGCTCGCAAATCCAGTTCCTCAAGCAGTATGTTGGTCCCGTCGCCATGTCCATCTGTGACCACGAATTCATCCGCTCCGGCATCAGCTGCTCCAGAAATCGCTGAGTTAACTTCATCTGTCAATATCCTTCGAAAGCGCTCATATTCTTTGTGGGCTGGATCTGTTTCCTCCCAGCGAGTGACCCCGGATACCCCTTCCATATCTGCAGCAATCAGGATTTTCATATTTTCTCCTACTAATAGTAACCTTGAATCGCATGGTGTCGGACCAAGCGACGTGCTAGGTTGACTTTACCAAACATTCCCTTATGTATCTCACTTAATTACGAGTTTCCTGATATCTGTGTGCTGTAAATTTCTCAATTTCTAACGCCAGATTCCTTAATGCAAGTACGAAATCGATTATACTTGACCAAACACGCCTGTTGAACCATGATAATAAATAATCCCCAATAAACTTATATCCTAATTTCGGATCAGCGTTTATATATTAAGCGAGGTGGTACTCATGCCGCCCAAGAAATCACCGACTTCTATTCTCGTGTACCTTCTGCTTGGGATTATTGTTGTATTTCGACAAAGTCTAATAGCCGAATACACTTACGGCAAACTCCTTGAAGTGCTTTTCCCGGTTGCCTTCGGATTAGTTCTCATCTCCATTGGTATCTGGGTTATCGATAGAGGGTACCACCAATGGTTGACCCGTATCTTTTCAAGTACATCGAACCACTCTATCTAAATGCTGTAACACTTAATCACTTGGAAAGTATTAAATAGAACTTTCGCAAATGTTATGAATTTAAATAGAAGAATCCGTCCTATTGGTATAACCATCCTCGCAATAATTGCATTATGGATTGCAGCATGGAACGGTCTGCGTCTGAGCGAAGCTGTCTTCTTTTGGAGAATGCTGGAAGAATATCACGCGTCTCCCCTATATATAGCAATTAGCGGTGGATTTTGGCTCGTTACAGCACTGTCACTTGCATGTGGAATCTGGCAGGGAAAAACATGGGCTTGGGTTGAGACCATTTGCGGTATGACCGGGTATGGGATCTGGTATTGGTTCGACCGGTTTTTCTTGCAGGCACCGAACGCCAGTTGGCCATTTGCACTGGCTTTCTTCATCCTTCTGGTTGGAATTTCCGCGACTATTATATTCAGAAATAAAACGCGTGAATACTTCTGCAAAATTGACGACGTTCATAAATAGCAAATATTCTTGCTTCTATCTGGAGAGGTTAATGACAAATTCCGAAAGAATCCAAACCCTGCGGAATCGCAAAGCCAAATCCCGGTTAGGCGGTGGCCCGGACCGAATTAAAACGCAACATCAAAAGGGAAAACTGACCGCCCGTGAGCGCCTAGACTTATTGCTCGACAAAGGCACTTTCCATGAGACCGACGCGTTTGTTGTTCATCGCACAAATGATTTTGGCTTGAATGGAAATAAGTATCCTGGTGATGGCGTGGTGACTGGTTGGGGGACTATAGATGGGCGATTGATTTATGTCTTTTCTCAGGATTTCACCATCCTTGGAGGCAGTCTAGGAGAAGTTCACGCTGGAAAAATATGCAAAATCTTGGGACTGGCGATTCAGAATGGGGCACCTATCATCGGTCTAAATGATTCGGGAGGAGCGCGAATCCAGGAAGGAGTGGCGTCACTTGTTGGATACGCAGATATATTCCTGCAAAACACAATGGCATCGGGAATTGTCCCCCAGATTTCTGCCATTCTTGGACCGTGTGCCGGTGGTGCGGTCTATTCGCCTGCGTTGACCGATTTCGTGTTTATGACACGAGGTACATCTAATATGTTTGTCACTGGTCCGGATGTGGTTAAGGCGGTTACACACGAGGAAGTGACATTTGAGGAATTGGGAGGAGCCGCCGTTCACGCTGAAAAATCTGGAGTATGTCATGTGGTTGCCGAAAGCGAAGCGGACACTTTATATCTGATTCGCAAATTACTTGCTTACCTGCCCCAAAATTACCTGGAAGACCCACCTTTCTTGCCAAACGGCGATGACACTCTGCGAACAGATGAGACACTCGATTCCATCATCCCGGAAGATCCCGGAAAGCCTTACGATGTTAAAGAAATTATCCGGCGTGTGGTTGATTGCGCTCAATTCTACGAAATCCATGAGTCCTATGCCCAGAATATAATTGTTGGGTTCGCTCGCTTGGGAGGGCACTCCGTCGGAATTGTGGCAAACCAACCGCAAGTGCTGGCCGGCGTGCTTGATATAGATGCTAGTGAAAAGGCTGCCCGCTTCGTCCGCTTCTGCGATGCTTTCAATATTCCCATTATCACACTTGTGGATGTTCCCGGCTTCATGCCAGGTTCGATCCAGGAACATGGTGGTATCATCCGATCTGGAGCAAAACTGTTATATGCTTACTGTGAAGCAACTGTTCCAAAAGTGACCATTGTCTTACGGAAAGCTTATGGAGGAGCCTATATTGTCATGTCCAGCAAGCACCTGCGCGGTGACATCAATCTAGCCTGGCCAAGCTCGGAGATTGCCGTAATGGGTCCCGATGGGGCTGTCAGCATCGTTTTTCGTAAAGAAATTGAAAACGCCAACGACCCGGATCAGCGCAAAGTTGAACTAATCACTGAATACCGCGATAAATTTGCCAATCCATATGTTGCTGCTGAACGCGGCTACTTGGACGATATCATCGAACCAAGTGAAACCCGACCGCACTTGATTAATGCTCTTGAAATGCTTCAAAACAAGCGCGATTCAAATCCCTCAAAAAAACATGGGAATATCCCTCTCTAACGCGAATATTAATGATGTATAAGGAACGATCGAAATCTCGGGATGATTAATTAGACTCGACATCATCGATACGATCAGATTTCTCTAATTTGATTAACCAAGAAATGTGTCGAAAATATTCTATTTGGGAAAATAAACATGACAACCGATCAAAATTCCCGCTTACAAAATATTTCCGAATTTGTCCGAACTTACTTGGATGATAGCTATACGAAACGATCGGATGAGGACAAATCTAGCTTAAATCGCTACCTATCCAATTCGGAGTATCGCTGGAAACACACATTACGCGTTGCACAGTTTGGCAAAGTGATTGCCGAAAATGAAGCTGCAGACGTGGAACTGATCGTGGCTGCCTGCTTGCTCCACGATATAGCTTGGTTCGACACAAACGCCGATAACAGTCGCGAACATGGGCGCCTCGGCGCACAAATCGCTCGGCCCGTTTTGGAGAGCCTTGGATATAATGAATCAAAGTTAGAAAATATCTGCTACTCCATTGCCAATCATGTAGATGAAGATAATCCAGATACTTTGGAAGCTAAAATCCTGAGTGACGCTGACAACGTAGACCGATTTGGGCCATATCGTATATTGCAATGGTGCTTCGCGGATATTGAAGATTATGATAAGTTGGCTGCCAAATTAAATGAGCGTATTCATCGCCTTGACCAATATCGCAAGAAAAATCCACTTTTCACAACCACCGGTCAGCAGTTGTTCGCTGAACAACTAAATCTGCAAATCCGCTTCTTCAGTGAATTTGTCGGTGAAAAGGCGTTGAGCGTATTGCCGCGAATTTAGCATGTTCAAGAAAATCCTAATCGCCAACCGTGGTGAGATAGCCGTCCGCATCCTACGCGCCTGCCGGGAACTTGGAATCAAAACGGTCGCGGTCTACTCAGATGCTGATCGGCAGGCGCTCCATGTCCGCTATGCAGATGAAGCCTATTTACTTGGACCTTCTTCGGCGCGCGAGTCATATCTGCGAGGCGACAAAATTATTGATATTGCGCACAAATGTGCTGCAGACGCTATCCATCCCGGTTATGGGTTCCTGGCAGAACGAGCTGACTTTGCAGCCGATTGCGTAGATGCCGGGTTGGTCTTTATAGGCCCCAAAGCTTCAGCCATTGCTGCAATGGGTGACAAAGCTGTCGCACGCGCCACGGTTGCCAAGGCGGGGGTTACAGTCGTCCCTGGTTCGGAAGGTGAAGGTTCTCTCCGGGACGATGAACTGCTTGCCTTCGCTCCAAAAATTGGATTCCCGCTAATCATTAAAGCGGTTTCTGGTGGCGGTGGAAAAGGGATGAGGGATGTCAGGAATTTAGAAGAGATGCCCGATTTGATAAAGTCAGCGCGTCGTGAAGCGGAGTCTTCTTTTGGTGATGGAAATGTTTATTTGGAAAAACTTGTTGAGGGGGCACATCACATCGAATTCCAAATCATGGCTGACCAGTTTGGTAATGTCATCCACCTTGGAGAGCGAGAGTGTTCCATCCAGCGTCGCCACCAAAAACTAATCGAAGAATCCCCTTCTCCCTTCCTAGCCGACGATGAACCCTTACGCCAAAAAATGGGGGTTGTTGCAACCCAGGCCGCGCGTTCGGTGGAATATGCTAATGCCGGGACGGTAGAATTCCTCGTAGATGCAGACCGGAAATTCTACTTCCTTGAAATGAACACCCGTCTACAAGTGGAGCACCCTGTAACTGAGACAGTCACTGGCATGGATATTGTTGCCGAGCAAATCCGGGTTGCTTTTGGTTGGAAATTGAGCCGTAAACAGGAGGAGATTCGTTGGCGCGGGGCAGCTATAGAATGTCGAATCAATGTAGAGGACCCGTACAATGGGTTTCTACCATCCTCAGGGCGTATCACCCTCACGCAACCGCCGACCGGCCCAGGAGTACGTATTGACACGGGTGTTTATGCTGGTTTTGAAATATCTCCTTATTACGATCCTCTAATCTCGAAAATGATTGTATGGGGTGAATCACGCCCGCAAGCAATCGTCCGCATGCGGCGAGCCCTAGAAGAATACAAAATTGTCGGCGTGCGCACGAATATCCCATTCCACCAGACTATGATGGATACATATCCCTTCATTGTTGGCAAATATGATACGCGCTTTGTTGAAGAACAATTCTCCATGCTTGATGCAACCGAGAATCGGGAACTATATCTGGATATTGCTGCTCTGATGGCAACCCTTGTTGCGCATGGTCAGATGGAACATCTTGCCCAAGTTTATGGAAAACCTGGGCAAAATTCACGTTGGAAGTGGATGGGTCGTCAAACGAGACAAACCAGATGAAATATATAGCTGAAGTTGACGGACTGGAATTCCAAATTGAAATTCTGGATGATCACCACATTTGCTTTGGGAAAGAAATCCTTGAAGTGGATTTGGCTGCAGTCAGCGGTCAACCGCTCTATTCAATGTTAGTAAACAATGAATCATTCGAGGGATACGTCTATCCCAACGAACGGAGCTGGCAAGTTTTATTATTGGGGCGATCTTATTCAATCAATATCGAAGACGCGCGGGAGAAGAAACTTCGGAGCTCTGAGACGGGTTTTGCCAGCCCGGGCAGGGAATTTACTCTCAAGGCACCCATGCCAGGTCTTGCGGTGGCAGTACCAATATCCGAAGGCCAGCAAGTGGAAAAGGGACAGCTTCTGGTTGTTTTGGAATCCATGAAAATGCAAAATGAACTACGCGCTCCTTTTGCGGGGGTCGTGGCACGAGTAAAAGTCAAAGCCGGGGATAGTATTCAGCAAAAGCAAATCCTGCTAAACATCGTTTCTTCATTACCCAAGCCCTCTGAAGAAAGAAAACAACAAGCCGGTTAACTTGGCTCGTTTACTTTATATGGATATCATTACTTTTCCATAAAACTTTTTGGACTTTTCCTGCCTCGCCAAAAAGATTGGGTAGCGAGGATTTAAAACGCCTCAAGTTACCGCTGGTAAATAGCAGCGGCATTTGACACTTCGTCCATCCAGCTTGTATCCCATGTGATTCCAGTATTCGAGCAACTTGACGAGCTATTGCCGGCGACGGGTCAATTACATTGACATCCGGTCCGACAATCCCCTGGATTAGTGAAATTACGAACGGATAATGTGTGCAACCTAATACAACAGTGTCTATTCCACGGTCTATCATTGGCTGCAACGCAGATTCTAAAATGGCACGGGTCTTTTTTGTAGCCAGTGCTCCATGCTCAATTTGCTGTACTAAACCCGGGCAAGTACTCTGCAGCAAGGTCACATTTTCGGCAAATCGCTCAACTACGGAGGCATACAATACTCCCTGAAAGGTTGTCGGAGTAGCCAGGACACCGACAACACCTGTGCGGGTTTTCTCCACTGCCGGCTTTATTGCTGGTTCCATACCGACAAATGGAGTGTCGGGAAATTTCTGACGTAAATAATGGAGTGCAACGGCTGAAGCAGTATTACATGCCACAACGATCATTTTGGAACCCATGGCCATCAAAAACCGAGTGATTGCGCAAGAGAACTCCCGGATTTCTTGAGGTGGTCGGGATCCATAGGGTACATGACCTTGGTCACCAAAATAGAGGACGGATTCGTTTGGTAATTGTTGGCGAATAGCACGCAATACCGAGAGTCCCCCTACCCCAGAATCAAAAACTCCGATTGGACGCATATCCCCGTTATTACTCATCAGTTACGATCAGCCGCCTCCACGAATGCCCGGAATAATTGTTTCATTGCCGGCTGGTTAGTCAGCCATTCCGGATGCCACTGGACAGCAAGTCCAAACGGATGATTTGGGAGTTCGACCGCCTCAACTAAACCATCAGGTGCGAAAGCCGCTGGTTTAAGCCCCACGGGAATATCTTTCGCACCCTGATGATGTAAACTGTTTACAAATAAATCCTCTTTTCCCAGTATTTTGGCAAGACGCGTTCCACTCTCTATCATAACCTTGTGAGCCAGGTAAGAACGGGGGTAATCAGGGTAATAATCATGTTTCAGAGCGCCCAGCATTTGGTCTTCAATGTGCGTATATAGAGATCCTCCTAAAGCAACATTTATGACCTGAAAACCCCTGCAAATTCCAAGAAAAGGTTTTCCATCATTGATAAGAGATTTCAGGAAAGATAATTCGAGTGAATCACGTTCTTCGTCAATACTCCCAACACGTGGATGCTGTTCACCGCCAAATCGGTCGATGGCAATATCGCCTCCACCGGTAAACAGAATTCCATCTACGCGTCCAATAAGGTCTTTATAGGTTTCATCATTTAGGCTAGATGGAATTAATAATGGTACACCTCCAGCCTGGACCAGCGATTCCACATAAGCGCGTTGAACAGCCATAATAGGAAAACCTTCATCGTTTTTTCCTTGATACGTTGTTACTCCAATGACTGGATAAGCCATTTCCTCTCCGCAAAAATAAAAGGGCGCAGAAAATATCTGCACCCATTTATTGTAAGCTATTTTTCGTATTATTCAAATTTCTGCTTCAAGTGGGCTTTTTTGCCAGTCAACCCACGCAAGAAATACAACTGCGCCCGGCGGACATGGGTATGGCGGTCTACTACAACCTTGTCAATGCGTGGAGATAAAAGCAGGAAAGTACGTTCAACACCAATGCCATTTGAGGCTGTTCGGCGCACTGTAAAATTGGCATTGTTTCCACCTTTGCGCCTGCGAATGACCGTGCCTTTAAACTCCTGGATGCGCTCGCGGTCTCCTTCCTTGATAAGAACATGAACGCTAACCTGATCCCCTGCCTTCAAATCGGGGATTTTCGGGTTGATATTGGTATTGAAGTTTTGATTCAAATTAATCATTGAAATTTTCCTTAATTCAAAGTATTTTACCTAAGTGTGACGGGATAAAATTATAACATGCGTCCCAAAATGGGACAAGACCAATATTCGAGTATAATTTCTTTACCAGCCCCCGTAGCTCAATGGATAGAGTAATGGACTTCGAATCCAGTGGTTGAGAGTTCGAGCCTCTCCGGGGGCGCTGCAGCCGCAGGAGTCTAGTTAAATGGTCTCCTGCGGCTGTTTAGCGGGCAACCATATAGTGAATACCGCCCCTTGTCCCCCCACACCATTCTCAACATCTATTCGCCCATGATGATGCTCCACCACCTGTTTAACAATAGCTAATCCAAGGCCTGTTCCTGGTGCTCCCGAATCATGGCCTGCCTTGCCTCGATAGAAGCGTTCAAACAAGTGGGGTATATCTTCTTTATCTAGTCCTCGTCCAGTATCTTGAATCCGAATGCCTACCCAGGGTTCACCATTTTGTAACTCTGTTATTGTCGTCACAAAAACTTTTCCTCCGCGTGGAGTATAGTTCATGGCATTCGTCAGAAGATTTGATACAGCTTGTGAAATTGTCGGCTCGTCCACCCAAACTATATTAAGATTAGATTGAAATTTTGAATTTAGCGTAAGGCCGCGTTCTTCCGCTAAAGACTTTCGATCATTTATCAGAGTTTTAATTAACTCATTCAAATCACACTGAACAAACCTAGGTTTTACCTGTCCGAGGTCAAATCTAGACAAGTTGAGCAATTCCTCGATCAAAATCCGTAAGCGTTGAAGTTCACGCCCTATCACATCCAAGCGCTCCTCCGCTTTTACAGTAGGCTGAGTCCTAAGCATCTGGTAGTATAGAACCAAGTTTGTTAATGGAGTCCGCAATTCGTGGTTAACATTAATAATAAATTCAGACTTAAGCCGGTCTGCAGCTTGCGCTTTTTGCAAAGCAGATTGTAGTTCAGTTGTTCGTTCGGCTACGCGCAATTCAAGGTCAGCAGCATGCCGTACCATTTGCTCATTTAGCCTTGTGCGGTGGATGGCGTTTCCGGCTATTTCTGTCAATGTTACTAACAAATGCGCATTTTCAATTGTGAACTCTCGCGGTAATTGTGTTGAAGCAAATAAGACTCCAATTGGTTCTTGTTCGCTATGGATTGGCAGGCATATCGCGCTACATTCCCGAGGAACCAGATCCCGCATTTCGTTGGAAGTCAGAGAATCTTGTGCTACATCATGGGAAAAATATATGTCTCCAGTGGTGAAGACTTTCCCAGGTAAGCCTTCATCGCGGCCTAATTCAAGGTGGGCCAATTGTTTGCACCAACCTCGCCCAATCATTTGACATAATTTCCCACGGTCCGCATTATATAACCAGATGCCTCCTGCATTAACTTCCAGAATATTAAGGGTTTCGTCCATCAGCAGCGGTAACATTTCCTGCAAAGATTGGGCCAAACGAAGAGATTTTGACACATTATTTACAGCTTCTAGCTCATCAAGACGTACAGTTGTTTCTTCAAACAACTTGGCACGCTCTGCAGCAGAACCCACCTCTCTTCCAATTGCTTCAACAAGTGCGATTTCTTCAGCAGTCCAATGATGCGTTTTATGAGAAGCAACTGCCATCCCTCCGATCCGCTTCTCCTTCGACAGTAAGGGAACTATAATTGTTGCGTAGATACCTGTGGATATAAATTGCTCGGAAAATTTTTGATTAATTTTTCGCCAATCATCCACTACCAGAGCGTGCGTTTGTGAATAACCTGCAGTAAGGGTGGCATTTTCCATCACGGAAGAAATCTCTTGTGGAATGTTTTTTGACGCCATTCTTTGGACACCCCTTGAAGACCAAGTTAGCCATAATGCTCCCATATCCAGATCTAGCGCTTTCAGAGTATGCTCCAAGGTGGTATTCAATATCTCTGCAGGTTCAGTACCTGTGTGAGACGACGCAGTTATAATTGCATTTAGAGCCGCTTGGTGAATTGCTCGCCGACGCGTTTCTTCGAATAAGCGCGCATTTTCAATAGATACGGCAGCCTGATTTGCCAAGGTAATTAGTAAGCGTTCATCACGTTCATTAAAAGCATTCAGAGTTTCGCTATCAACATTAATGCACCCGATAGTCTTACCGCTAATTTTTAGTGGAACGCATAATTCTGATACCGTTCCGCTCATATCACCGACATAACCCTTAAGATTTTTTAGTTCCCCGGTCCGAATAGTATTCCCCGACGAACACACCATTCCCACGATTCTCTTGTCAGATTCTTTAAAGATTGTGTTTCCTTGATCTACATCAGAGTGCAAAGCATTATCAGACATTCTATTTCTGCTATGCGCTATTATCGCGGGCTTTTGATTTATTTGGTCAATCAACCAAATTGAGTTGTTTTTCCAACTCATTATCTGTTCTAGAGTAGAGACTATCCGCTGTGCAATTGAACGGACACTATTAATTTTAATGGCAGCCAAACTGTTCTGGTAAAGGACATCTAGTTCAAGCAACCGTTGTCGCGTTTCATCAAATAGACGAGCATTATTTACTGCCACAGCTGCCGTATCTGCAAAAACAGCAAGCAATTCTACATCTGCTTGAGAATATTTCCGAATATTTACGTTATCCCCCCGATCAATTTCATACACTGTCAATACCCCAATAAGTTTGCTGCTATAAACCATTGGTACTTCGGCTACTGCGATAACTCTTAAATCCGCAAATTTCGGAGAACGATCTGCCCATTTTCGATGATCATCAATGACCATAGGCCGAAGAGTTTGCGCAACCTTTCCGGCAATGCCTTCACCCAGTTGAAGCCGCACTCCAATCATTCCGGGCAATCCTATTGAAATAACTCCCTCTAAATCCTTTCGTTCCTCATCATATAAATAGATCGTACATCCAGGAGATCCTAACAAATTAGTAACCCGATCGGCAACCGTATTGAGCAGGGTTTTTAGATCTTGCTGTCTTGCAAGATCTCGACCGGTTTCATATAACGCAGTAAGTTGGTCAGCACGTCGATGGTAACGCTCTTCATTCTCTCTAAGTGCATCTTCCGATTTTTTGCGCTTAATCACCATGGCAACTTGAGAAGACACAAACTCAAAAATTCTTTTTTCCCTATCGCCATAAATTTTCGGATCAGAATAATGCTGCACTACCATTGCGCCAAATACTTCAGAACCAACAATTAATGGAACGCCTAGCCAAATCGGAGACGGGACACCTACCAGTTCAATCTCCCCCTGCTTGTACAATTCTTCATGTAATGCCATATCCACCAGATGGGATTTCCCAGTTCGCAATACATATTCAGTTAATCCCATTCCTGGTTTGCTTGGTTGGGGCGGTATTTCCATTTCATCTACAAAATAGGGAAAACTTAGCAAATTTTTCTGCTTATCATATATCGCGAAATAAAAGTTGTCGGCATTCATCACTTCTGCAATAATTGCATGTACGGCCGGAAAAAGGTCATCTAGCCTTTTTAAATGATCTGCGGCTTGGGCAATTCTGTAGACGGCATCCTGTAATACTTCGGCCCGTTTATGTTCAGTGATATCAAAGGCTGTGCCAATTACTGCTTGTTTACCATTAAAGTCAATTGGTGCTGTAGTCAGATCTACCCATCGTTCTTCCCCACTTTTAGTCATTACCCTGAATTCGCCGTTTGAGGAAAGGGTTTCGCCTCGTCGGATTTGCACCCCAAAATTTCGTATTCCGTTTTTTCCATTTCCGGGGAACAAATCATTGACCTTCATTCCATATAATTCTTGCCGGGAATAACCTGTCAGCTGTTCAGCAGCAGGATTCAAATATTTAAATCGCATGCGTTGATAAATAAATATTGCTGAAGCAGTTAATTCTGCTAATTTTTGGAATGTAGTGTCGCTATCACGCAACATCTCTTTTACCTTCGGTTGAAATGGAATACCATTGGTAATTTTTGCCATAGGCTCTCTAGCGCGACAAAATGGATTTCAAGAGATAAGTATAGCACGAGAAATAAACCAAGTTGGTAGTAAATAATTTAGATATTCCCTTAATGTATTAATTATGAGAGACTGTATGAAGGAAAAATCAATGCCGTCATTAATTATCCACATCTTTTTAACCGCTAGACAAAGTAAAGTTGAACAATAATCTAACAGGAAAACGCTTATAATATGATTATTAATAATTTATTCTGATTAAATTCAAATGAAAGTAAAATAAATGCCCGAAGAACAACTCTCGTCTCTTTCCAGACATAAAATAGCAATCCTGATTGATGGAGATAATGCCCAGGCTAACCTCCTTCCCCAAACACTAGTGGAGGCCGGGAAATATGGTTTGGTGACTGTGCGTCGCATCTATGGGGATTGGACCACTTCCAGCATGAACTCCTGGAAAGATGTGCTGAACTTTCACGCTGTCCAACCAATCCAACAGTTTCGTTACACCATCGGTAAAAACGCCACCGACAGTGCAATGATCATTGACGCCATGGATCTCCTTCACTCCGGTGTAGTG
>DASVKG010000114.1:0-10249 GCA_036385495.1 Anaerolineales bacterium | reverse complement strand
ATTTGTGTCAATTGGCCCATCATAGACCGCCGCCAGCACACTGCGCGCAGCCGATGAGGGATTGTCCGGTGGGTACAGGTTGGCCGGTTCCTGCCCCAGGCAGACGGTCAACTGGCGCAGCGGCACTGGCGTCGGTGTGAGCGTCGGCTCGGGCGTCGGCGTGGGAGAAGGGGTTTGCCGGCCACAGGCCACCAGAAGGGACAGCCCAAAGATCAGGCTGCCAAGAAAAATGATCGATCGTCGAAAAGACATAACGTTTCTCCCTGCCCCGTACGAGAACCGGGACTACTTCGTGCTCGCCTGCCCCCGTACTTTGGGGGCCTGCCCCCGCGCAATTCGGGTGCGAGAACCGGGACTACTTCGCAGAATTATACAACAGAGTGCCCTTTCGTTGACAGTCGCTTGCCCAGACGGTACAATGAAGCCGAAGGCCTCTCTTAGAGATTGGAATAACAAAAGCTGCTATTCGTTATTCGTGATTCGTAACCCGGTCTCCCGGCACCCGCATCACGACTAACGGAGATCGAATAACCTCCCCATGGATTTCCTCGACAAACTCAACCCTCAGCAGCGCCAGGCTGTGACGGCTGGCGCCGGCCCTGTATTGGTGCTGGCCGGACCCGGCTCGGGGAAGACGCGAGTCCTCACCCAGCGCGTGGCCTATTTGATCGCCCACGAAGGTGTGCGTCCATACCAGCTGCTGGCGGTCACTTTCACCAACAAGGCCGCCCGAGAAATGAGCAACCGGGTCCGTGACCTTCTGGGCGAAATGCCTTCCGAAGGATTATGGCTGGGGACATTCCACTCCATCTGCGCCAGGCTTTTGCGCCGCGAATCAGAACATCTGCCATTCGATGATCGTTTTGTTATCTATGATGATGACGACCAGCAGCGCGTGGTCAAAGGTGCCATCCGTGACCTTAACCTGGACGATAAGACATATCGTCCACAATCAGTGCATGCCGCCATCTCGCGTGCCAAAAACGAGTTGATCTTCCCTGATGATTACCCCACCCAGACCTACCGCGACGAGGTGGTCAAGCGCGTCTACAAGCGTTATCAGGAAATATTGAAACAGAACAACGCTGTTGATTTCGATGACCTTTTATTGTGGACGGCGCACCTGCTCACCGAATTCCCCGATGTGCGCGAAAAGTATGCCCAGCGTTTTCAGCATGTCCTGGTGGACGAATTTCAGGATACCAATTTTGCCCAATACGTCCTGTTGAAACACCTGGCAGCAGGGCATCATAATATCTTCGTGGTTGGTGACCCCGATCAATCGGTGTACCGCTGGCGCGGGGCGGATTATCGCAATGTCCAGCGTTTTGAACAGGATTTCCCTGATGCACGCGTGATCCTGCTCGAACAGAATTACCGTTCCAGGCAGACCATCCTCGACGCCGCCATGGCTGTCATAGACCGCAATCCGCACCGCCGCCGCAAGAGTCTTTTCAGCGAGCGCGGTGCAGGAGAGAAACTCTTATTTTATGAAGCGCTCGACGATTACAGTGAGGCCGCCTTCGTGGTGGACACCATCGCCGGCCTGGTCTCCAGCCATGCCTGTGAACCGGGCGACTGTGCAGTGATGTACCGTACCAACGCCCAATCCCGCCTGCTGGAAGAAGCCTTCCTGCAAGCGCGGCTTCCATACCGGCTGGTGGGGGCGCAGAGATTCTACGGGCGGCGTGAAGTGAAGGACATCATTGCCTATCTGCGTTTGGTTCACAACCCCGCTGACGAAATTTCACTCGACCGGGTCATCAACCTGCCGCCGCGCGGTATAGGCGACAAGACCATCCAAGCTTTGCACACCTCCGCCGGCGAGGCGAACACCTCCCCAGCGGCAGTGCTGATGGACTTGGGGCACGGTGATACCTCTCCATTTCGGTCACAGTTCACCGTTCGCGCTGCGCAGCAACTGGCCGACTTTGGGACAAACCTGTCGAACTGGCGCGCCCAGGCGCGTAGCGCGACCATCACGGAATTGTTTGACCGCATCGCGCAGGATATCAACTATCAGGCATACATCGACGACAGCACCGACGAAGGCTCCGAGCGCTGGGAAAACGTCCAGGAACTGCGCCGGTTGACGACAGAGTACGAAAACCGCAGTTTGACTGATTTTCTCGAAACCGTGGCACTTATCTCTGACCAGGATACCCTGGTCGAGGGCAAGAACGCCCCCACCCTGCTGACCTTGCACGCCGCCAAAGGGCTGGAATTCGGATCGGTCTTCATCGTCGGCCTGGATGACGGCATCCTGCCGCACAGCCGTTCCTTCGACGAGCCCGAAGCGATGGAGGAAGAGCGGCGCTTGTTTTACGTGGGTCTCACGCGTGCCAAAGACCGGCTCTATCTGCTGCGTGCGTTGCGGCGTGGTGGACGCGGCTATTCCGATGAGACCATCCCGTCGCGCTACCTGGATGACATCCCGCCCGAATTGTTGGCAGGTAAATCCCGTACCGGGCGCGCCTCCCGCACCCAGACACCGGCATGGCTGAGTCCCGACCCGGCTGTAACTACCGTCATTGAGGTTCGTTTCCGTGCCGGGATGAGAGTCCAGCACCCCACCTGGGGCGAGGGGATTGTGCTCAATTCCCGCCTGCAGGACAACGACGAAACCGTGGATGTGGTTTTTGAATCTGTTGGAATCAAACGCCTGGCGGCGAGTCTCGCCAACCTGTCAATCATGAACTAAATCACCGCTAAAGATACGTTCCTCCCTTGTGCCTTTGGCTTTAAATACGAGAAAATGCAAGGGTCAACATCACTTCATTTATTGCGTTATGGAAAAGCCAATAATGCATGTTATTGCATCAATACTATAATGAAAGGACTCCCATGTTGAAAAACCTCCCAACCACTTCACAAGAAATCATCGCATGGACGTGGCCTGCAATCGAACCGCACTATAAAGAATTGGAAGCCCGCCCACTCAGCGCCTCCACCGTGGACGACTGGGTTGCCGACTGGTCGAGCATTAGCGAACGCATTCAAGAAATGCGCGCACGTCTCTCGGTCGCCACATCTGTCAACACGGCAGACAAGGAAGCCGAGGCGCGCATGAACGCTTTTCTCGACGACATCTTCCCCCATGTGATGGCTGCAGAACAAAAACTAAAAGAAAAGCTGCTCGCCAGCAAATTGGAACCGAAAGGTTTCGACATTCCCCTGCGGAACATGCGCGCAGAAGCCGACCTGTTCCGCGAGACCAACCTGCCGCTGTTGGCTAACCAGCAAAAACTCTCGATCGAATACGACAAAATATACGGCGCCCAGACGGTCAAATGGGAAAACAAAGAAATAACGCTCACCCGTCTTGCATTGATCTTCCAGCAGCCCGACCGTGCCCGACGCGAAAAAGCCTGGCATCTCAAGGCAGACCGTCAACTTTCCGATCGGAAAGCCATCAACAGCCTGTGGCAAAAGTTTATGGCTGTGCGCTCCAGGATTGCCAAAAATGCCGACAAACCCAGCTTTCGTGAATACACCTGGGTGGATTACCTGCGCTTTGATTATGATCCAGAAGATTGCAAATCTTTCGCGGCGGCCATCGAAAAAGTGGTCGTCCCGGCAGCGACGCGCATCTACCAAAAACGGAAGCAGGCCCTCGGTCTGGACATTCTTCGTCCATGGGACCTGGTGGACGGCTGGTACTCGCGTCCCACGCCGCCGGCAGATCTTCCTCAACTGAAGCCCTTCGCGTCCATCGATGAACTGAAATCAAAGGTGTCGGCTATCTTCCACCACGTGGACCCTGTGCTGGGTGGCTACTTCGACCGCATGGTAGCCGAAGGCCTGACCGACCTCGACAACCGCAAGAACAAGGCTCCCGGTGCATACTGCACATCCTACACTTCCATCCGCAAACCGTTCATTTTCGTCAACGCCGTCGGTACGCATGACGACGTGATGACCACCCTGCACGAATCCGGCCATTCCTTCCACATTTTCGAAACCGCTAAAATCCCATATATCCAGCAACTGGCTGTGCCAATGGAATTTGCCGAAGTCGCCTCGATGGGGATGGAACTGCTGGCTTCGCCTTACCTGACGAAAGCCAATGGCGGTTTCTATTCGGAGGCTGAGGCTGCACGCGCCCGCGTTGAGCACCTGGAAACCATGATCCTTTTCTGGCCGTTTATGGCCGTGGTGGATTCGTTCCAGCAGTGGGTTTATGAGAATCCGAAAACAGGCGCGGACACGGCCGCCTGCGACAAAAAATGGGGTGAACTCTGGGATCGCTTTATTCCTGGCGTGGACTACTCCGGGCTGGAGGAAATCAAAGTCACAGGCTGGCATCGCAAACTGCATATCCACCAGGTACCATTTTATTATATAGAATACGGCCTGGCACAGTTGGGCGCCGTGCAAATTTTTGGAAATGCGCGCAGCGATCAGGCCAGAGCGGTAGCCGCTTATCGGAAGGCACTTTCGCTGGGTGGGATGGTGACCCTGCCGGAACTTTTCGCTACTGCAAATGCAAAGTTTGCCTTCGATGTGCCCACTGTCAAGAAAGCTGTGGATTTAATGGAGAGCGTTGCAGTGGAACTGGAAAAGAAGTATTAACGGAAAGTGATAAATGATCCATTGATTCACAGTCGATAAGGAGGCATTATGTCCTGGGTATTGCTGTGGAAAATCTTCTTGCTTTTCACCAAGGTGGCCATGTTCTCGTGGGGCGGCGGACCGGCTTCTCTGGGCCTGATGCAGCGCGAGGTTGTCTCCGCCGGGTGGCTCACTCCCGAGGAATTTGCTGACGATATTGCGCTAAGTAATGCCTTGCCCGGTCCAACCGCTCCACAGGCCTCAGCCTACGTCGGTTACAAATTGGCCGGGTGGCCGGGAGCCCTTTCCGCGGTGGCTGGTACGGTTATCCCTGCCACTCTGCTGATGCTCATCCTCATCATCGGGTTCTTCAGCATAAAAGACAATATCTATATGAAGGCTGCCATCCAGGGTGTACGGCCTTTCGTAGTCGGCTTGCTGGTCTGGACTGCCTACCAGATGGCCGTAACCATTTTTGACCTGAAGCAAGGGATTTGGGTTTCATTTCTGCAGGGATGGGACAAGTGGCTGATTGCTTTGGGAGCCTTCCTGATCTTGACATTCACCAATATCAGCCCCATCTGGCTGGTACTTGCCACTGCAGTTATTGGCTTGATTTTCTATCGATAATCATCTCGCCGGGACGGCTTCCGCGCCGCTTAGACCTGGCACGAGCACCCCGTCCATTATTGGATAATTCGCCTGTTCTCGCATAAAATAGAGCCATGACCCAAACCCTTAAAATCGTTATACCGACTGCCGGTTGGGCAACGCGCATGCGCCCTCAAACATGGTCCAAGCCCAAACCCCTGGTAAGCGTGGGCGGTAGAACTGTCCTAGACCACATGCTGGATATGTTCCGCAGCGTACCCGACCTTTCCCACCCGCGTACCAAGCCCCCTGTGAGGGCGTCGTCGCATAGGTCTGGAGGGAGCCCCGAAACTGCTGAATATATAATCATCCTTAGTTCGGGACTTGGTGAAACCCAGATTCCACCTTTCATGCAGGATTTCCACCCGGAATTAAAAACCCATTTCGTGCTCCAGCCGGAGATGCTGGGCCAATCGGACGCGTTATGGCTGGCGCGCAAATATCTGACTGGACCGGTGCTGATCTGCTTCTCGGATACGCTTTTGGATGCGGACTTCTCCTTCCTGGCGGACGAAAAGGCGGAAGGCGTGGCCTGGGTTAAACCCGTACCTGACCCGCGCCGATTTGGTGTAGCGGAAGTGGATGATAAGGGCTGGGTGACGCATCTCGTCGAGAAGCCGCAGACCCTGGAAAATAATCTGGTCGTTGTCGGGTGTTATTATTTCAAACAAGCCGGAAAATTGCTGTCTGCACTTGAAGTCCAGTTCCAGCGCGGCGCTTCGCTCAGGGGCGAGTACTTCCTCACGGATACCATTAACATCATGATCGAGCGAGGCCTGAAAATGCGCACGGAGACCGTGGAGGTTTGGCTGGATACCGGTACGATTGACGCCACGCTGGACACGAATCGGTATTTGCTCGAACATGGCAAATCCAATAAAACAAAAAAAGAGAAAAAAACTGGTGTAACGATCGTGCCGCCGGTATTTGTCCACGCCAGCGCTAAGATCAGCAATTCTGTGATCGGCCCATACGCCTCCATTGGGGCGGATTGCACGATCACAAGTTCACGGATTGAAGACTCCATCATTGAAGCTGGTGCGACGGTGGATGGAGCGGCTTTGCAAGGCTCATTCATTGGACGGCAGGCCAGGGTTCAGGGGCGTTCCGTTGACGATCCCCCTCTAAAGTTGAATATCGGAGATGATAGTTCTGTTTCATTGAAATAGTGGTGTTTAAATGACTGACATCGTTGAATGCCTTTCCGGATTCACCTTTGCCGATAGACCGACCGCGCTCACCTGGAAGGGACAGCGGTTCCCCATTGTTGAAATTTTATCCCAGGGACGCACACCCCGGGCAAAGTGGTTCCGGGTCAGGACGGAGGACGGACAACTATTTGAACTGTCCCATGTTGAAACAGCCAACGAATCCCCTTCCGATTCCGTGTGGCAAATTCACCAATTTTAAGGAGGCAGGATGCAGGAAATTTCCAGAGAGCGTTATCTCGCCAGGAGTGTGGCTGGACTGAAGCCCTCGGGCATTCGCAAGTTTTTTGATATCGCCGCCACAATGAAAGATGTTATTTCACTTGGCATCGGTGAACCGGATTTCACGACTCCGCAGCCAATCCTGGAAGCAGGCGTACGTTCCCTGCATGCTGGGGAAACGCATTACACATCCAATTCAGGCAAGCTTGCATTGCGGCAAGCCATAGCCGGGAATTTAAAACGCCTTTATGGTGTAAGCTACGATCCGGTCAATGAGATTGTTGCCACGGTGGGTGTCTCGGAAGCGCTTTACCTGGTGATGACAGCCCTGCTCGACCCGGGCGATGAGGTCATCATCCCAACCCCATGTTTTGTCTCTTACCAGGCCGAGGTGATCCTGGCGGGTGGCGTCCCGGTGGAAATCCCCAGCCGGTTGGAGGACAATTTCCAACTGGACCCGGACCGCGTCCGCGCCGCCATCACCCCGCGCACGAAGGTCATCTTCGTGGGCTACCCCAGCAACCCGACCGGTGCAGTCGCCTTGCGCGAGACCCTGAAAAAGGTTGCTGAAATCGCCATCGAACACGATCTGATCCTTGTCTCGGACGAGATCTACGACCGGTTGGTATACAATTTCGACCACGTCTGTGTCCCAGCTCTAGGAGAGGAGATTATGAAACGCACCGTCCTTTTGGGCGGACTATCGAAGGCGTATGCCATGACTGGATGGCGCATCGGTTATGCCTGCGGTCCGGCGGATATCATCAAAGGCATGGTGCGCATCCATCAGTACACCATCATGTCTGCCCCGACTATTGCCCAAGATGCAGGACTCGAGGCGCTGACGAATGGAGAAAAATTCGTTCAAGAGATGGTTGTCGAATACGACCGGCGGCGCAGACTGATTTTCAGCGGGTTAAATAAACTCGGATTAACCACTTTCGAGCCGCGCGGAGCGTTCTACGCCTTCCCGAAAATTTCCGCCTCCGGCATGGACGATGAGGCCTTCGCCGAAAAACTCTTGCTTGAAGAACACGTGGCAGTGGTTCCGGGGAATGCCTTCGGAAAAGGGGGCGAGGGATTCGTCCGCTGCTCGTACGCTACAGCTTACGAGAAGATCGAGGAGGCCCTGCACCGAATGGAAAAGTTCATGAACCGGTATGGGTAAACCCGGAATTAGTTATAAGTGAAACCAGGCGGAGACATTCTGGGTAAGTTCGGTAGTCTGGGTTAAACAAATTAACAGGGCGGGCTTTGCCCGCCTTTTGTATTGGTGTAAAATAATACAGTTATGGAGGCGTTAGATGATTTTTCAAGTTGGAATTGAGAATAATAATGAAGGACGTTCCATTGCCTGGGCATTGGAACATCCTGGCTGTTTTGCTTATGGTATGAAAGGTCAGGCAGCTGTTTCAAACCTGGTGGGGGCACTCAATAAATACGCAGGCTGGATTCTGCACCACGAGCCAAAAACATGGCTGACCTTCTCCGAACCTGATATTGAGATGGTCGTTAATGGGACCTGGGATGTATATTATGTCAATGATGATCTGGACATAGCCAGCGAGGCAGACGGCTATAGCGTGGAATCTTTCTTTCCTTATGATTGGAAACCACTCACTACAATTGAAATCAAACGCGGTTTGGATATGCTGGTCTGGAGCCGGGATGATCTGCTAAGGTGCGTGCAAGGATTAAGCCAGGAGAAACTTAACCTGACGTATACGGGTGAACGCTGGAGCATCAACGGAGTCCTCGGTCATGTCGGCGGGGCGGAATGGTGGTACATGGAACGCCTCGGCTTGGCCTTCCCCCGAGCCAATGTCCCGGAGGAACCGTTCGCCCGGCTGGAAAAAGTCCGCAGTCATTTCAATAAGGTTTTATTCAAAATGGATGAGGTAAAACAGATTGTCGGCGTGGACGGGGAATTCTGGTCCCCGCGTAAAATGCTGCGCCGCGCGCTATGGCACGAACGCGACCATATAGACCACATACGCAAATTGATTGCCATGTCAGGGAAATTTATAGAACATGGTTAAATTCCAGGATGACCTGCCGGCATATTTGATGTGGTAATCGTCATCATCACTCTCCTGTGCTGGCAATAGGCCAGCATGTAACAATTATGAATAAGAGAGTAGCAGTACTACGTCGCTACTCTCTTATGATTTATTTCAAAAAAAATCAGGCGGGTTTGATGTTGACCAGCTGTTGGCGGATACGATAGTTTCCGTTCTTCGCCAATACCTGGTCGGCGAACTTCTCGGGTACATCCACCAGCGTGAATTTATCCTGGATGTGGATTCTACCGATGGTGTGACCAGGGATGTCAGCATGGAAGGCAATCGTGCCGACTACATCGTTGGGGCGAATTCCATGAATGCGGCCCAAGCTTAAATTGAGACGGACCATGCCCGGCTCGTGTGAGACTGTTTCGCGATCTGCGTAACCGCGGCGGGGAAGGCGTTTCCCACCCTGTTCATAGCGGCGCGGACTTGCATCCTGCACCTCGCTGACGGTAGCCACCGGACGCTGTTTTTCGTCGGAGCGCGCCAGCTTGAGGGCTGCGGCGGCAATTTCCAAAGGGTCATGCCCTTCTTCAACCAGGCGTGCCACCATTTCACGTTCGCGATGGTAGCGGGCACGTGCCAGCCAGACCTTGACGTTTTCGAGCAATTCGTTATCACGATGATTCCGGATGTCTTCTTCGGTCGGAAGGGTTGATTTGATCAACGGCTGGCGAATAAGGGATTCAATCTGGCGCAGCAGACGCTTCTCGCGCGGCGTGACCATTGAAATGGCAATGCCGGTCTTTCCGGCGCGGCCGGTGCGCCCGATCCGGTGGATGTAAATTTCCGGGTCATCGGGCAGGTCATAATTGAAGACGTGGGAAATGTCGTCGATATCCAACCCGCGCGCCGCCACATCTGTCGCCACCAGAACCTTGATCTGGTTTTGGCGGAATCGGTTAAGGGTTCGTTCACGGGCTTCCTGGCTAAGGTCACCGTTAAGTGATTCGGCAGGGAAGCTGCGCCGTGAAAGCTCGGTGGCCAGTTCCCCCGTCCCGAGGCGGGTGCGTACAAAGACCAGAGCACTGGTCACCGGTTCGATTTCGAAAAGGCGTGTTATGGCGGCCAGTTTATCGGCCTGGTTGACCAAATAGTAGCGTTGTTCGATGGCCTCCAGCGTGACCTGTGCGCGCTGGATCAGGATGGATTGGGGGGAGTGCATGTAGCGGTTTGCCAGGCGGCGAATGGGAGCTGGCAGGGTGGCAGAGAAGAGGGCTGTCTGGCGATCTTCGGGGGTTTCGGCCAGGATGGTCTCGATGTCTTCAACGAAGCCCATCGAAAGCATCTCATCGGCTTCGTCCAGCACCACGGTGCGCACTTTACTGATGTTGAGAGCATTTCGCTCGAGCAGGTCAATCAGACGGCCGGGTGTCCCAACCACCACATCCACACCGCGGTTGAGACGGCTGATCTGTGGACCGTACGGCTGCCCGCCGTAGACGGCAATCACACGCACATCCTGCACTTTGCCAATATCATTAATGGCACCGGCAACCTGTAATGCAAGTTCCCGCGTGGGACATAACACCAGTGCTTGCACATGGCGTT
>DASVKG010000113.1:0-3373 GCA_036385495.1 Anaerolineales bacterium | reverse complement strand
GACCAGGATGCCATCGAATTCATGTGCGAAGAAGCCGTCCAGGCTGTTTACGAACTGGAACACATGGGCCTGCCCTTCGACCGTACACCGGAAGGCAGGATCTCCCAGCGTCCGTTTGGCGGGCATACCAATAACGTGACCGGGAAACCGGTCAAGCGCGCCTGTCATGCCGCTGACCGAACCGGACACATGATCTTGCAGACCTTATACCAACAGTGCATGAAGAACAACGTCAACTTCTTTGACGAATTCCAAGTGGTGGACCTGCTGATGGTCAATGGAGCCGCGGCAGGTGTGGTCGCCATAGAACTCGCCACCGGTGAGCTGCACGTTTTCCACGCCAAGGCTGTCATTTTTGCCACCGGCGGACACGGGCGAATCTGGGAAATCACTTCAAACGCTTATGCCTTCACAGGTGACGGTCCGGCCATCATCATGCGGCGCGGCCTGCCACTTGAAGACCTGGAATTCTTCCAATTCCACCCCACTGGCATATACAAACTTGGCATTCTCATTACCGAAGGCGTGCGCGGCGAAGGCGGCGTACTGATCAACGGCAAGGGCGAACGCTTCATGGAAAAATATGCCCCCCGGGTCAAGGATCTGGCCTCGCGTGACGTGGTCAGCCGTGCCATCTATATGGAAATCCGCGACGGCAATGGCGCCAACGGCGAGAATTATGTTTACCTGGATGTGCGGCCTGAAAGCGTCAACAAATACGCCGCGCTGGACGGGCACAAGAATAAAGACGGTTCACCTTACACGGTTACCGGTGAGGAAATCCTGGCGAAATTGCCCGATATCGTGGATTTCTGCCGCGTATACTTGGGCGTGGACCCGATCACCCAAATGATGCCCATCCAGCCAACCGCGCATTATGCCATGGGCGGCATCCCGACGAATAAATACGGTGAAACCATCCTGGATGAGAAAAATGTCACTGTGCCCGGATTGTATGCAGCAGGGGAGTGCGCCTGCGTCTCCGTCCATGGGGCCAACCGGCTTGGCACCAACTCGCTGCTCGACCTGGTGGTCTTCGGCAAACATGCCGGCCTACGCGCCGCAGAGTTCGCCAATGGCGCTTCTTTTCAACCACTGCCTGCAGATCCGACCGAATTCGCCAGCTCCCAGTTTGATCGCATCCGCAACGCCGACGGCAAGGATAATGCGTTCGACATCGCCACTACGATGAAGAAAGTGATGTTCGACAAGATGGGTATCTTCCGTTCGGGGAAGGGTATGGAAGAGGCCCTCAAGGTGGTGCGCGAACTCAAAGAGCGCTACAAGCACGTCACCGTGACCGACACTGGTAAAATCTTTAACATGGAGTTGATAAATGTTTGGGAACTTGGCAACCTGCTTGACCTGGCCGAAATGACGACTGTCTCCGCCATTGCCCGGACAGAGAGCCGCGGCGGACATTCCCGCGAGGACTATCCCGACCGTGACGACAAGAACTGGCTCAAGCACAGCCTGTCCTGGGTGCGTGAGGACGGCAGGATTGACCTGAAATACAAGCCGGTTGTCATCACCAAATACGAGCCAAAGGTACGGACTTACTAGGAGGCTGACATGGAAGTAACAATCAAACTCTTCCGCTACAACCCTGAAAAGGATAAGAAACCCTCCTACAAGACCTATAAATTGGAGGCTGTTGAGACTGATCGTGTGCTGGACCTGCTCGAAAAGGTGAAGGGTTACCAGGACGGTTCATTGTCATTTCGCCGTTCTTGTGCACATGGCATCTGCGGGTCCGATGCAATGCGCATAAACGGGTTCAACCGACTGGCTTGTAAGACCCTCGTCCGCGACACCGGCGCGAAGATCACCATCCAACCATTGCTCGGCCTGCGTGTCATCAAAGACCTGATCGTGGACATGGAGCCGTTCTTTGAACACTACCGTTCCGTAAAGCCCTGGCTCATTAACGACGACCCCGTACCGGAAAAGGAACGCACCCAAAGTGCCGAGCAGCGTGCCATCTTTGACGACACAACCAAGTGCATCCTGTGCGCATGCTGCACCACCTCCTGCCCTTCCTTCTGGGGCAATGAGAAATATGTCGGCCCGGCAGCCATCGTAGCCGCTCATCGCTTTATCTTTGACAGCCGCGACAAGGCTGCCGCTGAGCGCCTGACCATCTTGAACGAGGTGTGGGGCGTTTACCGCTGTCATACCGTCTTCAACTGCACCCTTGCCTGCCCGCGCGAGATCCAGATCACCAAGGCCATCGGCGAAGTTAAAATGGCGCTGACGACAGGAAAACTCGAATAACCTGAAGATAAGAGCCCCGGCTTCCTCGAGAAACCGGAGCTTTTTTCACGCAGACAGCCTTCCCAAATTCCCTTTTTAAAAATACCGAGAAGGAGGCACGATGTCCTTTTCCCCCCGCTCCTGCGACCTGAGTCCCTACCTCAGTGACGTTGCGGGATGATTTGGATAAGAAGATCAATTTGCGGTTATAAATACAGGTACAAAGGAAACTTCTATGAAAGTAAAAAAATATTCTCAGGTACTGGCTGCCGCTTGCTGCAGTAACCACCTTGCTGTGTGGGCTGATTTATCTGGTGGTCCAGCAATCACTGCGCCAGGGCGCGAATGATCCTCAGATCCAAATGGCCGAAGATGCTGCCGTGGCTCTGGCTGCAGGCGGGACCCCCGAGTCCGTACTGCCTGTTGCCCAGGTGGAAATATCCTCTAGCCTGGCACCGTTCATGGTTGTTTACAGCGATACTGGCGAACCACTGGCTTCGTCTGCCCGCTTGCATGGAGCAATTCCTGCCCTGCCGCCAGGAATTTTCGACTATACACGCAATAACCGTGAAGACCGGGTATCCTGGCAACCCGAGTCGGAGGTCCGGATTGCAGCGGTAGTGGTTGCTTATGGCGGGGCACAACCGGGATTCGTCCTGGCAGGACGCTCGCTGCGGAAGGTTGAGAAACGCGAGAGCCAGGTTGAGAAGATCACCGGAGTAGTCTGGCTGGTTACGCTGGCTGGTTCGCTTTTTATCGTCGCAGGTTGTGAGTTGATATTCGCCGACAGGAATCGTATTCAATAATCTTATGGGCACAATGATTGGGCAAACAACTATTTCACTGTCCCCGGCGCGGAACCGGCTCTCCTGCCAGCCGGGGCGACCGCCTGCCAATTTCTGCAGGCTTCACCGCCGACCCTGAAGAGGTGCAATGCCTTGCCGAAAACCTGAACGGACGCAGCTATACGGTCTTAACGTTTGTCTGGGCAGTCACGGGACGGGACTGCGCGAACCTGGCGCACCCAATTTGCCAAATGCCCGCCGAAGCAACCGGGTGCGTGCATGCGCGCAAACGTGCCCGGCTGGGCACGTCCGTTACTAAAACAAATTGAAAATGG
>DASVKG010000112.1:0-18247 GCA_036385495.1 Anaerolineales bacterium | reverse complement strand
CGCTGCATCGCTTCCAGTCGTGTGATCTCTTTTGGGCTCATTTGTATCGTATCCATTTCTCGTCCCTTCTCTCTGGGAACGATTCTAAAACACGACATTTCTATTTGGGACAAACACGACATTACTACTTTGTGCTAACATAGATATTATTTATCTTGACAGGCGGCCTGCGCCGCCTTATACTAACTTCAACAATTGAACGGGGAGCCCGTGTTCCGGGCTGAGAGGAGGCCAGGAGCCTCGACCCGCAGAACCTGATCCGGATCATACCGGCGGAGGGATATTCGCTTGCACCCAACCATCCTCCCCGGCGAGGATGGTTTTTATATGTCACGCGTTGTAATTTTTGTGAACGGCCACCTCCCTGACCTCGAGCAGGTCCGCCGGTTGATTCGGCCCGCGGATATTTTTCTGGCTGCCGATGGCGGCACTCGCCATGCCCTCGCACTCGGGCTGGTACCCTCCCTTGTGATTGGCGACCTGGATTCGCTGAATGATGAGGACCGCCGCACGTTGGAGGCAGCCCGTACCGAAATCCGCCGTTATCCGTCCAACAAAGACGAGACTGACCTCGAACTGGCCCTGCACTATGGCGTCGAAACCGGTTTTGATCAAATCCTTATCGTAGCCGCGCTGGGGGACCGCCTGGACCAGACCCTGGGGAACCTGGCCCTGCTGACAGGCTCATCTCTGGCTGGATTGGATGTCAGGGTGGACGATGGGGTAGAGCAGGCCTGGTTTGTCCGCACCAATGCCACGGTCGAGGGCAACCCTGGTGACATTATCTCGTTGATCCCATGGGGCGGGGAAGTCACCGGTATTACCACCGATGGGCTGCGCTGGCCGCTGCGGGATGAAACACTCCAGCCGCACAAAACGCGCGGCCTAAGCAATGAGCTGATTGGCGAAACGGCATCCATCTCCCTGAAATCAGGTTTGCTGCTGGTCGTTCACAGTCATCATTAGCGTTCATAAGGTATTGGAGGTTCCCATGAAACAAATCCTGCTTGTTGTTTTCCTCCTGACTGCCATATTCTTTTCAGCTTGCTCTCCTCAAAGCACGATCACCCTGACCATCATGACACACGACTCCTTTGCCGCCAGCCAATCGGTCATCACCGCTTTCGAGCAGGCCAACAACGTTAAGCTTATCTTCCTGAAAAGCGGCGATGCAGGGGCGGCGCTCAATAAGGCTATCCTCAGTAAGGACGCCCCCCTTGCCGACGTTTTCTACGGTGTGGACAACACCTTCCTCTCACGTGCACTCGATGCAGGGATTTATGAACCATATGCCTCGCCGCTCCTGGCAAATATCCCGGTTGAATTCAAGCTCGACCCGCACAACCAGGCCTTGCCGGTGGATTACGGCGATATTTGTATCAATTACGATAAAGCCTTTTTTGCATCGCATAATCTCCCTATCCCGGCTTCTCTTGAAGATTTGCTCAAGCCGGAATATAAAACCCTTTTGGTCGTCGAGAACCCGGCCACCTCTTCCCCTGGCCTGGGCTTCCTGCTTGCAACAATAAAGCATTTTGGTCCGGATGGCTACCTCGCATACTGGCGTTCCCTGCGAGCGAACGGCCTGGTGGTGGTCGACGGTTGGGAGACCGCTTACTACACCAACTTCAGCGGCTCGTCTGGTCACGGCCTGCAGCCGCTGGTGGTCTCGTACAGTTCCAGTCCGGCCGCGGAAGTTATTTATGCCAGTTCACCGCTGACCACCTCTCCTACTGCCTCCATTCTCGGCCCCGATACCTGCTTCCGGCAAGTCGAGTTCGTCGGCATCCTGAAAGGGACCCGGCACCTGAACCTGGCTCAAAAATTTGTGGACTTTATGCTCAACCGGCAGTTCCAGCAGGACATTCCTCTCCAGATGTTCGTTTACCCGGTCAACCTGGATGCAAGCCTGCCGCAGGAATTCATCCAATATGCCCAGACCGCTCGACAGCCTGCCACTCTTGATCCAGCCGTGATTGCTGCCAATCGCGACAAATGGATTGCCGACTGGACTGCAACCGTTTTGCATTAGCACCAAAGGAATAGATTGCCTACCCATGTCCATTTACCACGAAGACGAACAGGCAATAAAAACCACAAAGCTCGGCGGCTTCTTGTCTTCGTGGTTCAAACCCGTTTTGCCCTGGCTGGGTGCCTCGGTATTCCTGGGCCTGTTTTTCTTCTATCCGCTCGCCCGTATCCTCTGGCTGGGACTGAATCCCGCCGCCCTCAATACTATCGACCTCGCCTCCCTGCTGCTTGCCATCCGCTCGCTGCTGTTTACTTTTTACCAGGCTGCCCTGTCTACCATTCTGACCCTTGTTATTGGCTTGCCTGCTGCAATTCTGTTCGCGCGCTATAATTTCCGAGGGAAGTCTTTCCTGCGTGTTCTGACGGCCATTCCCTTCATGTTACCCACAGTGGTGGTTGCGGCAGGATTCAATGCCTTGCTTGGTCCGCGCGGTTGGATCAACCTTGGCCTGATGGACCTATACCATCTTCAATCTGCGCCCATCTCCATCGTGGGGACGCTGGGGATAATCCTGCTGGCACACGTTTTTTATAATACAACCATTGTCATTCGGCTGGTTGGCAATGCCATCTCACACCTCGACCCGCGTCTTGAGCAGGCTGCCAGTACCTTGGGAGCTGACCCGCCCAGGGTCCTTAACCGTGTCACATTGCCTCTGCTGCGTCCATCCATTTTGGCTGCGACCGTGCTCGTATTCATCTTCGACTTCACTTCGTTCGGAGTTATCCTGCTTCTGGGCGGGCCGGGCTTCTCTACACTGGAAGTGGAGATTTATAAGCAGGCCATGCAAATTTTCAACCTGCCCCTGGCCGGGCTGCTCTCCCTCATCCAGCTGCTTTGCACGCTGGCTTTTTCCATCCTGTATAGCCGAATAGTAATACGGACTGCCGCGACCAGCGCACCGCGTGCTGCTGCGACCAATTTGCGTTCGGCTCGCACAGGTCGCCAGAAACTCTTCCTTTCAGGAATGGTGGTGCTGTTATTGGGACTGTTTCTCCTGCCGTTGGTTTCATTGCCATTGGCCTCCGTGACCCGTCTGGCGGCAGACCGCGGCGAACGTGGACCAGTCCAATACGGCATCACCACCGATTACTACTCTGAACTGTTTATTAATCGGAGCGACTCCATTTTCTTTGTGCCGCCATTTGAGGCCGTTGGCAATTCCCTCGGCTACGCAGGGTTGACCGTCGTCCTCTCTCTGGTTCTTGGTTTTCCCGTTGCTTCAGCTCTGGCTCACCCCAGCCACCTCGGGCGGTTTCTTGACCCTCTCCTAATGCTCCCCCTTGGCGCTTCCGCCGTAACATTGGGGCTGGGGTTCATTATCACGTTCAATCGGCCGCCGTTGGCGTTCGTTACATCACCGCTGCTCGTCCCCCTGGCACACACGCTGATTGCCCTGCCTTTCGTCATTCGCAGTCTGCAGCCTGCGCTGGCATCCATCCCTGACCGGCTGCGGCAGGCGGCAGCTTCTCTGGGAGCCTCCTCATATCGGGTCTGGTTTGCGGTGGATTGGCCGATTGTGGCCCGTGCAACATTGTCAGCGGCGGTGTTTGCATTCACCATCTCGTTGGGTGAATTTGGAGCCAGCTCGCTGGTTGTCCGTCCCGAGTACCCGACCCTGCCGATCGCGATTGCGCGGTTCCTCTCCCAGCCCGGTGGGATGAATTATGGGCAGGCGATGGCGATGGCGACGGTGTTGATGGTGGTTTGCGGTATCGGGATTTTGCTTATCGAACGCCTGCGTTTACCCGGGGCAGGAGAGTTCTAGATCAACACCAATCTTTGTTTTTTCCCTTTTGGTTTTTCTTCGGAGGGTCATGCTCGAATTGATCGATATCCATAAATCTTATCAGGGTCAACCGCTCCTGCGCGGCGTCTCAGGCACCGTCTCAGCAGGAGAGACCGTATGCCTGCTTGGGCCATCAGGCAGTGGTAAGTCCACCCTGTTGCGGATTATTGCCGGATTGGAAACCCCTGAACGGGGTCAGGTTTGTTGGGATGGGGAAGATCTGGCAGGGGTCCCGGTCCACCGGCGCGGTTTTGGGTTGATGTTCCAGGATTACGCCCTCTTTCCGCACCTGTCCGTGGCTGAGAACGTGGCTTTTGGCTTGAAGATGCAAAACCTGGCGGGTGCCGAGATTAATTTGCGCGTAGCCAATATTTTGGAAATGGTAAATTTGACGGGTTTTGGGGGTCGCCGGGTTACCGACCTCTCAGGTGGCGAGCAGCAACGCGTAGCGCTGGCGCGCGCCATGGCTCCCAACCCGCGGCTGCTGATGTTCGACGAGCCGCTGGGCGCGCTGGATCGCAACCTGCGGGAACAGTTGATGGAAGAATTGCGCCGGATTTTGCGTGAAAGTGAGGTGCCGGCAATATATGTCACTCATGACCAGGAGGAAGCATTTACCCTGGCTGGCCGGGTGCTCCTGCTTCACGAAGGGGTCATTGTCCGCAATGGGACGCCCGAGCAGGTCTGGAGCGACCCTGGCTCGGTTTGGGCGGCGCAATTTTTGGATGCGGGGAATGTGGTCGCGGGAATAGTCATATCAACCAATCCTCCTTTCAAGATTGAGACGCCTGTCGGGGTGTTCGATCTGGATTGTGGGGTAGTCCCGGTTCCAGCACGAGACGGGGTAGTCCCGGTTCTAGCACCGGACGGGGTAGGCACGGCTCCCCGGGGGGGCGGACACGCGCATTCGCCAGGGGCGAAGGTCGATTTACTGATTAGCCGGCGCGGTGTGTTGCTGGGCGGGGAAGGGCAGGTTAGCGGGGTCGTAGTGGATGTTATCTTCCGGCAGGAGGGGTTCAAAGTTACCCTGGAAAATGGCTTGAATTTTTATCTTCCCAATGCTCCAAGGTTGGGAGAAAAAATCAATCTCATAATACCTGCTTCGGGAATAAAATGCCTGTCTTGAAACACACCATGACTTGGCGCTCAACTTGTGGGTGGCTGCCGATAGGACCCAGACCGTGCTGGACTTGGATGAGTTCACCGCCCTTGCCTTGGATGCGGATATGTGTAAATAAGCCCGGGACGGGCTGGAGGAACTGCAAAAGCGATTTGCGGATAACAAAAACCCCGATCTCTCGTGAAGATACCGGGGTTTTGATTATTACATCAGACCTGTTAAAACCGGCAACAGGGCCGACAGTCCAAATGCTTGCTGGATGGGTTCCCAAAAACCAATGAGCAGCCCCACAACTCCAAAACAGCCGCAGCAGATTACCACGATCACCAGGATGGCGATGATCCAGGGGTTGGTCTTTTGGGGGGCGTCCTCGGGCGGCGGAAGCGGTGAACCTGACGTTTCGGTCATGGATTAGTAACCGGAACTGGGTGTTGAAATCCCTGGAAATGCAAAAGGAAGGGTGATAAGTCCTGCGAATGCCAGGATGAAGATACAAGTAAGGCACAAGCCGATCGCGATTGTTACGTAACCCAGGATAAGGCCTGCAGTCGCCATCCCATTGCCTGTGACCATGCCGCCGCCCTTTTTGATCTCGCTTTTTGCCATGTGGCCGGTAATAACCGCCACGATAGGACCAATCACCGGGACGATTTGAAAGAATCCAAGGATGCCAGCAATCAAGCTGATGATAGCTGTCGTACTTGACCGGGTGCCAGGGGGTAAGGGGGTATAGGGTTGGTTCATTTCTCTTTATCTCCTTTTCGAGTAAATATGGATTTTATGGGTCAATTACTAATCGATACTACCTTCCACTTGCGTTAATAGTAATTGAGGTTGTTATTTATGATTTGCTGCCAGGGGATCAAGGTAAACCCGAGCAAAGGCAGTATAAACATGATGCATAGCATGGTCACTGCGATGACAATCCCAATTAAAGTAAGAACACCCTGTAGCACGAAATAGGTTTTCAGGTTTCCCAAGGAACGCAGGAGAGCGAATCTATCGCCAAACTGGCCTGCAGAGTCGATCGAGGAACCAGCCTGGAACATCAGGACGCCCATCCAAATGGACAGCCAGGCGATGAGAAGTCCTACAATGGATAGTGCTTGGAACACTCCCCCAATGATCGACAGCACACCCAGAAATTTCAACCAGCCGCGCGCCTGGTAGATGGGCAGACTTAACTCCTGGATTATTCGGGTATCTTGGGGGGCTGGTACAGGCGGAACGTAATTAAGTGTCGGATAAGCCATTATTTCCTCCAGAAAAATAATTATGAAACGGCCAGGCGTTTCCGCTGGGCGCGTCGCCAGAACCACCAGATGATAAACGCCACCGCCATGACCAGAACCACGGCCACCAGAACCGGGATTACGATCGAAAGAATGGATAGCCCTGTTGCGATCACATCCTCTGCAATACTGACTGGTATATTGGCTGCACCGCCGGTGGTGACAGTGACAACCGGTCGAACCGCCGCTGATTTGACAACGTGGACGCTCCCCGCAACCAGCAAGCCGCAAATAATGGCGATCACTGGATGAACATTCGTGACCACATGGGCGCTGGCTGCAAAGATGATCGCACCTGCCGCTGGACGGATCCCTGTCTGGATGATATCGTTGACATGGTTAACGGCCGGGATTTTATCAGCCAGCATTTCAATGATGAGCAGAATCCCAACTACAATGAGCACCCACGGGTTTGCCAGCAAGTTGTAGGGTGGGTTCAGGTTGATCCAATTTGTATAATGGGCGATGACACCGACCACCAGCAGTGGAATGTAGGCGTTCAGTCCGGCACTTGCCGAAAGTCCAAAGGCGGTCATAATTCCAAAAAGTGCATCCATAAACAACTCCCTCCGCTACTTGCCGAGCGGAAAAGCTCCCCACGTTCCGGTCAACCAGAACCGTAGTGCGTCGATGGCCGCGGTTTGGATCATGGCGATCGTCAAGCCAGCCAGCAGCGGCAGCCACATCTGCCGCATTTTGGCGAACTTGTTATCCTGACCCATGATCATCACCCAGACCATGCTGTATACCATGGTTAAAAGGAGCCAAACACCGAGCGCGCTGATGATTGCCAGCGGATAAAGAACGACCGGGCTTTCGGTCAGCACCAGCAGGTCGAAGATGACCTGGATACCCAGCAATAGGCCGAATGCTTTCCAGCCGCGGATGGCTGGTTTATCTACACCGTCAATCCAGATGGTCTGGTTAAACGCCGGAAAGAGCATCACGCCCATCCCCAATCCCATCCCGCTGCCGGTCAACAGGCGCAGGGTGTTATTGGGCATATACAGGTTGGGGATATTTGGCAGGATTCCCGGCGAGATTTGTTTCAACAGGTAAAGATACGAATTGGAACCGTCAATCCCGAAGGCGGCCACGAAAACGACCAGCAGGGCAATGATGCTCCAATGTGGGATTTTCACACGTTTCCAGCCAATCATGGTCTGGAAAACCAGCCCGGTTACTGCACCCAGATACATGCCGGAACAACGGGCGCACAGCGGTAGTTGGATACTCCCGATATGGAACGACCGTTCACCGATCCGGTGACAGACCGCATACCCAATGGCGTCAGCTTTTCCGAATAAGCCCGGTGGGGTATTTAGGAACCAGCCGATAAAAACCAAAAGGGCTGCGGCGATGACAAGATATTTCGAACCTGCTGCGATGCGTTTGAGAGTATTGTTAAACATGATTGGTCAATTATAGGGTTATTAGAGCCGGAATGCAAGTAAATGACACATTCATACAGTTTATACGGAATCTGGCTAAAACAGTTTCATTTGTTCGGGTGGCTCAATCGGATCCCCATAGAGTTCTTTTTCGAAACTCTCGCGGGTGAGATCAGTTACTCCGGATAACCTCCGCAAAGCACGGAACTTGACGATATGCCACCGCTCTGCCACGGACCTCAGGGCTGGGTCGCGGTTTAGTTTATAAGCCAGCAAGCCCGCGCGTCCGCCCGGGAGGACCAGTATGCTTCTCTCCGGCGGGAATGGGTTTTGGCGAATGATATGTCCGGCAATTGCTGAAGCCAGCAGGTAAAAAGCGTATACTGTTTCGCTGGAATCCAGCCACAAGAGAAGTCGTTGAGGACTTTCCTGCCGCTGGAGGGCGACTCCCAACTGGGGCGCCAGTGCGGTAAGAACTTGCGCGGCAGATTCCAGGTCTGCTCTACGTGCGGCGGGAGAGTCTTCCGGGCGCAGGATCCAACGCCCGTCTGTCTCGACCGCATAGGAAGTCAACACGGCGCGCAATAGTCCCAGTGAAGGTGTCAGGAACCCAGGAAGTTCACTGTTCAGAGCTGTTTCCAGGGCTGGCAGTGTTGTGCCCGGATTCTTATTTAAATAGCGGACAACGTTTGTCTCAACGCGGTCTGGCAGGGAATCAGTTGCAGGATCCCATTCGACCAACCCCCACAGACCGCTTTCCGGGTTCTTGCTTTCGGCATGATGAATGAATTCCGGGCCAGCCAGTGCGGTCTGGATGGGAGCGTTGATCTGGGTCAGCGCTTCGGACCTCCAGCGCAGGGAGTGGTCTGCGGCCATGGCAGACAGCCCGGCTGCGTGAAGGTGGAGAAGGGGAACAGGCTCGCCGCGCTCCTTTAGGGCAAAGAGCATTGCCCGGCGGACAGCCTCAGAGTCAATCCCTGCCAGTTCTCTGTCTGAATGGCTGAAAGCGCGCCGCTGCCATAGGATCTGGGCTGGGTCGTGGCGGGTGCGTAGCGCCAGCCCGGCCAGGTCGAACCCTGATTCGGCCGCCGCGAGCATCGCAGCGGACAAAAATGCTGGTTCCGGCTCAGGGATGATGGCAAATAGTGGTGCATTGAGGGTCAAGCGGTCAGATAGATTTTTCAAGGCGGCGTAGAGAGCGGCGGCATGCCAGTTCCAATCGTACCGGAGTCGGTGTAACCCTGACTTGAACGAGGCGGCGGCCTCTTTTCCCCACAGCCAGCCGGCCCATAACGCCGAAAGCGTCCAGAAGGCTTGGTTGGGACGCGGCAGCACGGTGACAACTGCCTTGAGCGGGACATCCTTCAACAGTGGCGCTAGGTCGCGCATTGGACCATTGAAAATGCATATTCCGCCCGCTTCACCCGGGACAGAGGGCCAGGTCGTAGTTTCCACCGGTTGCCCTGCGTCGGACCAGAATTCAACACTGTGCTCGAGCGCCAGCCAGACGTTTTTCTCGAGGAAGCGCGTTGGAATGGTCAGTTGCTTCGGGCGCGGGCGTTCTGCAGGATGAGGCCACAGGACATTGGCCTCGTCACAGGTTGTCAGGAGAAGAGCCAATAAGGCCTCGCGACGCACAGGGGGAAGCATTAAACTTTCCAGCTTATTAATGATGGTGATAAGTGAGTAAACGGCCCGGGGCAGGTAGCATTTCAATGCCTCCTCAACGTGGGGACGGTCTGGATCACCCGGTGCGGCTACCCGTTCGAGTGCGCGTGAGCGGTGCAAACTGTCTGTGGCACCCAGGCTGGCGGCAAGAGCCAGATCTGCCTCGCTGGCAGGATATTCTCCTTCATCACCACACGAACACTGGTAAATTCGCCCGGTCAAAACCCCGCTCTCACGTTCCCAAATGAAAGCTTTCGCTGGCACTTTCTGATGGCATTGGATGCATTCAGTTAGATATAGGGATTGCAAATGGGTTTCTAAGCGCTCTTCCCCTTTGCGGGCTGCAGCCAGGTCGGCCAGGGCGGCGCTCAGTTCAGCTGGGGAGGGTGGATTTGCGGTTGTTTCAAGCAGGAAGCGCGTCACCGGGTTATTTATAGCTACCAGGACCCGGAACCCGAGGCGGGCCATTTCTAGGTCGATCCGGGGGGATGCCCCAAACGGATCCAATACCCAGTCGCCTGGTCGGAATTGCTGAGCCAGGAATGCAGAAGCTATCCCATCCGCGGCAAGGGGAAGATAGCGTGCCAGGGGGCCGGGGTGTTCTGGATCATTACCGGGTAGATAAGCGAATTCATTCATCTATCGTAAGTATATGGATTTGATGGAAAAAAACAATCCTGATAATAAAGAGGTATCTGATATACCCAGCCAACTAATCCTTGGAGGTGATGGTCTCCATATTCTTTTATCAGGAATGACAACAGTCATAATATTGTCCCACCCGTTGGACAGCTCAATCCCATTACCAACATCATTCAAGGATGAAGAATTGGATTTCATAAGGAGTGAGGTTGCCGGGTGAACCCTTGGATGTTGTTAACAACAAGCGCCACTGTCCATTTGGAAGGGCAAATCGAATTTTTCGATTGCAAAAATTCATTGCCACCAGCACGGATTGGTCCCCCGTTTGGCGCAGGTATGCCAACATACCGGTTGGTGTTTCCAGCGGGATGAAATCACCCCGGCAAAGGGCGGGTATTTCCTTGCGTAGGGCGAGAATTTTTTTTGTAAAGTTAAAAAGGGAATCCGGGTCAGCCTGCTGTGAGCTGATATTGCGCCGGATGTAATTCGGGTGTATCGGCAGCCAGGGTTTCGTTGTTGAAAATCCGGCGAAAGCCGTGTCGTTCCATTGCATGGGGGAGCGGCATCCATCCCGCCCTTTATAGATGGGCCAATATTTCTTGCCTGGTGGGTCAAGGATTTCACTGTGGCGCAGGTGAATGTCGCGTAACCCTATTTCTTCTCCATAGTACATGAACGGTGTTCCGCGCAAGGTGAGCAGAAGCGTCATGGCAATAAACGGATGAAAATCGTTTTCCCCTTTGGCGTACCGGCTGGCCGCCCGCGGCAGGTCGTGGTTGCTCATCACTGTTGTCGGCCAGACGCCGGCTGCGTTGAAATTCTTTTCGCGTTTGATCACCTGTTCCATCACCCACTTCGGGTTCCATGGATAGATCAGGTTCGCGGATGTGAAATCAAAACTGAATGCAGCGTGCAGCAAATCTGGTCCGCAGTAGGAGACAGTCTTCTGCGGTGTGGCGAAATAGGTTTCACCGACGGCATAGCGTTCCGGGTAGGAGTCCAGCAGGAGGCGCATTTCGTTCAGGAACGGCATCATTTCCGGTTGGTCCATATCGTAGATGTGTCGCTGGCGGTCGAAACCGCGCAGCCCGAATTTTGGAGGGTTATTGGGCAGGTCGGGATGTTTGAAATAGGCATTGAATACGTCCAGGCGGAAACCGTCCACGTCGCGCTCCAGCCAGAAGCGAAAAACATCCAGCTGTGCTTTGCGAACCTCCGCATTGCGCCAGTTGACATCCGGCTGTTCTTTGGTAAACAGGTGCAGGTAATATTGACCGCTGACTGCATCGTGTTCCCAGGCTTTCCCCCCGAAGGAGGCTTGCCAATTGTTGGGATGCTCTCTCCAAATATACCAATCGCGTTTGGGATTGGTCAGGCCTGCGCGGGATTCCTTGAACCAGGGATGCTGGTCCGATGTATGGTTAAGTACCAGGTCCAATATGATGCGAATCCCGCGCTGGTGGGCTTCTGCCACCAGCCGGTCGAAGTCGGCCAGGCTGCCGAAGCGCGCATCCACATTCATGTAATCACTTATATCGTACCCGAAGTCTTTATCGGGGCTTGGATAAAACGGCGATAGCCAGATGGCATCTATGCCCAGATTGGAAAGGTAATCGAGGCGGGAGATGATGCCGGCCAGGTCGCCCAATCCATCGCCATTACTGTCGGCGAATGAGCGGGGATAAATTTGATAGATGACGCCATCGCGCCACCACAGAAAGTCTTTCATTTTCACTCCTTGGCAGGGGTTGCCCTAAGGTATTTTACACGATGAAGGGTCCGTAAATGCTGAGAGTAATAAAATCCCCGCATTTCTCGTCACGTAATTGGGACAATTGTGCTATCATAAGACAGCAAGACCTCTATACGAACCGCAAGCGCCTTTTTGGTTGAGAGCAATTTTGATTTTCTCGACCTGAACGCGTCTCAGGCGAAGCGAGAATCGGGAGTTCATGCCCAGGGGCAGGTGGATATAAACGCGGCAGTCCAAAAAGGTCGCCCACTCTCTGCCCGGTTGACCTGACCATTGATTGATACCTTACTGATAAAATGGGTGCATTAATGGACGAATTGCAATCAGGGTTTAGGCTATAGAAAATTTCATTGCAGCTCACATTGGAATCGGTTGTGGTATAGCGGCCGTTGGCGTCGCATTCAAAGCAAAATAAACAGGGAATGGTTGATGTATGCCAAAGTCTGATCTGGTCTTACTCGCGCTGGATGATGAGCAAATCCTGCAACTATTTGAACGGGCGCTTACCGCAGTTTCGTATCGCGTTGCCTTGGCGCGCGATCGTGCTGCGCTTGACAAGTCTTTGCAGGAATCCTCGCCGGCTCTGGTAATCATCGGCCAGAATTTCAATGGGGAAGATGAACTGGAGATCGCAGCGGCGATGTTGGATCGTTTTCCGACCCAGCCGGTTTTGCTCCTCCTTCTGAAGGATTCTCCTGGGGTGGTAAAAAAAGCCATCCATATTGGCGTAAGTGACTGCCTTTTTGCTCCGCTGCATATTGAAGATATTGTAAAGACAGTGGAGAACAGCATTAAACGCGCCGACCGGATCGGTGACTGGACCCGGCGTGAAGTCAAACGCACCACCGCCTCGCTTCAGCAACGAGTGGATGAGTTACAAAAATTCGATACCATTGTTGAGCATATCGATGACGGAGTGATCATCCTTGACGAACAGTCGAATCTCCTTTTGATCAATCCCGCCGCGCGCCGGGCTTTTGGCCTCTGGCAGGATGACAACGTAAGAGGAAAACGGGTCACCGATGTGCTGCCTCATCCGGATTTAAAAATTCTTTTGAACGAAAGTATTCATAACCCCATGCCTCATAATGAACTTGCTTTTGAGGACGGGCGTGTTCTTGCGGCTCAATGCACTCCAATTCCAAAGATTGGTGTGGCGATCACCATGCAGGATATTACCTATCTAAAACAGATTGACCGGTTGAAGAACGAATTTGTTCACACAGTTTCCCACGACTTGCGTTCCCCGCTCACAGCCATCCTTGGCTACGTGGATTTGCTTGACCGGGTCGGCCCGGTCAATGACCAGCAGCGTGAATTCATCCATCGCGTTCAAAATAGTGTGGGAAGCATCACCGCGCTGGTCAATGACCTGCTTGAACTGGGCCGGATTGAAGCCGGGTTTGACAGCCAGAAGGAAGTTGTTCCTTTGGATGGGATCCTCCGTTTTGCCCTGGAAACTCTCGGCGGTCAGATTTCCGATAAAAAATTGAATCTTCATCTCAATCTGCCTGATGAAATTCCGCAGATGCGCGGCAATCCGATCCGTTTGCGCCAGATGCTGGATAACCTGATCGGGAATGCGATTAAATACACTCCGGAAAACGGCGAAATTACCATTGACGTGGAAGCCCAAAACGATCAAGTGATTTTTCGAATATCGGACACCGGTCCAGGCATTCCCCCTGCCGACCAGCCGCATATTTTCGAGAAATTCTATCGTGCCAGCAATGTTCCTAAGGGGGTGGGGGGCTCCGGGCTGGGTCTGGCGATCGTCAAATCCATTGTAGACAACCATCAGGGTCGCATCTGGGTTGATTCACTGCTCGGGCAGGGGTCAACTTTCACGGTGGTTCTGCCCCTTTACATGCAGGCAACCGCGCCTCTGCCTCCTGGTTAGAGATCATTCTCAATTTCAATAAACGCAGGGAAGGAATTCTCTGCGTTTTTGGCTTAAAACAGCCTCCGCAGATGGAGCTATCTGCGGAGGCTTTCGCCAAAGGAGGAGACAGTGGTTAGCAACATTGGAGGTGTTATGCTTCCGTCTCCAGCCAGAATAATAGTACACTTGTCTGACAGGGGCTAGAGCGGAAAGTCATGTTAAATAGTGATTAACTTCACAATTCAGTCTGAAATTTGAGAAACGAACGGATTTCAGCAACTGCCTCTTCGGCCTCCCGATAGCTTTTTACAAAAATCGTCGGATGCGAATTCCCGGTCAACATCTTTGAAATGGGCTGTCCTTCTCGATAAACACACAGGACTGGCTTCCCAAGGCTCAATGCATAGGCCACCTCGTAACCTACTCCGTGCGAGGGTGTGCTCACTTCCGCCACAAGTGCCTCACAGGCGCGGATCCAGGCAGTATCCCGCTCGTAGATTTCGCGCGGGTTAACCTGCCCTTCGAAAAACTTTACCTTGGAGTCGGCCAGGTGCGCAGTGGGGACTTCGTGACCATCAGATAATAAGGCCGTGGTTATGGTCCGATAGATGGGTTCAAATTCCCGCCCCCCGGTAATGGAACAGGCGAAGTAAATATTCATGGTTTCCCCGTGAAAGCGGAAAGACAGGTTGGAACAGGCCGTTGAGAACGGATGCTTAAGGGCATCCGGCTGGCGCAGCAGGGCATGAGGGGTTATGCCTCTTCCTCAGGTGGCAGGGGCAGCTGCGTACTCTTCATTAGCGACTCTGACCCGGGTAACTGGGCGCTCAGGAGGGAGAGCGACCGTTCCAGTTTTTCGCCGCGCAGGCTGAAGGTCAGGTCGCCGCGCGTGCGCTCGATGATCGCGCGGATGACATCCGTCTGGCGGCGCAGCCCGTTGGTGATCGCGTCGGGATAGTCCATGGTCACCAGGATGGCGAAGATATCATCCATGTGACCAAGCAGCCGTTCGGCTTCTGCGGATTGATCCTGCCGGAGCATATCCAGGCAGCGGCGGCGCATTTCACCCACCGACTCGGCCAGCCCGTTCAGGTAGGTGTTGGGAGGCAGGTTGAGTTCTTCGGGTGTCGGCAGGGCTTGGTGGCGGATGAGGGCGCAGGTGATGCTGGCCTCCGCAAATTCTTTCAAGGAATCCTGGGTGTATCCCGCAAAATAGAAGGCGGGAGTATCGGCCAGGTCCGAGCGCAGGGAGTCGGCCAGCTGGCGCGCCTCGTCCAAACGAGCCTGCATCACGTCCGTTTCATCGCGGTGGACCGCCCGGATGGACAGGGCGCACGCCCGCGTCAGCGCTCGCGCCTGTCCCAGGGCTTTATCCCGGGTGGCAGTCTGTGCATCGAAGGTCTGGCGGATTTGTTCGGCGATCTTTTCAAGTTTTTGCATGGGTTGTTCCTGGTTGTGAGAGGACGCGGACGAATGTTGCTGTCCGCGTCCGTTTGGATTATTCTTTTGGTTCTGTGGGAGGTTCTTTGGGCGGTTCCTTGGGCGGATCCGGAGGGTGGAACGGTTTGAACAGGCTGTCGGCCAGGCTCGGGCCGCCCACCGGAATGTTGACGGTCCCAAATGTGGCCTCGTAGCGCGCCAGGTTTTCGTTGAGCGCTTGGGCAAACAACTTCAGTGCCACCGGCGACATCACCACCCGGGCGGTCACGGTGGCCTTGGTATCGCCGGGCAGGAGCCGCGCAAAATCCAGCACGAATTCCGCCGGGGCGTGCGCGATGCGCGCCAGGTTGGCGTAGACTGGATGCAGGTCCGCGGGGATGTCGATCTGGAAGGTGGTCTGTGGTTTTGGAGGGGGGAGTGCCACTTCGGCCTCGCTTTTGTGTTAGAACGGGATATCTTCGTTTTCGGCTGGGGCGCCACCATCCTCTACGGCGGCAGCGCTGCTCATTCCGCTGCTTTCTGACTCGGCGCGTGAACTCAGGAAACGCACGGTTTGTGCGGAGACTTCGAAGGAAGCGCGCGATGTCCCGTCCTGTGCCTGCCAGATGCGCGGCCCGCCGGTGGCGGGGTCGGCGGTCAGGCGTCCTTCGACCAGCACTTTCGATCCTTTTTTAAGATATTGATTGCAGGTCTCACCTGTTTTACCCCAGGCCGAGACGCGGAACCAGATCGTCTCCTTGACCGTTTCGGCGTTATTGTTGGTGTACTGGCGGTTGGTCGCCACCGAGAAGGATGTGACCGCCTGTCCGGAGGGGGTGTAACGCATTTCCGGGTCACGGCCTACGTTACCTACGATGATGATGGTTTGGTACATGGGGAATCTCCTTTCGAGTCTATAGGTCCCGCCGTAGCGCGGCGGGGACAGTGTGTTGGGTCAATTTTACTTCACATTTCCCAGGTTAACAGCGGGATTTCCATTTCCTGTGGGGTCAGACCGCCGTGATGGCCGCAATATCTCTGCTCATACTTGTTTTTCTCGTACCACCAGACCGACTCATAGCGGTGAGGCAGGATCACCAGGTCGCCGGCACGCGCGGTAAATCGGGGGGACAATCGCGGGCCGAAATAACCCTCGGATGCCAGGTCCGCCACTTTCCGCACCTCGGCCCTCCCTTCCAACCGTGAAGTGAGAAACGCCTGGGCCTCCTCCACCATCCCGGCCTGGATGTACAGAAAAAAGTCACGCGCCGACCCGCCCGGGACGAGCAGGCTGCCCTGGCGATTCGTCTTCAGGAATTTTTCGATGCCTTCAAAACGCGGCTCCCGGTTGAGGTAGATGGTGGTCTGCGGGTCAGTCTCAGACTGGCCGTGGTCGGCGGTCAGCAGGAATAGGATTTTCCTGTGGTTGCCCCTCAGCGCTTTCAGGAAGATGGTCTCCATCGTCAGCAATAAGACCTGGATCTCGGCGCTGGTTTGGGCTGAATCGGGGCCGTACTCGTGGCTGACGGCATCGATCTTTTCGTTGTAGAGAACATAATAAGCAGGGGTGGGATTGGATTTCTCCAGCGCCTCTGCCAGGTTGACCAGCGCCTCGGGCAGGGTCTTATAGCCAATGGCTTTTGCCCCGGAGAATATAACATCCCCGTAAGAGGACGGAGTGTACTCCCGGTGCTGGAAAATGGTGGAGTTGATACCCATTTTATTGAGCTGCTGGTAGAGCGTGTTGTTCGGGAAGAGCCGGCGCGGTTTTGCCCCCACCTGTTTGAGCGTATCGCGCAGGGAGGTGCCGGCAAAGGAGAACAGCAGCGGCGCGATAATGGCGTCGAAATGCGGCTCGTAATAGATCCATTCGAAAATGCCGTGCTCGCCCACCGGCATGCCGGTGTGGAGCGTGGTAAGTTGGGCAGCCGTGGTGGACGGGAATTGTGCGATCAGTTTTTCCACCTGCCCGAGCCGGGTGACGGTTTTCAGGAAGGGGGCCTCCTGGAATTTTTCGAAGAATCGCCAGCCGAACCCATCCAACAGGAACAAGACCACCGCCTCGTATTTTTGCGGATCGGTTAGCAGGTCCGTGATGCGCTGCGGGAGAGAGGCGAACCCGCCCAGGTCATAGCGGGGTTTGACAAAGTTTGCATCCATCAAAACAATTTTACCCCCTTCTCCGGGTGAGCCCTTCCGGGTTTGGAGCTCCCCCGAATCGGGATTCAAGGGTCACCTCGCAAGGAGAGACGAAATCGCCCGACTCTTATTGGAGTCGGGCGGATTGTCAAAATGGGACCGGGTTATTTGATGGCGTAGGTTACGCTGACTGTCACGGTGACCTGTGTCAGGCCGGGCTGGATCGGCACGGAAGCATTCGGAGCCGCTGAGCCGCCCCCGCCGCCCATCCCATAATTATACGCAATGGGGGAATTGTCAGAATAGTTTACGACCTGGATTTGACCCAGGGTCACGCCGGCGGTTTTGGCCAGTTCGGTGGCCAGGCTTCTGGCATTGTCCATCGCCTTCAGGCGAGCCTGCGCCATGGCGGCGGTTTTATCGGCCACGTCGAAGGTGATGCTGTTGATATTGTTGGCACCTGCTCCCACGGCTGTATTGAGCAGAGTACCCAGCTTGGTCAGGTCGCGCACGGTCACGTAGACCGTGTTATCCACCGCATAGGCCGTGCCGGTGGGCTGGCCGGTCGCCTTGTCATATGAGGTGGTATAGACGCTGAAATTGCTGGTCTGGATATCCACCGCGGCAATGCCTGCATTTTTCAGGGCATCCACCAGGGCCTGGGTCTGGGTGTTATTGCTATTGACCGCAGTGGCTATCGCAGGTTCCTCGTTGTGCACGCCGATGTAGATATAGGCAATATCGGGGGTCAGGTAGACCGTGCCGTTGCCGCTGACGCTCAGCGAGCGCGGCTGGGCGGCCGCCGTTCCGCAGGCGCTCAGGGCCAGGGCTAAAACAATTACGAAAATGGAAAGTTTGGTACGCATGTTGAACTCCTTGTAGGGTGATAGTATAACATTGTGAAGACGGTTCCCGGCACGAAAATGTTCCCGGGACAAAGCGGCAATCGCGGCATCGGGGATTATGGGTACTATCCCTCCTTCGCGGATGCATATCCCCCTCTAAATCTAACGCTGTCCTCCCTGGCCTCGCGCCCCCCTGGGAGGACAATGCTCAGGCGCATAGGATAGGGAGCCATGTGGATAATAACAAGTTATAAAGAATGTTGCATTACACATCT
>DASVKG010000111.1:0-6216 GCA_036385495.1 Anaerolineales bacterium | reverse complement strand
TTAAGGCAGATGGTACGGGAGCCATTGTGCGCCTGACGAATGGTCTTTTCATGGAGTTTGATCCAGCCTGGCGGCCGATCATGACGCCATGACATTCGCAGCGTTACGGCGAAATGCCCCGGATTTCTTTTCGGGGCATTAATAATAACAGGTCTTTGAGAATTCCCCAAATCAGCAGTATTGACCAAGCACCCATCGGAATTTGGGTTAATACGTTGGTGTTTCCGATGGCGTATCCGACGGAGTTTCCGTAGGAGTTTCTGAGGGCGTCGCAGTTGGGGTTGGCGTATTGGTTGGAGATTCTGTCAGGGTAAGTGTGACAGACGGCGTTGGGGTGGGTGTCTCGGTTGGGGTCGGCGTGGGGGTAGGCAGACTCAGGTTCAGGTGGAGATTATAATCAGCATAGGTATTCCCATCACCTTGCATATAAAGGCGTAGGATAATCTGTCCGTCGGACATTCCAGTCAGGTCCCAGGTATAAACCTTGGTCGGCGACGAGACAGGTGTGTTTATATCGCCATACAACGTAACCAAGTTTTCGGGGTCACTGCCCGGGCCCCATTCCAATCGCCAGGAACGGAATCCGGCGGTTGCGTCAGCCACAATGCTGATATCCAGTGAGTTCTGCGTAATTGTTTGTCCATCCTCCAGACCGACAAACTGCAAGCGCGCGTGCGGATCATTGGCATTGCACTTCCGGTCAGGAACAAAGAATATTTTATCAAATCCCATATCGCGCGCCCATTGCTGTCCGGCATCTTCCTGACGGATCCAATTGCGCGCCCACTCTTCGTCGACATTAATTGCCATATATTCATCTGTAAAAACATCAGAACACTCTGAAGAGGCCTCCAGGTTCGTCCACGTGTCCACCTGAATTTTACGCCACAGGTCATCTTCAGGAGGAAATGGCGGTTGCCCAGGGGCAAAATACTCCTCTCGCTGGCTGGGGCACCACTGTGATGGTTGAGTGCCAGAAACCGTACAGATGGTGTGCTGCTCAACCCCTGCGGGGCGCACGAAAGGCGTTGGATTTCCACTGGTCAAGCGGTTGATGGCATAAGTCATGAACTCAGCCCAGATTGGCCCGGCACCAGTTATCCCGGTGGTATTTTCCATCGGGGTGTAGTCGGCATTTCCAACCCAGACACCCACAGCCAAATCCGGAGTGTAGCCGAGCGTCCAGTTATCGCGCGTGTCGTTCGAGGTCCCGGTCTTGACCGCCACCTGGAAGGGCAGGTTGACGATCGAATTTAGACCAAAGACCGGTGCACGGGCGGAATTGTCGGAGAGGATGGAGGACATCAGGTATGCATGTTCGGGGCTGATGACCTGTTCCCCTGCCGGGGGTTGGTACTGGTAGACAACATTGCCCTGGAAATCCACGATCTTCGAGATCGCCACGGGCGGAACCTTCAACCCGCCATTTGCGATGACGGCATACCCACCCGTCATCTCCAGCAGGCTGACTTCACCCCCGCCCAGAGTGAGTGACAGGCCGTAGTCAGAGCGTGTCAGGCTGGTGATCCCCATGCGCTCGGCCATTCCGACAAGGCCATCTTTCTGGGGTGTGTTCGGGTCATCGTATACGCCAACGAATTGCAGCACCTTGACTGCTGGGACGTTGTATGAGTTCGCCAATGCCACACGGACAGTGACCGGGCCATGGAATTTGTGGTCGAAATTATTCGGCACATAAGGGGGATTCGGGTCATTAGGAAGTCCGGAAGGAGGAAATTCCGAAGGCACATCCCAGATGAGGGTTGAGGGAGTCCAGCCTTTTTCAAAGGCAGCCAGGTATGTAAAAGGTTTAATCGAAGATCCAGGCTGGCGAGTGGGGCTGACTGCCATGTTGATTTGCCCGGCATCGGGTTCGTTGTAGAAATCCGGCGAACCCACCATTGCCAGGATTTCCCCGGTTGAAGGTTTGATTGCCACCAGCGCTCCATCAGTGACGTGTTTGTCTACCAAGGACACCACCTGGGTAGTGACAGATTGCTGGGCTAAGTCTTCCAGGTCTGGATCGAGGGTTGTGTAAACTGTAAACCCGGAGCGGTAAATCGTTTGCGGATCGAATTGCTGTTCGAGCAGGGTCCGGATATACTGCACCCAGTGCGGGTAACGCATGACGGTTGTGGGGGAGTTGAAGGTCCGATTTTGAATGTTCTGAATGGCGGCCGCGGCAGATGGCCCATCCACACAGACCGGATCTGGGGCATTGCTGATGTAGATACAGTGCCGTTCAATGCTCAATGTGAGCATTTCCATGATAACGTTCTGGAACCTAACCATGGTGACATCCCGGTTGGTATAGATGTCATACAACGAAGGAGCCTGAGGGAGACCGGCCAAAAAAGCCGCTTCTGCGAGGTTCAACTGGCCTGCAGTTTCACCAAAATAAGTCTCGGCAGCAGCTTCCACGCCATAGGACAGGTTGCCGTAATAAATTTCGTTGAGGTAGAGTTCAAGGATTTCGTCTTTACTGTAGCGGCGCTCGATCTCGGCAGAAAGGATGGCCTCGCGCACTTTTCGCATGTAGGTCCGTTGACCGCGTTCCTCGGGCGTTAAGAGCAAAGCCCGCGCCAATTGCTGGGTAATGGTCGAGGCACCAGAGACGGTCTCACCGCTGGTGATGTTCTGCCAAAAAGCCCGCAGGATGGCCAACGGGTCGAAACCGCCATGTGAATAAAAGTCCTTATCTTCGGTCGCGATCGTGGCCGCCACAAGAATAGGAGAAATTTCATTAAGCGGGACATAGTTGCGCCGCCCTGCGTTCGGATCGCTGATCTCATACAAGACATCCCCGTTGCGGTCAAGGATGTGTGTCGTTTCGAACTGCGAAGCGCGTTGTTTCAAGTCACTCACGCTGGGCAGGCTAGAGGCGATGGAGTAATATTCATACATGCCGACCGCGGACAGGACCAGCCCCAGTGCCACGACGATAAAAATGCTGGTAATCAGTCCGCGCAGCATACAGCCACCTGCCTTCGACCAGTTAAATGACTGGCGAACAGGTGCAGGCGGCACGTGAGGGGTCGTTTTTGGACGGCGAGCCGTCGGAGTGGGAGTTTGTTCATAAGCCGCCTGACCAACACGCGTTGCCCCCATGTCAATCTCTTCCACATGGCGCGGCAGGGGCATGCCATTCTCGTCCACCGCAGGGTGGCGAACGGGGCGTGTCCCGCTGCCGGGGGTATATTCCTCGGCAGGCGGCTCGGCCTGTGTTTCGCCTTCAGGGTCCACCAAGCGGTGGAATTTATCGCGGGGTTCTTCAGGTTTTGGCATAGTCCATCACATTATTTGAACAATTCTAGCACAAAACCTTTGACCACCGGTCAAAACACCCTTATACTTGTTTGATGCGCGACTGGACTCTCGGCCCCGGTGACCCGCTTTCCCTTACCCTGGCTGCAGATTTTCGCTTGTGCACCCCCGATTACGTCAACGACCATATCTGGGAACTCGAAACCGGCGGCGACCCGCCTGCTTTATCCTTGTATACCACTTACGGGTTGCGAGCCCGCAGGATGCGCCTCTTTCCGCGTTTCACTATCGGCAGCAAATCTGTTTCTGATCCAGCTGCCTTTTCACTCCCTCCGCGCCTGCGCCGGTTCTTCCCAAATTTCCTCTCACTCGATTTTTCCCCTTTTCCAAGCCTCGGTGTGGCGGTTGAATACTGGGCCCCCGATTCGCATTCCGCCGCCGGACGCTTCATAGTCACCAACAATAGCGGAGTACCGGCAAGACTCCTGCTCGAACTATGCGGACAACTTACCCCTCTGGATGGGCAGAGCCTTGCACCGCTCTCAATGCAAACGGTGAACATCCTGTCAGGGCGCAGCGCGGACCTCGCACCGGTCATCTTCCTAACGGGTGGTCCCCAGCCTGGACCTGGACCGTACCCTTCCCTTGCTATCGACCTGGCCCTGGCTGCCGGTTACACACGCACACTCACCTGGGCGCAGGCCGCTCTTGCAACACCAAAAGAATCATTCGAATTGGCGCGCAGTGTTGCTGCCCGTCCCTGGGAGTCCGAACGCGTAAAGATCGAAATGATCAACGCCGCCCAGACCATCGATGTCCTTACCGGCGATCCGGATTGGGACGCGGCCTTTGCCCTCAGTCAGAAAACCGCTTTTGGACTATTCTTCGGCCCCAGCTCCCACCTTCCCAATCCATCATTCGTGCTCACCCGCCAACCAGACCAAGGTTATTCGCCTCGCGGCGATGGCAGCGATTATCCCCACCTGTGGAGTGGGCAGCCAATGCTGGAAGCCTGCAGCCTTGCCAGCCTGCTTCCCGGAGCACCCGAATTGGCCGCCGGCTTGGTGCGCAACTTCCTTTCCGGGCAGACAGAGACTGGCTCAGTAGACCGGAAGCCCGGTCTGGCAGGTCAACTCGGGCGCTGGACGGCGGCCCCTCTCCTGGCAAACCTTGCCTGGCTGACATACCAAAAGACGCGTGATCTGAATTTCTTGCAGGAAGTCCAACCCGCGCTCGAAGCATTTACCCGCTGTTGGTCTGACCGGTCCCATGATCGAGATGGCGACGGTTTCCCCGAATGGGATCATCCCCTGCAAACCGGCCTCGAAGATAACCCCGCTTTTACCGTCTGGCAGGAAGACGGACTGGGAGCCGAAATCTCCACTTCCGAAAGTCCGGCCCTGGCTGCAATGTTGTGCCGGGAAGCGCAAGCGCTTGCTTATATTGCCGGTGCACTCGACCAACCCAAAAACCGCTCTAAGTGGGAACAGGAATCCGGCCGTTTGCGCGTCCTGACCGAAGAATGCTGGGAGGCCGATAGTGTGCTTTACCACGTACGCGACCGCGACACCCATCGGAGCCCGGCAGGGAAACCACTCGGCACCCGGCGTGGCATGGGGACGCTCGCAGTGGGACAGAGGATCCGGCAGCCCGCCCGCCTACTTATCAGGCTTGAACTGAACGGGGACGCCACCCGTCGCCCGGAAGTCAGTCTGCACGGACAGAACGGCGAGGCCAACCAGATCGAACACCTGGAACACAAGGACTTCCAATGGGGAACGGAACTGGCCGTTGCCACCACCCGGTTGGTCTATACCAGCGTGGCAGAAATCATAGTGGCCGGGCTGGAAAAACGCGACTGGGTTTCGGTCTCCGTGATGGACTTTTCTTTTGAAGACGTGACCCTCTTCCTGCCGCTGTGGGCCGGAATCCCAAACGCACGCCGCGCCCTGAACATTGTTAACCGGACCCTTCTCTCCGCTGACCGGTTCGGGGGAAAGTTCGGCATCCCGGCTTGCCAGCTAGCCCCAGTTCCTGCACGAGGCGAGGTAGCCCCGGTTCCAGCAAATGAACCCGAATCCCGGACGGGACGGGGCGCAGCCTCCCCCCACCCACAGTCCTCTCCCGTTTGCCAGGCCGTCCACATGCCCTGGAACACACTGATCGGCGAAGGGCTGCTGAGCTATGGGTTGAGGGAGGAAGCAGCCGGTCTGACGGCGAGGCTGATGGCCGCGGTCATCCAGAATCTTAAGCAGGAACATGCTTTTGCGCACGCATATCACGCCACAAGCGGTGCAGGTAGCGGGGAACGGAATCCGGTCCAGGGGCTCGCACCGCTCGGTCTGTTCCTGGACACGCTTGGAGTCCGGATCGAATCAACGCGAGGTAGTCCCGGGGTTAGCACGGGACTGCAGGTCGTTTTGAGCGGAAAGAATCCTTTTCCCTGGCCAGTTACGGTAAAATATAGGGGTCTGACCATTACTCGCCAAGCAGATCAGTCAGTGATTGTGTTCCCCAACGGGCAGACGGTAACGCTGGAGGACCCGACCGATGCGGTGGTCACGTCCGGTTAGGAGGCTTGCATGGATATTCCCCCCATTCGATTTTTAATGACCGCCATAGTCCAGGAACAGGACGTGGACCTGGCAACGCGCGCCCTAGGTGCGTTGGGCGTGCCTGTCTTTCACCTGGCCAGCACCGGCGGCTTCCTGGGGAGGCGCAATGCCACGTTATTGGTAGGCTTGCCCGAGGGCAAGGAAGATGAAGTGCGTGTGGCGCTGCAAAAATCCTGCCGACAGCGGGTGGAATACCTGGCCATCCCTCTGGAAGGTTCGCCGCTACCGCTGCCGACCCCCGTGCCTGTGACGGTGGGCGGGGCAACGGTTTTTACCATACCTGTGGAACGGTTCGAGGAATTCTAGGCTTCGTCATACGCGAAGCCGAGGAGTGTGC
>DASVKG010000110.1:0-35227 GCA_036385495.1 Anaerolineales bacterium | reverse complement strand
GTACGCTCGAAATTGCGCATTCCCCAGAAACTGGCTGTACTTCGTGATCGCCGCCGTCAAGGTCGTCTTCCCATGGTCAATATGTCCCATGGTCCCCACGTTCATGTGCGGTTTCGTCCGCTGATACTTCTGCTTCGCCATATCCTTGCTCCTTTCTAAACCATATTACTAGGTCGCGAAGCCCTCAATGGGATTTGAACCCATGACCCCATTCTTACCAAGAATGTGCTCTACCAACTGAGCTATGAGGGCGGAGGTGGGCAGTGAAGGATTCGAACCTCCGAAGGCTTTTGCCAACTGATTTACAGTCAGTCCCCTTTGGCCACTTGGGTAACTGCCCTTTTGCTTTCCAGACGTTTCACTTGCAGGTCGCTTGTTCCCATCCCATTGACGATGGGTCCAACTGACAAACAAAAACGCGGGAAGGTGATCGTAAACAATCCAAGCCGACGACGGGAATTGAACCCGTAACCTACCACTTACAAGGCGGTTGCTCTGCCGGTTGAGCTACGTCGGCAGGCGTCCTTTCCCGGCTTAAGCGGGGGAATTATACCAAAGGCACCCCGTCCATACAAGGTTAACGCGCCGGACTACCGGTCTGTACTTTCCTTTTCCCTTAGGGACGCCTAACACAGGGCTGGAATGACCGGCGTGGAAGTCTATCAGGATTTGGGATGGGAGTCAAGAAAAAATGCTATACTTTACTGTATTCGTTTTTTATCGGAGAGGAGCCCCATGACAAAAATTCGCTGGTTCATTTTTCCCCTGCTCAGCATCCTTTTATACAGCCTGGCGGTACCGGTGCGCGCCCAAACAAGCATCCAGCTCATCAGTGATGTGCCATCCCTTTCATTTCCGGAAACCGCCACCTTCAAGGCCGAGTTTAAGGCCGGGGCAAATATTACTTCGGTGGTGCTTGAATATGGTATGGACCAATTGACCTGTGGTACGGTGGTAGCCAAGGCCTTCCCGCAGTTCACAGCTGCGGGTGACGTGCAAGTAGAGTGGACGTGGGATATGCGCCAGTCTGGTTCGGTCCCGCCGGGAGCCACGCTCTGGTGGCATTGGCTGGTGGAGGATGCCAATAGCGCCCAATTCACCAGCCCCACACAAACGATCATCTGGCTGGACAACACCCATAGTTGGCAGGTGATCTCCGGGGGAAACATCAACCTCCATTATTATGACGGCGGGCAGTCTTTCGGGCAAACCTTGCACGATGCCGCGGCCCAGGCGCTGGTGCGTCTCTCACAGGATGTGGGTATAAGTTCCGAGAAGCCAGTTGATATTTATATTTATGCCAATACCAATGATTTAAAAGATGCCATCCTTTACGAACCATCCTGGATCGGCGGGCAGGCATTCCCTGAGACAAACATCATCATCATCGGCGTTTCAACCGATCAACTGGATTGGGGGAAAAGCACTGAAGCCCATGAACTGACCCATGTGCTTGTTGGTCATTTGACCTTCTCCTGCCTGGGTTTCATCCCAACCTGGCTTAATGAAGGGCTGGCAATGTACGGAGAGGGTGGACCAGCAGCTACTGAGATGACCCAATTCGAGCAGGCCAAGACTGCCAACCAGTTACTTGCCCTGAGTTCACTGGCGGGGGCTTTCTCGGATGAAGCCAACCGCGCCAATCTGTCCTATACAGAAGCTTACAGCGTGGTCAATTATCTCATTCAGACGTATGGGCGGGAAAAGATGACAGCTCTTTTGCATGCATTGGCCAATGGAATTACGATAGACGAGGCTTTGCAGTCATCCTATGGATTTGATACGAATGGTTTGGAAGATGCCTGGCGGGGGTCGATTGGTGCAGCGCCTCGGGTTGGGACTTCGAACCCGACGCCGGTTTTCACACCGACCCAGGTACCGACATTTGTCCCTATCGGCGCCGCTCCACTGGCGCCGCCTGCTTCAACGCTGCAACCAACCCAAGTGCAAGCTTCGGTCACTCCGACTGCATCTGCTCAGCTCCCGGGCACTGCGCCAACTTCGGTGCCTTTAGCCGAACGCCTTGGCATCAGCCCTGGGGTGTTAACGGGAATCGAGTTTGGGCTGATCGGCTGCATCCTGGCAATCGTTGTGATTGCCGTACCGGTGATTGTGACCACCCGCCGCCATAGCCGGAGGCAAAAATGAAACACACTTTTAAATATTTTTTGCTCCTGATGGTCACAGCCTTTATCCTGCTTGCCTGCCAGCTTACGGGTGTTGCCACCCCCACAAGCGTACCGGCAAATTCCGCAACATTGACTCCAACGGTTGAGCCACTTACTTACGTAAACCTGGAGAGCGGTGTGCAGGTTCATTATCCGGCCGGATGGACTGAGCAGACGCCCGCCCAGGGTGACCAGGCGGTTATGGGTTTTGCCAGCCCTGACCAGACCGTGTTTTCATATTTATATGTGTTTGCGGCACAAACGGGTGATACGCCTGAATCGACGATCGCCTCCCTCAGCAGTTCTGCATTGACCGGATTGACAAATGTCGTGGTTGTCAGCAACGCGGCACTTTCCCGTTCCGACGGTACGCCAGCCTGGAGCCAGGTGGTGACGGCCCAGAGCAACGGCAAAGATCTGAAAATTAACCTGACAACGGCAATATACGGGTCGCGCTTGTTTTTTATACTGACCTACGGTTCACTATCGGCGTATGATATTTATGCCAACGATGTAGCTGCCTTGTTGAATGGAATGGTTTTTAAGTCGCCGGTTATTAATGGTGTGAATCGCAGCCAGGCACTTTTTCTTTCAGGCGGCGAAAGCACCAACCCGCGCGACTACGATCCAGCAACCGAACACGATTCTGGCGATAAACGCGTCTACAGCGGACTGGTGTCACTCGACACCAACTTGAATCTGGTACCCGAACTGGCCGAAACCTGGGACATTTCTCCTGATGGCACGGTTTACACCTTCCATTTACGGACAAATGCCAAGTTCCACGACGGCCGTGCCGTGGTGGCGCAAGATGTGATCTACTCATGGGAACGCGCTGCCAACCAGGCCACCAAGTCCGATACAGTCCTTACCTATCTGGGCGATATCATCGGTGTGGCAGAGATGCATGCAGGCACGACAGACCACATCTCCGGGTTGAAAGCTCTCGACGATCATACCCTGCAGGTGACGATAGATGGAGCCAAACCTTACTTCCTGTTCAAATTGACCATGCCGGTTGCCTTTGTATTGGACCAGAAAAACGTCGAATCCGGTTCGAATTGGTACCGTACGCCAAACGGCACGGGACCCTATAAACTTTCCCGCTGGGACAGCTTCCAGGTGATGGTCTACGACGCGAACAAGGATTTTTATCTGGGTGCGCCGACCATCCCGCAAATCGTCGTGGAATTGTATTCGGGGATTGGCATCAACCTGTTCGAATCGGGCGAGATTGATATGACCGGCATCTCTTCTTCCGATGTCGCACGTGTACTGGACCCGGCTGACCCTCTCCATCCCGATGTTTACAGCGGTGCGAGCCTTTGCACCGAATACGTTGTTTTTGATGTAACCCAGCCGCCCTTCGATGATGTCAAAGTGCGCCGGGCTTTTACAATGGCATTCGACCGGCAGAAATATATTGACGTGGTCAATAATGGCGTCGGCATCCCAGCCAAAGGGCCCTATCCGCCCGCCCTGCCCGGATACAACCTGAACCTCCAAGAGCTTCCCTATGATCCCGGGCAGGCGCGCCAATTATTGGCTGAATCCAAGTACAGTGGTCCGCAGGGGTTACCGCCCATTACTTTTACCGATGCAGGCTTTGGCAATTCGGCAGGCCCAAGCGTGGCAGCCATGGCACAAATGTGGGAACAAAACCTGGGAGTGACCATTACCATCGAAAACCTTGAACCAGATAGATATTATGATTTGCTAAACTCCGGCCAGCATGGACAGCTCTTTTCCGGTGGCTGGTGTGGAGATTATCCCGACCCGGAGAATTTTGCCGACGTCCTTTTCCATACCGGCGCGCAGCAGAACACCGGAAAGTACAGCAACCCGGCGCTGGATGTGGTCCTTGATCAGGCACGCCTGGAGCAAGATGTGACCAAACGGATCCAGCTCTACCAGCAAGCCGAGCAGATGATCGTTCAGGATGCACCGGCCTTGTTCATCATGCACGATGTTTCCTACGAACTGGTCAGGCCGGATGTGAAAGGATTTGTACTGTTGCCGATCAGCATTCCATTGGAACGCTATTTACGGCTCCAACCATAAGATTTTCCCCCTGGCTTTAGACCCCCTCCCCCGATCTGCTTTGCTCCGGGAACAATAGTCCCGCAAGGGAGAGGGTTCATTTTAAGGTCTTGCCTCTGCCAGGAAATCCACCCGGTCAATACCCGGCCCCACGCTGGACACCATAAAATCGAATGACACGGGGATCCCTGCGGCAAGCGCCGACGGGGATTCCCACCTGCGCACCCCGACCACATTCCCCGCCGCGTCGTAAGCAGTTGCCAGTACCCAGAGAGTGTTCGCCGTACCTGAACCGGTTAAAATCACCCGTCCGGTCAATTGTGCCGTCCGCCCGGAGGATTCCACCATCACCAGAGTGTTCTCCACCATTACCGGCAAGTAGCGAGCATCGCCTGGCAGCAGTCGGATGGCCGTCAGCAACTGGACTCGCATGGAAACGTTGGTCTGTACCATAGGAGGAAAGTGGATCGCCAGCGGCATGGACTCTCCGGAAGGGAGAGCGTTTAGCAAGCCATAAGACGTTTGATTGGCGAGTTCATGGTCTCTCGCGTCCAATAATATAAACTGAGCGGAAAGGTTTTCAAGGGTCTCAGCGTAAATATTTTGCATCAAGGCAAAACACCACAGTCCGCCACCTGATTCAGTCCAGCAGCGTGCCTGTTGGACCGGGAGCGGAACCGGGGTGGGTGCTGAAGCGCCTGGGGTTGCATTCCCTGACGGGATGATGAGCGTTGTCCCTACCAGGAGGGCTTCCGGCCGGACGCCGGGGTTGGCGGCCAGGAGAGCTTCCAGGGTCAGGCTGTAGCGATCAGCAATACCATTTAATGTATCACCTTGCACAACGGTGTAGGTAAAAGTTGTGGGGGTGGGGAGGAAGATTCCCGGCAATGGGGGTATGACGGTGGGTGTTTCGGAAGGGGTGGCAGTGTTGTAGGGGACCGCCGGCGCAAGATCCGTAACTGCTGTGGTTTTCCCAGCACAGGCATTAAAAAATAATATCAGGAACAGACAGGCCAGGAATCTTCGCATGGGGAGATTATACACGTTTCACTTGCCCACACCTTCAGGCTGTGCTAAACTCAGTTTATGGCTGATGATGATGGACTTTCGTCTGAGGAATCCGGGGAAAATACGATGCTACGCGAGGCCATTGATGCGTTGCGCCTGAGTGATCGGGCGCGGGCGCGCGATTTATTGACTCGCCTGCTCAAAACGGATCAGAAGAATCCCAAGTACTGGCTCTGGCTCAGTGCGGCAGTGGACGCACAAAAGGAACGCATATATTGCTTGCAGATGGTCCTCCAGGCAGACCCGCAAAATGCCGCTGCCAAGCGCGGCCTGATCCTGATGGGGGCGCTCCCGCCGGACGATTCTATCCCGCCCTTCCCGCTCAACCGGCCGCGCCTATGGGAGGAGAAATTGATCATCTCCCAGGAGCCAAGAGAGAAAATCAACGGCTGGAATACTCCGGTGTCGCGGTTGTTCTCCATTTTTGGCATTGCGGTGATCATAATCGGCGCCCTGTTCATTGGCAGGTCTTTATTGCTACCCAACAGCGCCGCTCCTTTACGCACTCCCACGCATCGACCCACGATAACCATCACTTTCACTCCAACCGTCACCCCCCTCTTCCGGACTCCCACGCCAACATTCCTTGGACCCACACCATTGTGGATGTTCCTTGCCTCTACATATACACCCACACCGCTCTACGTAATGACGGAGCATCCTGTCACGAACCGCAGCGCCTTTGAAGCCGGTCTGCGTTTCCTTTGGGCGAAAGATTATCCCAATGCCCTCGCCCTGTTCGACCAAGCAATTAAGCTCGAACCGGACGCACCGGACCTATATTACTATGTGGGGGAGACCTATCGCAGCAAGGGTGATCTGCGCAGCGCCAGAGATGCCTACCAGGAAGCCATTAACCGTGACTCCTCGTTTGCACCTGCCTTCCTGGGCCGGGCTCGTGCGAACCTTGGGCTGAATCCGGATGCGGATATCATCGGTGACTTGAACGCAGCCATTAACCTGGACCTGAACTATGCAGAAGCGTACATTGCACGCGGCGCATACACGGTCGATAGCAACCCCTCTGCAGCGAAAAGGGATGTGGAGAGTGCTATCGAAATTACTCCGGATTCTGCCATGGCCTATCTCACCCTGGCAGATGCACAGTTGAATTTGGGAGAAAATGATGCAGCGCTGGAATCGGCCATCCATGCGAATGAGCTCGACATGACTCTGGTGCCGGTATATCTGACACTCGCGCGCGCTTACATTGCAACCGGTCAGACAGCCCAAGCGGTCAGTGTGCTCCAGACCTACACGATTTTCAGACCGGATGATGCCAGTGCCTTTCTGCAACTGGGGACTGCGTTCAATGAGACCGGGGATTACCAAGCGGCTATGGAGGTTCTCAATAAAGCAATTGACGCCGACCAGCGTAATCCCAAAGCCTATTTCCAACGCGGCACTGCCTACCTGAACCTGGGAAACCCCAACCTGGCGGAGACCGATTTTAAGTCAGCGGTCAATTACAATCCCTTCGACTTTGATTCTTACCTTGGGCTTGCGCGCTCCTATTTTATGCAGGGTATGCCGGGTGATGCGTATGTTGAGGCGGACCAAAAGGCCAAGCCACTGGCGAAAACGGATTGGACCAAGGCGCAGGTCTATTACTGGGAAGCGCAATTCCTTGAGGCGATCGGAGAGACCCAGTCGGATCTAGGGGCGCGCAATTGCTGGTACGCGTTGATCGCCCTGCCAGCAGATGTGATGCCCGAGTCATGGCGCACGGAAGCCTACCAGCATCTGAACATTACCCCCACGTTCACACCTACATTGACATCCACCAGGACGCCGACGAGGACACCATAGGTTAGTATATTCTCAAAAAGGAATAAGAGTGATGCTCAATTCATTTGGCCTTGGTGAGATAATTATTATCATTTTAGATGTGATTCTATTGTCCATCCCGATTTTATTGGTATGGCTGCTTTTTAAAACCCTGAGAAAAATATCCCGCGATAATGAACAGATTGAGCAGGAAGTGAAGAGACTGCGGGAGGAAATTCAGGCTTTAAGAGAAAAAATGCCAGACGGCTCCCCAAAATGAAATTTATGGAGAGAAACGATATCGGCGGCAGGTACCCTGCCGCCGATATTTTATCTACGACACTTGCCTCACGGGCATAAAGCACGCAGGTATGCCCACCGGTAAATCCCGGCATCGTGCCCGTCCTCCCAAATCGGGGTGATGCCATACGAGCCAACCGGGATAATGTTCTTTAAACGGGTGGCGGGGGAGTCGGGTAGATTTGCGAAAAAAACGGACGGGTCGGGGGAATTACCCATTTTGTCATGACCGCCGCGGCATTCAGCGCACGGACAGCCTGCCCTCAGCAAGGAGAATGTATATAAGCTGGTGTGATTATCGTCCCAGATGACGGATAATTCTTTTTTCTCGCGATTGGCAGTGATGGAGGTTGGTTTCATTATAGGTACATCGAAAAATTAATGTGACGGAATAACTACCAGATAATTCTGCACGGCCCATCCAGCGCGGGAGGCGTCGTAGGAGGCGGTCAAACGCCACCAGGTGAATCCCTCTGCCTCGATGGGGCCGTCGGTAATCAAAAATACTTCGGCGTCATTTCCTGAAAAAAGCACCTTTGAATTAATACTTGTTTCGGCATGGATGTTCAACCCTTCTCCACCCGTGTTGGTAACTTGAACGTATACGCCAACAGCAAACTGACCTGGCGCTGGAGTGGGAGAAGTCGTAGGCGTAGGAGGAAACGGTGTCAGCGTGGGGGGAATGGGGTGCGGCGTGGAAGTGGGGGCAGGAATGACGGTCAAAATAGCAAAGGCAGGTGTGAGGTCTGGAGCCGCGGCAGCAGGACGTCTTACCAAAATATACGCGAGGCTGGCGCACAACAAAACACTGGCGATAACCAGCGTTGCAATCAAAACTCTTCCAGTCAAGATATTTTTCATCTTTATTCAGGCAATAGTGTTGAATGGCAGGAAAGAGTAAAGGGGGCAAAATCCAAAGCGGATTCCAGGATAAAAAAAGCCTTCAGCTTCCATGAGGATGCCTGTTAATGGTACGAATTATACCTTTTCATTGCAAAGCAAATATCTGGCTCGCGGAGGAATCAGCACCTGCAGGCTTCCCCGGAGCACTTCAAGGGATGCCTGCTGCGTGCCAAGCATCGGCTCACCGTCCATCTGGAGGGAGAAAGGTGTGCTCGAATCGATGGATGCTTTGCTGAAAGGAATGCAGCGGGCCTGGTCAGAGGTCAGGTGACGCCCGGACTGCATGTCGAAGAAGTGACGGAAGGCATCCGCCAGAGTGGAGCCGGAGAATAACCATAAATCCATCAGTCCATCATCCAGATAGGCTTTTGGGGAAATCTCTGCCAAACCGCCAAGATAATGGCGGATATTGCTGGCCACGGCTAGCAGGTAATGACCCTCGACATGTTTATCATCCGCACTGACGCGCAGATTCATTCCATGCCACAGAGTGGCGTTCCATACGGTGGTAGCAAAAAATTCAGGCACATTGAGGTACTTCTCGAAGCGCTTGCGAGGCTCCAGTTTTTTGACCGTCAGAGCATCCAAGCCGATGCCTGCCCACAACAAAAAAGGCTGGTCATTACACAGCCCTACATCAATTGCGCAGGGCTCAACTTCCGCCAATAGCCGGGCATTCTCACGCAATAATTGCCAGCGCGGATAGGTGAAGGCTTTCATACCAAGTTCCAGCGCCCAAACATTGGCCGACCCGGCGGGGAGTACACCCAGAGCGGTCTTTGAACCGATCAGGCCTGAGGCTGCCTGCCCGACGGTCCCGTCACCGCCGATTACGAAAACAGCCCGAAAGTTTTCCCCGGCAGCCATGCGGGCCAGTTGCGTGGTATGTCGTCCATCGAGAGACTCTGCCACTTCCACCCGCCAGCCGTGATCGCTTAGAGTCCGGATCACTCCGCTGATAAAAGGGCGTACGGAGATGCGTCCTGCAGCCGGGTTGTAGATAAGCAGAGTGTCAGCCATGCCCTTATTATACTTTGGGCAGGAGGAACGAACAGTAAATACTGCGTGTTATAATCCCCACCGGGCAGCATATGGAAGAGCCAAAGTTACTTAATAAACGTTACCAACTACTGGAACCGCTCGGCAAGGGGGGGATGGCCATTGTCTACCGCGCCCAAGACCTGATGCTGGAACGAATAGTGGCGGTTAAAGTGCTGCGCGAGGATTACTCGGGTGACCCGGCTTTCCAGGAACGCTTCCGCCGGGAAGCCAAAGCAGCTGCCAACCTGTCTCACCCAAATATTGTCACCATGCATGATTTTGGTCTGGATAACGGGAAACTATTCCTGGTCATGGAATATGTCCCAGGCAAGGATTTGAAGACGCTTATCAAGCAGCGTATACGGTTCAGCCCCGAGGAGGCCCTGCCGCTGCTCATCCAAGCCTGTGCCGGCATTGGCTATGCCCATCGCGCCGGGCTGGTCCACTGTGATGTGAAACCGCAAAACATGCTTGTAACCCCGGATATGCGACTTAAAGTTGCAGACTTTGGGATCGCCCGTGCCCTTTCAAGCATCCTTCCCGAAGAGCAGATGGACGTTGTCTGGGGATCACCACAATATTTTGCCCCTGAGCAAGCCTCCGGAGCAGCCCCAGCCCCGGCCTCGGATGTCTATTCCATAGGCATCATCATGTACGAGATGTTGACTGGTTCGCTGCCCTTCCAGGCGACCACGGATTCTGATCTCGCCCGACAGCATGTTGAAGAAGAGCCGCCATTGTTGAGTGAGATGCTCCCTGAAATATCACCAACACTTGAACAGATTCTTAATAAAGTTTTATCCAAGGAACCTTCACAGCGCTACCGGACTGCCGATCAATTGGGACGCGTCCTGATGAACTTTGGCAATATCAGGTCCGCTCCGTCACTGACATTGACGCCGGAAGCGGGACACTTCGACGCAACTGCTCCTTTTGCAAAAACCCCACCCATGCCCTCATCTGTACTCGAAATTGACTGGGTTTCAGTGGGTCTGGGGTTGGCTGCGCTGGTGGCTGTGCTGGGACTGATTCCGTTCTGGATGTGGATATACTTCGTGTATAATCCGCCCATTCGGTAACCCGGGATGAAGCCATATATTATTGCCCCCTCGATACTTTCGGCAGACTTTACCCGTCTGGGTGAGCAGATTGCCGAATGTGAGGCTGCTGGCGCTGACTGGATCCACGTGGATGTGATGGATGGGCATTTCGTCCCGAACATAACAATGGGGCCGGTCATAGTGGAGGCTTGCCACCGGTCGACCAGGCTGCCGCTCGACGTGCACTTGATGATTGAACGACCGGAAAAGCTCCTAGAAGCATTCGCACACGCAGGGGCAAGCTCCCTCATAGTTCATATTGAGACCTGCCCGGATATTGCCGGTACTTTAAAATCAATTAAGTCGCTCGGCTGCAAAGCCGGGTTGACACTAAACCCGGCAACCCCCGCCATGGACATCGAACCTGTATTAAACCTGGCCGACCAGGTGCTGGTGATGACCGTCCATCCTGGATATTCCGGGCAGGAGTTTATACCGGAGATAATATCCAAGGTGGCTGAAATTCGCCGTATGATGGATGAGCTCCACTCGCCAGCCTGGCTGGAAGTGGACGGAGGCATTTCTGCAGGAAACATATCCCATCTCCGGGACGCAGGCGCAGGCGCGTTCGTGACAGCAAGCGCTGTCTTCCATCATCCGGAAGGCATCGCGGCAGGTATCCAGTCTCTGCGTGAACATCTGAGATAAACACTCTCGCCCTTGAGCCGAAGAGAGGAAAACAAAAATCACGGCTTGCACCGTGACCTTGTCTGTAGATTAATAACTGATTAGGCCGTCTTGACCAGTGTGCGGATACACTTTGTACAGAGCGTCTTCTTCACCTTTCGACCGTTCTCGACCACCGTTACCTTTTGCAAGTTGGGATGGTAGGGACGGTTGGTAACACGATGAGAGAAGGAGATGTTATGACCGAAGGTAGTGGCCTTACCACAGTGAGCGCATTTCGCCATTTTTTGACTTCCTTTCCTGCCAGATAAATCCAGTGCCAATCTTTTGAGAGCGGCGTATTTTACCACGAAACGTATCCTTGTACAAGCCAAGTGTTATTATTGTGTAAAGAGGACAAAACTATGGGAAAAGAAACCACCACTTTAGGCACGATCCACATCTCGCCGAACGCTCTGGCGACAATTGCCTATCATGCCACACTGACATCCTACGGAGTGGTCGACCTGGCACCAAAAGACCTGGCAGAAGGCATCTCCACAACGCTTACTAAAGAGCCAGCGCATGGGGTTGCGGTTCATTACAACGGTGAAGAAATTGATATTGATGTGCATATCATTATTGAGTACGGCACGCGGATCACATCGGTAGCTGCCAGTGTAGCCAACGCTGTGCGCTATCAGGTGGAAAAAGCGATGGGAATGACTGTTCATAATGTTAATGTTCATGTTCAGGGCCTGCACGTGAGCGATTCCGAATGAAGTAAGGAGAATTTATAAGTATGAATGCGGATGTTCAAGCGCGGCTGGAACGGTTAAGGCTAACGCCGATTGACGGGCAAGCACTCAAGAGACTAGTTGAAGCAGGCTTGACCTGGCTGAGGGCCAACCAGCAAATGGTAAATGCCCTTAATGTTTTCCCTGTCCCAGATGGCGACACCGGCACGAACATGGTCCTGACCATGCAATCGGCTTACAACGAAATTGACAGGCTTGGTCTTCGTGGAATTGGAGAAATGGCTGCGGCCGTTTCCCAGGGAGCGTTGATGGGAGCGCGCGGCAATTCCGGCGTTATTCTCTCCCAGTTGTGGCGCGGTTTTGCGCGTGCGCTGCATGGGCATGAGGTTTTGGATGGGCCAGTGCTGGTGCATGCTTTCGCAGAAGCGCGTGACACTGCTTACAAAGGGGTTGTTCGGCCGGTAGAAGGGACCATCCTGACCGTTGCAAAAGACGCGGCTGCAGCTGCCTCAGAGGCCCTCAAGACGTCAGATGATCCCTGCGAAATTCTAGCCCGCGTTGTCACTGAGGCCGATGCCTCTGTTCAACGGACCCCCGAACTCCTACCGGTACTCAAGCAAGCCGGCGTCGTAGACTCGGGCGGAAAGGGGCTTTATTTTATTCTGGAAGGAATGCTGCGATTTGTACAAGGCGAGTCATTAGACACACCCACAGCAACGGTCCAGCCGCTTTCGGCAATGAATCTGGAGAACACGATGGATTCAATTGAGCCAGGACAAGATTACGAAGTAGTTGTGGATTTCGTTCCCAGAGAAGCGCTTGATTTACCGAAGTTTTACAGTGAATTGGAAAAGATCGGCAGCTCCATCCAGGTGGGAGAGGGAGAAGGGATGTACCGAATGCACATTCATGTCCCAACTGAGAAGCGTTATGAACCGATTGATTTTGTTATGACCCTGGGTACAATCACCAAAATAGCCATGGAAAACTTGCTTGCCCAGATGGAAGGGATTGACCACAAAGCTTCTGGTGCCCGGATTGAAGTGGCAAAAATCGAACCGGGGCAGATTGCAGTGGTTGCGGTCTCACCGGGGGCAGGCATCTCGCGTGTCTTTGCCAGCCTGGGCGTGGCAGCCATCGTTGAAGGCGGGCAAACGATGAACCCCTGTACAAAGGATATTCTGGATGCTTTTGAGAATTTGCCGACCGAAAAGGTTATTATCCTGCCCAATAACAAGAATATCATCCTGGCAGCCCAGCAAGCCAAGGATGTGACCGTCAAGAAAGTGAGCGTTGTTCCCAGCAACAGCATCCCGCAAGGATTGGCAGCGATGATGCAGCTAAACCCCGACGGTGAATTGGAAGCAGTGACTGCTAAAATGAACATAGCCATCGAAGAAGTGACAACCATCGAGATCACTACAGCCACACGTACGGTCGAAATCGACGGCGTTTCGGTGGAGCAGGGGCAGGTCATTGCCCTGGTAAATGGCAAACTGGCGATTTCAGCCCCTACGGTGGAAGAAGCCTGTCTGCGAGCATTGGCGTTTGCGCACGCAAAGGATCGTGAGCTGATCACCCTTTTTCATGGAGAGGGCTTACCAATAAATGAGACCAACCGCATTGTGGATGTGATCCGGGCGGCGTATCCTGCACAGGAAATCGAATTGCAGGATGGCGGCCAGCCACATTATCAATTCATTATTTCTCTAGAGTAACTGTTATTGCCCGAGGCCGTGCCTCCGGCAATCATTTATGTCCAACATTTGTATCCTCACCGATAGTACTGTGCAGTTTACACACCCGAATTATCCTGGGCATGAAAGGGTGTATATTATCCCATTTGAAATTCAAAACAGATCGCAACCGGGGGATGAATCCCAGCCTGGCAAGGGCTTTGCCCAACGATTAGTCCCTCCCTCGACAAAAGAATTCGCCCGATATTACGGTAAATTAAGCCGCGAATACGATACGATTTTCGTGCTCACCCTTTCATCCCTTCTCAATCCTACGACCCGGGTTGCACTTAATGCTTCGATGCAACACGGTAACCCCGCCACAATTGAAGTGATCGATTCGCAGACAACCGGCATCGGACTGGGCCTCCTCGTCCAGGCTGCGGCCGCCGCGGCAGCCGCAGGTGCTCTGCCAGCAGAGATCGAACGACAGATGAGGGCATCCATCCCGCGTATTTACATGCTTTTCTGCATCCCGGAGTTGATATATCTTGCCCATTCCGGCTATTTGGACTATTCTCAGGCGCTGGTAGCGGAGATGATGGGAATGCTGCCCATCTTTGCGATCGAGGAAGGCCGCCTGACACCTATGGAAAAGGTGCGGACACAACGACATTTGTTCGAGTCTTTTCTAGAGTTCATAAATGAATTCGATACCCCAGCCCATATTGCCCTGATGGGCGGGGTCAGCCACAACACCTCCCGCACCCGGGCTGTGAGGCAGTACGTTCAGGAGACATTCCCGGATACTCCCTTCAGCGAACATAGTATCGCTCCGCATCTGGCAGCGTTATTCGGTCCGCAGAGCAGCGCATTGGTTATCATGGAAAAGTTTGAATAAAGGTTTTAATGAAACTAGGATTTGTGACTGATAGCACTGCCGATGTTCCATCTGAATTGGCCGGGCGGCACGGGATCGAAATAGTTCCAGCGATAGTAAATGTTGGAAGCAAGAGTTATTTCGATGGAATTGATATCAGTCGAGAGGAGTTTTACAGCCGTCTTCCGGATTTATACCCTCCGCCGACGACATCCTCTCCTTCTGTGGGTGCTATACAGGAGCGATATGAAAAATTACTTAGAGGTGGGGCAGATTTCGTGATTTCCATCCATCCGCCAAATGAGTTGAGCGGCATTTTTAATGCTGCCCGCCTGGCAGCCGAGGCATTTGGTCAGCGTGTTAAAGTTCTGGATAGTGGTCAGGTGAGCCTGGGGTTGGGATTTCAGGTCATCATGGCAGCAGAGGCTGCGGCAAGAGGAGCCATTTTGGATGAAGTGACCGCACTGGTGGAGGGTGTGCGTCAGAGGGTGCGATTGGCGGCCCTACTGGATACCATTGAGTACATTCATCGGAGTGGACGTGTTTCCTGGGCGGTGGCCAAAATCGGCGGTATCCTTCGTCTTCAACCTCTAGTCGAGCTGCGGTTTGGCATTGTCCACCGGTTAGGACTGGCACGTACTCGCCTGCAAGGCATTGAGCGACTGGCAAGTGCCCTCTATTCCTGGGGGCCGCTTGAACGGTTAGCTGTTCTGCACACCAACGCCGAATCTGCCGCCCGATTATTGCTAGACGATGTAAAATCAAAAGTGGTAGCCCAGCCATTGCTGGTCAATGTCACGACTGCGATTGGAACTCACGTCGGGCCTAACGGGCTCGGACTCGCAGCGGTTCCGCTCCAGATGTAGAACCATTCCCTGAATAATTCCTTTATGAAGATTTATAAAAACCGGCTCTCTATAGAGCGCCGGTTAGCATGATTACCCAGAACCATTGTTAGCCAATGTAATATGTCATCCTTTGCAACCCGATGGACGGGTCAAGATATTGTACCCGTACACCTGCAGGAATACTAAGACTGATGGGAGCGTAGTTCAAAATGGCTTTGACCCCGGCTTCTACCAGCAGGTTGGTCACCTCCTGCGCAGCAGCGGCCGGGACGCACAACATTGCCAATTTGATGCCGCCTGTATGAAGAGCAGTTACCAGGTCTTTTGTGTCGCGTACGACAAAATTTCCCACCGTCCCACCAATCTTGCCAGGATCGTTATCAAAGACCATTACTACTCGGAAGCCACGGTCGCTGAAACCCTGATAACGCGATAATGCGTGGCCCATATCACCCATACCTACCACGGCAACGTCCCAAACACGCTCCACTCTCAAAATATCGCGCAGTTGATCTATCAAAAAAGCGATATCGTAGCCCGTGCCCTGTTTTCCGAATTCACCGAATTGCGAGAGATCCTTGCGGATTTGGGCGGCAGAGATGCCCACTCCAGCGCCCAGTTCCTGTGAAGAAGTGGTTAGTTTCCCCATAGCTTGCATGTGGCGCAGGGCGCGCAGGTAGATCGGAAGGCGACTTACAATGATGTCAGGGATATCTTTCTTGTTCATAGGGCACCTCAATTTGAATGTTCTGGACAAACTTTACCATAAAAAATGGGTTTGTGCAATTCTTCATTTTACAGTAATTTGAACGCGAAAAAATCCGCTGCCTTGGAGTTCGACGACCGACAGGGGAAAGGGCAGGTAATGGCCGGCTGGATAGGCACGGTCGGGGTCTTCAGGTTGAGACAGGTACGGTAACGAATCCGTGAAGTTTTGGGACGAGAGCTTCGCCTGGGTACGAACCTCGACCCAGATTCCGTTGGTTAATCCCCAGGTCCAATAACCAGAGGCGAGACTGCCGGTGTATTCGGTTGGGCTGAAATTAAATACCTGTGGATCCACCGCCAGTGGGATGCGTGTGCTGACAAGCCCAGGAACCTGGTAAGTGATCTCAATGCCATCCTTCAGCAGCTTGTAACTCTTGACGCGGCTGCCGTCCGGGCTGGTGAAGGCGATGCCTTCGGCAGTGACATCATGATTGTATATCATCCAGGTTTGGACATCATCGCTAAACGCACCAGGGATTACGCTTGGATCTGCGGCAGGGCCGAGGTCCGGGTGCCATTCGGATGGGTCGCTCAACCCAATGGTGAACTGGCTTGAAGGACCAACCAGTTGGTGCGGACCGGCCTTGTCAAGGTAAAAAAGGTTCGTCATGCGCGCACCAGTTGGGTTAAGGATGACGAAATAATTATTGTTCGATAAGACACATTCAGATTGTCCGTCGCTGTTCAGATCGTGATCGCAACCAGCCTGGGCGGAAGGATGGTCAGCCCAGCGGGCCGCGGCAAGCAGTTCTCCCACCTGACCGAAATAATCGGTCCGTAAAGCCAAAAGCTTTTCATCGCTGGTTGGGGTGGAAAGCATGAAATAAGTTTGCCAGGCTGAATCGGTGATGGAGTTGTTGGGGGCCATGCGCAAATTTGCCAGGAACGGAGAAATACCGGATGCCGGCGAGGAAAGATTTTCTATTTGTGACGCTACAGGAAACGTTATCAAATTTTCGGAGGTCAGCGGCCGGATCCACGGATGGGCTGCAATCCAGGCAAAGGTGAGACCTGCCATGTCTTCATTCCCCCATGTAGATCTGGTCAGGTCCCCGCCAAGCATTACCAAGTCGGAAGGGTCAGCGGAAAATGCCGCCGCGACCAAGGCCCGGCGCACATCGAGCGAAGGACCGTCCTGGGTGGCCTGGATATCATCTGCGGCAGGGAGAGGAATAAGCCTTGTCTTGCCAGAACTTGCCATGTGGGAGGCGTCGTCGAGAGGGAGAAATTGAACCAGATAATCCAACAGGATATTCGACGTACTGTATGCAAATTGGCTGGCGGGGAGACCGAACCCGGCTGCGGCGCGGAGGCTGAATGACAGGGATTTATCTCCAGGATCGCCATATGCCACATCCGGGAGGGTCAGAAGGCTATGTCTGGTCAGATTTTGGATTTGAGGCATGATGCCCATATATTTTAATGCAGCCAAACTCCCGGGAGTTTTCAGATCCAGCAGGGCAACCGGGATGCCATACTGCCCGACGCTATCAAGGATATGTTTCAAGCCATGACGCTCGCCGCGCGGACCAGTATGCGCCCCGTCCCAGCGCCGAAGAGCCTGGGCGGGGGTTGCCTCGGGGAAAGTATTCCAAAAGACAATTGCCGTGGGGGCGACCTGGGTGGGCGGGAGCGCGTCTGACCGAGCAGGGGTAGTTTCATCCGCGGGATCGATCTCCCCTGGGATAAAGGATATCACCTTCAGAGTGAAGGGTTGGGGAATGCTCCGGCGGTTGAAGCGCACTGTGATAGTGTCTTGCCACGGGTCCCGGATGAGACGCGGAATCAGATTGGAGGTAAATGGTGTCACGCTTGGACGACCTTCAGCAGGGATGTCGATCATTAGATCCCAAGGATTGCCGCCGGGGAGGGTATCGAGCAATATCCGAAGCTGGTAATCGGGTGTGATAGGGAGGTCGAGCAGGTCCACCCGGATTTCGATATCAAAACCAATATTGCGGGTGTAAACAGCCAGGATTTCTGTGGATGGGATTGAAGTATTATCGAGCGGGTCAAGCAAGCGCAGGTCGGAATAAGCCCATTCTCGATGGTAAGAGACCGGACCGCAGGAAACGATCTGCAGGAGATAAAATACCGAAAGAAGAAGAAATCGATAGGGACGGTATGTCTTCTTCATGCTCTTATTGTATATTAAAAAAGGTGCGCCAACCCAAGGTCGCCGCACCCATACTTTTTTAATACCTCCGCTGCAGTTACGGATCGTTTTGAACGGTCAGTATGTATGCCACCAGCCGCAATCCATCTCCGGGAAGGGGCGCCAGACTCATTAGGTATGTCCTCCCGGCAGGGAGCAGAATAGTTTTTCTCGTATCACCGCAGGCAAGATTGCCCCATTCGGAGAGCAGTTTGTCACCCTGCCACAGGTCCACCGTTAGATCGTCGTTACCAGTGCATGTCAGGCTGAGCATTAGCTGCGCATTTGTCTCAGTATTGGAAAATGGGGTGAACTCGACCCAATCTTCTCCATCACCCTGCGGTGCGGAAACCTGGCTGGAAAAAACGAACCGAGTTGTGCCTATGGCTGAGAAAGTAACCCGGACAGCAGGGGAGGCGGAGGAATCGCCATCAGCGATTGCCGGACCAACCGTGGGAGTGGGAGCTGTGCCAGGACCGGAAGGAGTCCCGGCAGCACCGGGCGTGACGATGTTGCCGAAATCGTCGATTACCGGCAGATCAGAAGCGGCGTCTGTCTGGACATATTGCGAGGTTACCCAGCCGCGCCCACCAGGGCCAGCAGGGTAAACAATCTGAAACCAGGAGGCCGTGGTGTTCTTGCCGGTTAGCGAGACCGCAACTCCAGGTTCGATCAACCCAAGAGAATCAAATGCAGTCCCCGGCCCGCTTCGGACATTCAAGCGCTGGATCACGCGCCCAGTCGGACCAGCCGGGGTGGGTGTGGCATCCAACGGTACCACAGTCCCAGGGGCGATGGTGACAAATTGTGCGGCCACCCAGCCATGTCCATTAGGTGAGTTGGGAAAGAGAATCTGGTACCACGCTCCCGCACTGTCCCGGGCGGTGACCTGTATATTACTTCCAGCTTCCAACTGGCCAAGCGAGTCGTAAGTGGTGCCGGGGCCGCTTCGGACGTTGACCTTGAAGATGAGTGTCCCATCAATGAGGATAGAGGTGGGTGTAAATGCAGGTTGCTTGATAGTGGCCGAAGGCGTCGGTGTTTGGGAGGGGACAGGTGACGGAGAGGGGGTAGCAAATGGCGTGACGGCCGGTTTCGAGGTCGCGCACCCGGCAGCAACCAAGGAGAGCAGCATCAAATGGAGAACTAGTTTCTTCATCCGCTGAATTTTACTGCTTCTTCCATAATCCCGTGTAGCCCATTAGTTGGAACCAAAAGCCAGCTTAAATGGCTGGCTTTTTGAATTTCGCACTGTTCCTACCAGCCCCAAAGCATTAGGGCGTGACGATGATCGCCGAATTCACGATCGATTCAAAGGTTGGTTTGTATTGTGACCATTCGATCTGGGAGCAGACCCCGAAGAGAATGATGATCTCATCGTTCCGTAAAACGGCGACGAGATAGACTGTCGACGGAGACCCGGCGGACCCGGGCAAAGTATAGATTCCCGAGGCTGCCGGAAACCCACTCACCGTTATAGTTTGCGGGTTTTCCCCCTGGCTGATACTCGAAGAGGTGGCAACGTAATCTACTACAGACCCCATCGAACTTGCGTCAACCGTGAACGGGAGGTCGCTGATCTTAAGGGAATTGGTAAATATTTCCATTATGGCACCGGTCTGAAATGAATTGGAGGGGTTAGTCAGAATTTCAGCCGAAGAGGCAAAGATGATCGTATAGCCGCTGGTAGTATCGCCTGAATCGGAATATTGCCAGGTAGCCGGATAAGTCAAGCTAATCCCAGCTGACGGGTTGTCATAGGTCAGGCCGGTTGGTGTAGGGGAGGGGAAGAAATTTGATAGAACGGGGATGTTTAGTTTAAAGAAATAAACCCCAACCAAGACGAGAATACAACAAAGGCAAAGAACAACTAAACCAATGCCGAGGCCGATCCATAATCCTTTACGGGAGCGTTGGGGGGGAGGAGGCGGGGGTGGATAAGATTGGGCGTTATCGGTCATGGGTTCCATGATGCAACTCTCCTAATTTTATGCCTGGATCGGGGATTAATTGTCAGTATTCTAGCATAAAAGTTTGTTATCGTTTCAGCCTAAAACACTTCTGCTGAAATAAAGATTTACGAAAAACGATTGAGGATCGCTGATTGATGAATGGAAAGAATGAGAAAGTTGAAATTATCCGTCAAATAAATAGCGATTAGATCAAGTGTAATATGGCGGCTCCATTTGGGACGAGGTCCACATTTAGGAAGTTGAAATGGAATCGGGGTCGGAAAAACCCAACTGCAAACACAAAATCATTCCGCAGAACCCGTTGAGGTGAATGATGAATATTGGTAATTCAGCTTCGGGTTTGCTGCGATTAAGTAAATCCATTCCACCATCACAGCGAGGCCAATAACGAATTATTATTTCAGCGAATTAGCTAAACCAGTGATTAATTGCTGTTTCTCGGCTACGGCCAATCGGGCTAATGGGTGCATGGGCAAGTAAATTGCCGGTGGCATACTCCCTCTTTGGATGACCTTGGAAATATCTTCCGAACGTCGTTGTGAGCCGGTATTCCACTCTGAGAAGTTCAGCCTGTGCCGGCCTTCCACCGTATCGTTGTATACCAGCCACGAGACCGGGGCAACGTAACTGTACCAGGGCCAAATAGTCTCGTTGCTATGGCAATCAAAACAGGCGCGGTTCGCAAGAAGGCGTGTTTGGGGGCTGTCCCAAGGAGGTTCTGCGATGATCGGTGGGTTGTTTCCCCGACCAGGCAGCGGGATTAACTGGATGAGCAAGCCCACTACAACGAGACCAATGAAGACCCCCAAAATGGTTTTATTCATACATTTCTCCTCGAAAGTTGTATTAAGTTTATACGAGAACTTCGCCTGATCATAATCCAGGAAATTACAGATATCCCGGGCCTCATCTTTGCGAATTTCCTCGGGAAGCTTATAGTGATTTTAACCTTAAACTTATCTTCCGGATAGTTTTTCTCGATGACTCCAACCTCTATGCTATACTGGGAGAAGAGAGGGAAGCATGACTGATTTATATCATCCCAAAACACTTATCCAGATGGATGCGCGCTTGCTGCAATTAAAAGAATTTCTGATCAAAGCCGTCTCAACGGAGATGCAAAATCAAGCTAATGTGCACATACAGAACCGGGAGGCGGTGCGCCGATTGTTGCTCGAAGCGTATGAGCGCACCAATGCTGATCTCAAGCCCGAGTTTCGCGACAGGGTCGTAGATTCTGCATTGGCTGACCTCATCGGGTATGGCCCGTTGGAATTGCTCCTTCCTGACCAGGAGATCAGCGAGATTATGGTAAATGGGGCAACACAAATCTTCGTTGAGCGCGACGGTGAACTGCTCGAGACTGATTTGAAATTCGACAACGAAGAACACCTGCTGCGCATCATTGACCGGATCGTCAGCCCGCTGGGCCGCCGGATTGATTCCGATTACCCCACTGCAGATGCCCGCCTGCCGGATGGCTCGCGAGTCAATGTCATCATCCCACCCGTTGCCGTGGATGGGCCGCACATAACAATCCGCAAATTCCTGCAGACAAAAAAGACCATGGATGACCTGATCTCTATGGGTGCATTAACCCCGTACATGGCGAAGTTTTTGGAAGCGTGTGTAGTGACGCGCCTGAACATTCTCGTTACTGGCAATACAAGTTCAGGGAAAACCACCGTCCTTAATGCCCTATCCGGCTTCATTCCCGATTATGAACGTATTGTGACCATTGAAGATGCGGTCGAATTGAAGCTCAGGCAACGCCACGTTGTCCGATTGGAGACTAAAATTCCAAATGTGGACGGGAGTGGCGAGGTTACAGTGCGCGAACTTGTCCGTAATGCCTTGCGCATGCGCCCGGACCGGATTGTAGTTGGGGAAGTCCGCGGTGGTGAGGCGATGGATATGCTCCAGGCAATGAACACTGGTCACACTGGGTCGTTAACCACTTTGCATGCGAATTTGCCGCGGGATGCCATCTCACGCCTGGAAACGATGGCAATGATGGCCGGCCTGGATATGCCACTGTTGGCAATCCGCAGACAGATTGCCGCGGCTGTAAACCTGATCGTCCATCTGGCGCGCCTTTCGGACGGCTCACGCAAGATGACGCACATCACAGAACTCTCCGGGATGGAGGGTGATATGGTCACGCTGACAGACATTTTCAAGTTTAACCAAACCGGTGTTTCGCCGGAGGGGAAAATTATCGGACAAATCCGCCCGACTGGGATGCGCCCCATGTTCAGCCCAAGACTGGAAGCCTCCGGCTTCAAACTTGGCGGGGAAATCTTTGGCGCAGGATTATAATTTTCCCGCTACCTAACTGGACATCCCCTCCGTTCCCCAGGAAGGGGTAAATTAGGGGCAAGTTATCTCGTGATATAATTTCTTCACCAAGACCATTGAGAGAACGGAGGTCAAATGGAAATTACATCCCAGAAGTTCAAACATTGTGATTTGCTTAGCATTAACGGTAAGGTGGACAGTTTCACTGCACCCGACCTGATAAAGGCTATTGAAGCGCTTAACAACTCGAACCGATATAAGATCATCCTAGACCTTAGCCACCTTGAATATATGTCCAGCGCCGGCTTCCGTGCGATGCTTCTTGGCCAACGCAACTGTAAGCGCTATAACCGGGGTGAGATTGTGCTGGCCTTGGTACCCAAAAAGGTGATGGATGCGCTTGAATTGACCGGATTTACCCCGCTTTTCAAGATATTTGATGATATTACTCCGGCTGTCGGTAATTTCTAACCTGCATCCATAGCTGAAATATTCAGGCCGCCTCAATCCTGCCAATAATGAGGCGGCCTCGTCATTCTTATGCGCACGGCAATCTTCTCTGCAAACCTTGACCAGTTAGAGGCCATCCGTGAGTTCGCCGCCCGGGCGGCGAAGGATGCAGGGATGGACGATTCTGCCATCTATGCCGTTGAATTGAGCATGGATGAGGCTTGCACCAATGTCATTGAACATGCTTATGAAGGAACGGAGGGGGGCGAAATTGAATGTACCTGCGACTTAGACGATAAAAACCTGACCATTATCATCCATGATCATGGCAAATCATTTGACCCTTCGAGCATCGCCTTGCCGGACTTGGATGCCGATCTCGATTCCCGCCCTATTGGCGGCCTGGGCGTATTCTTGATGAAAAGACTCATGGACGAGGTGCGATTCGAACCCATGGGAGAGTCGGGCAATGTTTTGACCATGGTCAAACATTTGAAAATCGACCCGGAAAAGGGAAAAAGCGCGCACCCTCCATCTGCCTGGAAACAGGTGATCATGCTGGGTGAGGAACTCATGCAGGCGACATCCCTTAATGCCCAACTCGACCTAATTATTGGCACAACCGGTCACATTCTGGGATGCCAGGCAGATCTTTGGCTGGACGGAAGGTTATTCAGGTTACCTGGGATAAACCAGGTTCCCGTATTTCCTGCGCAACCGCCTTCCGAGCAAATGATGAAGGCGTTTTCCTCCGGCCTAACCGCCTCCACCGATGGATCAAAAACGCTCCTGGCAGTCCCACTAAAGAATGGCGATCTCGTAATGGGTGCGCTTCAGGTGGAGAGGTCCAGTTCACCTTTCCGTAAAAAAGACATAGAGCTTCTGGATGGTTTGGCAGGTCACATCTCATTGGCGTTGGTTGCATCGCATCGCTTTGTCGTTGAACAATGGCGGATCGAGCAATTGACTCTTGTCCGCAGGGTAAGTGCACAAATTGCCAATGTGTTCGATCTGGATAAATTATCAAGAAGGGTCACGAAACTTATCCAGCGCACTTTCCACTTTTATTATGTTGCCATATTCACCCTCGAACCCGGCCTGGAAGCTTTACATTTCCGTTCCAGCGCCGGCCCTGAGCGGGGTGGAGGCAAGCGGGTGAAAGCCAGGCTGGGTGAAGGGTTGGTGGGGAGTGTTGCCCAGACCGGGGAGGAAGCCGTAACCAATGATGTTAGTTCTGACTCACGATACAAGTTCATTGATTTGCTTTCTGAAACGAAGTCTGAGGCCGTCCTGCCGCTAAAAATTGAAGACAAAATCCTGGGAGTTTTGGATGTGCAGTCTGATCAGCTGGATGCGTTCCACCCAAATGACTTGCTTGTTTTGCGAGCGCTGGCTGATACAATCGCAATAGCAATCAACGGGGCGCGCTTGTACAGTGAATTGCAGATACGCGCCGATCACCTGGCAATGGTAGCGGAGGTAAGTGAAGATATTACCTCCACGCTTGATCTGGATGAATTGCTTAATAATGTGGCAGTTCTCATCCAGAAGCATTTAAATTTTCCATATGTCCACCTGTACACAGTACATCCCATCAGGCGGCAGATCATTTATGAAGCTGGGAGCGGTGAACGCAGTACGTCGCTAAAAGGTTCTGTGCTTGACCTGGATAATGATGAGGGAATTATTTCCTGGGTGGCACGTAATGGGAAGACCATGCTGGTCAACGATGTGACGCAGGAACCTCGATACCGCCCTTCGCCCCTCCCGCCTGAGGATACACTCGCCGAGATGACCATCCCATTAGTTTTTGGTATCCAGGTGATTGGAGTATTAGACCTGCAGAGCAACCATCTCAAGGCCTTTAGCGAGGACGACCGGTTCCTGTGCGAGGCGTTGGCGGATAACGTGGCTGTAGCCATTCACAATGCTGACCTGTACCGCACTGAACGATGGCGGCGCCAGGTGGCAGACAGTTTGCGGGAAGTAGCTGGACTCATTTCTGCAGATGTGGGACTGGAGGATGTTCTGGACAGCATTCTGAGAGAACTGGAACGAAACCTGCCTTGTGATGTGGCTGCCATCTGGTTGTTGGAAGGGGACAACCTGTACCTGGCTCAGGCCCACGGCGCGGATATTTTGGAGATAGACAATGCAGCCCATCGTTGGCCGGAAGCTTATGGGTTTCTCACTTCCGCTTTGACCGCAGAACAACCGATCGTCCGTAAGCCGGATGACCCGATTGGTCCAACCGGTACGGCCTTGGGCTACTCAGCCGACTATTCCTCCATTGCGGCTGGTCTGCGCGCCGGTGACCGTCCGCTGGGTGTGTTAACTCTCTCACATCACACAGCCGGGCGTTACGGCCACGAAGCCCAGGCTATGACTTCCACATTTGCCAACTATGCCGCTGTGGCGATAGAAAACGCCCGTTTGTACGATTCGGCCCAGGAGCAGGCCTATGCTTCAGCCGCTTTGTTGCAAGTAGCACAGGCAGTTACCAACTCTAATAACCTGGATGAGACCATCAGCAGTATTGTCCGTATCACGCCCATCCTGGTGGGTGTGAAAGCTTGTGCGGTATATTTATTGGAAACTGACCATTTTCACCCGACCCATTCTTATGGATTTTCGGAAGCATCCCAAGCCATCCTTTGGAACCGGGATTTCAGCGCAGGGGATTTCCCTTTGCTTGATTCTGTTTGTGAAAGCGCCCAGATGGTGGTTGGACTGCTGCCTCCCGAGATATCCGAAGATTGGTTGGATCCGGAACTTGCCCGCACGGAACAGGAAATGTTATATGCCTTGCAGACCGGCGACCACCTGCTGATCGGCTTCCCGTTGATGATCAAGAGTGATTTGTTCGGAGTAATGCTGGTGGAGGAAGATTCTGATGCAAGGCGTTTCCGTCAAAAGCGGGTTGATATTGTAAATAGCATTGCGCAACAGGTAGCTTTTAGCATCCAGAATGAACATCTCCAACGCGAGATGGTGACCCGTGAACGCCTCGAGCATGAAATCCACCTCGCCCGCCAGATCCAGAAAACTTTCCTCCCGGAACACCTGCCTGAGATTGAGGGCTGGAACCTGGCAGCCACATGGATCACCGCCCGACAGGTGGGGGGGGATTTCTATGATGTATTTGAACTGCCAGGAGGGCGGCTGGGCCTGTTCATTGCAGACGTTTCCGATAAAGGCATCCCGGCTGCTCTCTTTATGGCTCTTACGCGGACCCTGGTGCGGGCAGTCGTTTTCGATACGCCTTCCCCAGCCGATGCCATGAGGCGGGTTAATGCCCTGATCATTCCCGATAATCAACAAGAAATGTTTGTCTCGGCGGTGTATGGTGTACTGACCTTGGAAAATGGGGAATTTACATATGCCAATGCAGGGCATAACCCTCCCATCTGGTTAAGCGGAGTGAGCCGGACGATGCAGATTCTTCGACGAACAGGGGCGGCACTCGGGATTATCGAGGATGTTCCGATGGAAGACCGCACGATAACTCTTGCACCTGATGATTTTCTCCTTCTTTACACCGATGGTGTCACAGAGGCCTTCTCGCCTGACAATGAGACCTATGGGGAGGAACGTCTCCAGAAAGTACTAGAAGCTGCAGAGGTGACAACGGCGCGCGGGATGCTGGATGCGCTCGAGGCTTCGGTGAGACAATTCATGGGTATGCTCCCACCGTCGGATGATTTAACCATGTTGGGGGTCAAGCGGGCAATTTAGAGTTCTCCCGACCTTTTCCTGAAAGTCAGGCTTCAAATAGGTGCAATTACGCTGAAGAATCGCTTATTTTGGCCTCATGGTATAATATTTGTGCTGGAAATCTCAATAGGAGCATCCCCAATTGGCTTTCAATCCCCTCAACTGGCTTCTGGGTCTTTTTTCTCTGGATATTGGAATAGACCTGGGTACGGCCAACACACTAGTCCATGTTCGCGGCAAAGGGATTGTAATTAATGAACCTTCGTGGGTGGCGATTGATAAACGTACCCGCCAACCGCTGGCGATTGGGTTGCAAGCCAAAGAGATGGTCGGGCGTACATCGGGGAATATTCTTGTAGTGCGTCCGTTGCGGGATGGTGTGATATCCGAATTCGAAATTACCGAGGCAATGCTGGAATACTTTATTGGCAAAGTTCATGAGCAGAGTGTGGTTCCACTACCGCGTCCGCGAGTGGTCATAGGCATCCCATCAGGTGTGACTGAAGTAGAGAAGCGAGCCGTTTACGATGCATCCATGTCTGCCGGGGCTCGTGAAACCTACCTGATCGAGGAGCCGACTTCCGCCGCGTTGGGGGCGGGTTTGCCTGTCGGCGAGGCGCGCGGCTCGATGATCGTGGATATCGGTGGCGGGACGACTGAGGTAGCCGCTTTGTCCATGGGTGGGGTTGTCGTTTCAAGATCTCTGCGTGTGGCAGGCGATGAATTGGACCAGGACATCGTCCAGTACATCCGGAACAAATACAACGTCCTGGTCGGAGAACGGGTGGCCGAACAAATTAAATGGAATATTGGCTCGGCTTTCCCCCTGCCAGTCGAGAAAACCGCTGAAGCACGCGGGCGTAACCTGGTAACCGGTCTACCGGAATCGATAGAAATCTCGTCGGTTGAAGTGCGTGAAGCACTTTCTCAGTCAGTTCAGGTTATTGTCGAGACCATCAAAGATGCGCTCGATGAGGTTCCTCCCGAAATTATAGCAGACTTGATGGATATTGGCATTTGCCTGGCTGGCGGCGGTGCCCTCCTACAAGGGCTGGCTGAACGTCTTTCTGACGAAATTAAATTGCGCGTCTGGGTTGCTGAAGACCCCCTTACCTGCGTGGTGCGCGGTACGGGTATTGTTTTGGATAATTTCTCTGCCTCTGGCCGTTTCCTGGTTGGGTTGGAGCGCGGCAGCACGCATCATTCATGACCGCGTGACCGCGTCAATCTGGCGCGGTTTTCCCTAATACTTATGAAAACCAATTTTCCTCGTTCCCTGCAGAATGTGATTATTATATTGGTGGCTATTGGCCTGGTGGCACTCGCTCTGGGCGGGTATTTTACCCCGGTCACCTCCTGGTTTGCGCGGCTTACAGTTGATGCGCAAACCTGGATTTCCACCCGCTATCTGGCAATAGCGGACTTCCTGACTGTACCACGCGATGTTGCCTCCTTGCGTCAGCGTAATACCGAACTGGAAGCGGAAGTCGCCCAACTCCAGACTCAAGTGATTGACCTCCAGCAAAAGGTTACAGAAACGAACATCCTCTCTGCCCTGGTGGATTTTGCACGCGCCAACCCAAATTACTCGTACAAGGCTGCCGCATTAATCGGCCGTGACCCTAGTCCGTTTCTCCGTTATGTCATCATTAACATCGGTTCAAACCAGGGGATTTTGCCCGGTATGCCAGTTGTTACCGATAAAGGACTGGTTGGCCGGGTGGATGCTGTCATTGCTGAAGCCTCCCGAGTCCAGTTGGTAACCGATGCTGCCTCGGCTGTCAATGTACGGTTACAATCCTCGAATACCGAAGCGATGCTGATCGGTTCTGTGACCGGAGATCTGTCACTGGATATGATCTCACAGGATGCCACCGTGACTGTCGGTGATGTGGTTTTGACCTCCGGACTGGGCGGTAGTTACCCACCTAACCTGCTGGTAGGGCAGGTTGTCAGCGTCCGGAAATTGGCTACCGAATTGTTCCAGCAAGCATCCATCCAACCAAATGTTGATTTCAACCAGCTTGGTTTTTTGCTGGTCATCACCAACTTTGCGCCTGTGGATATCACCCCTCTCATTGCAACTCCCGTCCCTTAAAGTAATATGAGGCGAAGTATCCTTGTTGCAATCCCTGTTCTCGGTCTGGCAATCATGCTCCAGACATCAATCATTGAGCGCATTAATCTTCTCAATGGTGCGGCTGATCTGGTCTTGTTAATAATAGCTGCCTGGTGCCTGCAAGAACGCGTCCGCGGCGCATGGATATGGGGAGGGGCTGCCGGTCTTATGGTAGGGTATGTATCAGGAATTCCCTGGTACGTTTACCTGGCCGGTTATTTGGTCGTCGTGGGTTTGGCTCGTCTACTGGCGCACCGCGTTTGGCAGGCACCCCTCCTGGCGATGTTTACTGTTACTTTAATAGGAACAATGGTACTGCTTATGCTCACATATTTAGACCGCTCTTTATTGGAAGTGTCGCTGCCGTTTAATTTATCTTTCGTCCAAATCATTCTGCCAAGCATTTTATTAAATCTGCTACTGGCAATCCCTATCCATTCCCTGATTCGGGATCTTGCAAATCGTCTTTATCGAACTGAGGTGGTTTCATGACCACAAAAACGGTTTCGACCCGGTTCATAAACTGGCGGAACTTTTTCGTTTATGGTTTCCTGATCAGCGTCGGAGTGATTTTTGTGTTGCGGTTGTTTAACTTGCAGATCTTAAATGGGAAGACATATTTCCTTCAGGCCGAAAGCAATCGTACAGAGAATATCAGTCTCGCAGCGCCGCGCGGGATCATATATGACCGGAATGGCACCATCCTGGCTCGCAATGTGGCTTCCTACAGCATTGTAATCACCCCGGCCTCGCTGCCAGATGATGATGGTGACATCCAACGCATTTACCGCGAACTATCTGTACTGACTGGCGTGCCGGTCACTCATGGAACAGTTGATGAGGCGAAATTGCTGCAAGCCTGCACACCCGGCCCCGGAATTACCCAACTTGTAGATCTGGGTATCTCCAACGCGCCTTACGACCCGGTCAAAATTCAGTGTTTTGTGGGCGAACAAGTTGCAATGGTCGTCCGTGAACATGCAGTGGATTGGCAGGGTGTGAGCGTGGAAATCGAACCGATGCGGGATTATCCGACCGGTTCATTGACAGCCACCATCGTTGGCTTTTTGGGACCGATCCCGGCTTCTTTGGAAATGGAATACCGCGCCCAGGGTTTCTTGCCCAACCGCGATAAAGTGGGTTATGCTGGCGTGGAATATTCAATGAATGATACGTTGATCGGAACTCCCGGTAATCGAACCGTGGAAGTGGATGTGGCTGGCCAGGTACTAAGCAACCTGGCACCTCCTGTTGCGCCGGTACCCGGCAACAATCTTATCCTTACGATCGACACCCGCCTCCAACAAGCCGCTGCCGCCATCCTGAAGCGCGACATCGATTACTGGAATAATGATTTTTATCATAAATACCAGGTTTCCAGCGGATTGGTTATCGCCATAAATCCCAAGACGGGTGAAATCCTGGCGATGGTGCAATACCCAACCTATGAGAATAACCGCATGGCGAGAATCATCCCGTCATATTATTACAATCAGTTGGAACAAGACCCTGCTCATCCCCTGCTCAATCTGGCAATTTCTGCAGAATTCCCACCAGGCTCGACCTTCAAAATTGCTACAGCTACCGGAGCTTTGAGCGAAGGAGTTGTCACGCCGACTACACTCATAGATGCACCCGCGATGATTGGCTTGAAAAATATTTTTTCGCCCACTGATCCTGGCAGCATCCAGTATTATTATGACTGGACCTACACTTTTTACGGACAGACGAGCGGACTGGGCAAAATTCCTTTCCTGGAGTGCATTGCACGTTCCAGTGATGTGTGCTTTTATAAAGTCGGCGGCGGTTTCGCCAATGAGATCGAACAGGGTTTGGGTATAGAACGTCTCCAGCAGTACGCCCAAGCTGTGGGCTACAACCAGGCGAGCGGTATCGAGCTGCCGGGCGAATTGTCCGGTCTTATCCCCGATCGAAGTTGGAAACGGATTTACCAGGGCCAAAACTGGTCCACGGGCGACACTTATCTTGCTGCCGTGGGACAAGGGTATATACTGGCGACCCCGCTACAGGTGCTCTTGTCTGCTGCGACGATCGCCAACGGTGGCCGCCTGATGCAGCCGACTATCATCCGTGAAATTGTGGATGGTGAAGGAAATGTCATCCAGCCATTTACACCACGTGTGCGCTGGGATATCACAACCGACCCGGTCATCAAAGATTTCAGTTGCGTTAATAGTGAATGCAACCCAACGGGTACAATGAAGACAGTTAGTGTTACTGCTGTTCAAGAGGTTGCGGCGGGGATGCGCCTGGCAGCTTCCGACCCGTCAGGGACGCTCAATCATGACTTCTCTTTTCTGAATTACCCGATTGCCATTGCAGGGAAGACCGGTACTGCTGAATATTGTGACGATGTGGCGAATGCAAAAGGCGTGTGTAATCCTGGCAACTGGCCCGCCCATGCCTGGACGGTGGCATATGCACCCTACGATAACCCGGAAATTGCCATACTTGCCTTCTTTTATAACGCTGGTGAAGGAGGCCGTGTTGCCGCTCCCACTGTGAGGGATGTCATGAGCGCATATTTTCGACTGAAGGGGGTTGATACAGCGCAAGGTTTGACTGGGAATCCATAAACAGCTCAGGACTAATAAACGGCGCCGCGCAGGAAGAACCTGCCAGGCGCCGTTTATTTTTATATATTCTCTTAGCTACTGCACCCTCAGCAGTACTTTTCCCTCGTCCCATAACTGCTCCAACTGGTAATATCGACGCAGATCTGAATCAAAAAGGTGGACAACGATATCCCCGTAATCAACGATCATCCAGCCGGCGTCCGGGGTACCTTCGATGCGCCCTTTCTTATTATGCTCTTGGCGCGTTTTTTCGATCACCCCGTCTGCCAGGGCATTCAACATTCGATTGCTGGTGGCTGTGCAGATTATGAAGTAATCAGTGAAGGATATAATCCCCTTAAGATCCAGCAGGATAATATCCTCGGCTTTTTTATCTTCAAGGGCATTAACAATGGTGTGTGCAAGTTCAAGGATGTCCAGAAGTCACCTCATTCCAGGTTAATTGAATGTTACGATATAAGTTGTTCCTGCGTCGATTTCATGGGCAGGGTGTATAGGTTCGTATAAACCGACCCTCCAGGAAGCAAGTCAGATTTAAATATATGCACGGCGTCGACTCGGATTGTTCCTAGTGCGCCGACAACCACCCCTTCAAAAGCTGTGCGAATGCTTTGAAAATCCGTCCCGGAGACATTTTTCCCAACCCGCCCAACAGTCAGATGCGGGGAAAAAGGGCGACCCTCCGGAGGGTAACCAAGCCTCGCTGCAACAGATTCAATGCCGCACAACAGTGCCTTCAGTGCAACCGGGACTTGGAGTCCGATCCAGATGACTCTCGCCCGGCGAGGGGTCGGGAAGGCTCCGAGCCCGCCCAGGGAGAAGGTGAAGGTCTCTTGATTTAGGGCTACCGATTTCAACGCTTCAGCCAGCCGATCGAGATTGTCGGGCGAGACGTCTCCCAGAAATTTGAGGGTCAGATGGACATTTTTTGGAGCCACCCAGCGGATGAGAGGTTTGGGCAGGGCTTTTTGCATAGGCGCTATGGCGCGAGCAATAGTGCTCTGGATTTCTGTGGGAATTTCTACGGCAACGAATGACCTCAGCATCATGCGTTGAGCCCTTTCTCCTCCGTGACTTTAACCATATCATGCATAAATCCATGAACCTACCAATTTTGATATGCTCATTTTTCCATGGATTGTAGATCACTGATTTTCACAATGTCCCATGGATCTAGATAGCCAACCAGCTTGGCTAGGTAATCTGAGCCCCCTGCTTCCAGGACGGAGATATTGGGTTTCATATTTGATAACAATAATTGTTTTTGGTAGGCGGACATTAAGTTGATTCTTAGATGAATAAAAATAGCACAAGATGGTGGAAATTACAAGAGGATTAAGGTCGTTGGCGGTCATAATCTGCCGGAGTATCCAAGTCTTGCAGGATACTTTGATCAGCCGCTATGTATTCCACCTGACCGGAGTAGGTGTGAAGGAACTGCCGAGGGGTGGTGGAGAGGGGGAGAGCCAGGATTCCTGGCCATAGCGGGCGCGCGGTCAGCCATGGGTGACCACGCCGGTTCTGGTAACTGGGGATGACCAGGGGGGATGAGGTCTGGACAAAAGTCGCACAGATGCGACGAATCGTGTCTTCCAGGACCTGGGGCTGGTCGCCAAGACCAATCAAGGTGGCAGGAGTTTGAGAACTCAACGCCGCCAACCCTACCTGGATGGAACCAAGCATTTCTCCGTGTGCATATTCCGGGTTGTATACTGCCCGGACGGGAAACTTTTTTGCCATTTCGGTCACCGTCCCCTCGATCTGTTCTTGCGCCCCACCTGTGACAACGATAATCTCCTTTATCCCTGCCGCGGCAAATGTGGACACAACCTGTCCGAGGACCGTCGTTGCGCCCCAGGGAAGGAGCATTTTGGGTTGGCCCATCCGGCTGGAAAGCCCCGCGGCGAGCAGGATTGCGGCGATATTATTCCCCATTGACGAGTTTCCTATACTCATCTTGCGTATCCACGTCAGATAACAGACTCTCATCATGCCAGGTGAGATAATTTACCGGAACCTTGCTAAAGATTGCCCGCCCACCCACATCTCCGCTAAGTACCATCAAATCCGGAAATGTGAAACGGTCAAACAGCACCGGATTGGCGCGCTGTCCAGCAACAAGCGGCGCGACGATGGGCGCCAGTGTGCGGGAGTGTTCCCCGTCCAGGGCCTGCAGGATAGTCGGCGTGACCTGAGGCTGGTCGGCAAGAAGGAAAATGGCTGCACCGACCCCTTCCCAACCTTCCACAAACCCTTCGTCCATAGTGGATGGGTCCTGGAAGGATGCGTGAGGCAGGGAGCGCAGCCCAGCCTGAATGGATGTGCTTTGACCATTTTGCCAGACTGGATTGTGTACAATTGTCACCGGCAAATTAGTCAGCGCAGCTTCCACCTTTTCAGCGTATGCGCCCGTTACAATTACCACCGGCGAGAGACCTGCCGTGAGCGCTGTTTCCACCACCACGCGAACAAACGGCTTGCCATACCAGTCCAGTAATTGTTTGGGCTGACCGAAGCGGGACGACCCTCCGCCTGCCAGAATAATCCCAGCAACCGGCTCGTAAACGGCGTGAATTTCTGGTGGTTGATTTGGGAGCATTGATTGAGGATTAAGCGAGGCTGAGACTACCGAGTGGAAACAGGACAGCAATTGCTTCGCGATCATTTTCGCCTGTGCCTGCAATGCGGGTGTATCGGCTTGATTGAGGAATGCCACACGCCGCGATGAGAGGGGGATGTTCTTCATCCCGCCAGAGGGATGGATAAAAACGCGGACCAGGGCCCCGGGTGTGATGGTTTCGCCCATATTTAAACCGCTCAGGCTGGCAAAAATTTCCGGACGATGGACATACTCCTTTGTCAGCGGTTTCCCGATTCCTGCCAGACCAGCAACTACAACCACCAGGTCGACAAATTCCGGGATCACAGGTTCATGCTCATCGGGTGCTTTCAATGGCCTTTGCCGGGAACCGTCGGCTTCGATGAGCAGGGGCAGATGGTGGCGATCATGAACTTCGCGTAGCCGGGACAATATTTCAGCATTCAAGCCTGTGGTTCGATCCCCCTCCAATGGACCGGTGATAAGCATCACCCCATGCAGATTCTTTTGTAAATCGACCAAATCATCAGGCTTTTCCATCATCCAGTGTGAATCGGCCAATTTGATCTGGTCGACGTGCAGGTGTGTTGTGGCAGTAACAATGACTGTCTCTGCGCTCAAAGTCAGTTCCCGCGCCAGTTGGAAGAGGGCGGTGGTCTTTCCCCCAGCGCCGACAAGGGCGAGACAGGGCGAATTTGAGAGACGGATCGCCTGGGAAAATCTCATGGTCGTTTCCCACAAAGACATGAAGACTCCACCTGATGATGTTTTTCGATTATTTGTGACTTAATGGTCAGGTCCATAATTGGGAACGAACTTCCGGTCGTGAAAGAATAGCCTCCAGTACACCGCCGCCAATTGCCAGGGCTTTATCAGAAACCAACTGGCAGAGATGTGGATCGTCTCGCGGGTCAATGTCGCCAATCTTCAGGCCGCGGGTGACAGTGAGGCCGGGATGAAGCAGCCCGCGCAGGATTCCTCTCAACGTGGCTGTCACCTTCACCCCAGCGATTTCAGCAATAAGTTGTCCCGCTTCGATATGGTCTCCTATGTTGAGACGAGTTTCAAGTTCTCCGTCAGCAGGAGAGCGCAGGACGCGCGACCGGTCGCCGTCTGGTTGCCCGGTATCAGGATCAGGTCCACCTTGCCAGAAGACCCGACCGAGGGTGTGGCCGCGGCGAGTCTCGATTACAGCCTGGCAGTTTATACCAGCCTCGAAACCCGGACCGAGGCCGATATAAAGGGAGGGCGAGTATCTGATGGGTTCAGGTGGACGTTTGGTCATGCGCCCGTCCACAATCACGGCGGGATGCAGGATTTTAGCGGACGTACAGCCTGGGTCCACCAGCACGGGGACCTGTTGTTTCCCTAGAATACCGAGAATTCGAAGGGAATCGGC
>DASVKG010000109.1:0-11477 GCA_036385495.1 Anaerolineales bacterium | reverse complement strand
GATGAATACCGGGCAGATGCTCAAGGATGTGCAGGCTGCAGTCAGGAACCGGATCCCGATGCGCTTCTATGGGCGGCTGGGAGGAGTGATGCCCTTCCCTGATGAATTCGTCAACGAGATCCAGGAAATGATCAAGAACCCTGGCAAGCCGGATGATGATCCCGCAGACCTTTGGTATGAGCGGATGATGGCACGGTGAAGTGAGAGGTACCTATGGCTGTTACTATCGTTAATCCTGAAAACCTGGTTTACGCCCGCCCCAAAGGGTTCACTGACATACCCACTCATTATTGTCCCGGTTGCACACATGGGACGGCGCACCGCCTCGTGGCGGAAGTGCTGGAAGAAATGAATATATTGGATAAATCCATCGGGGTGGCGCCGGTGGGGTGTGCGGTGTTCGCCTACAATTATATCGATATAGATTTCGTAGAAGCCGCCCACGGGCGTGCCCCGGCGATGGCAACCGGCATCAAGCGCGTCCTGCCGGACCAGGTCGTCTTCACCTACCAGGGCGATGGCGATTTGGCTTCAATCGGCATGGCGGAGACCGTCCACGCCGCGGCGCGGGGTGAAAACATCACAATTATCTTCATTAACAACGCCATATACGGCATGACCGGCGGTCAGATGGCTCCCACCACCCTGCCTGGCATGAAAACAACCTCTTCGCCAAATGGTCGCGATGTTGAGACGCAGGGCTATCCCATCCGTGTATCCGAGATGCTGGCAACTCTGGACGGCGCTGGATACATTGTCCGGCGCAGCCTGCACGATCCGAAGAATATCCGCCTGGCGAAGAAAGCGATCCGTACTGCGTTCGAAACGCAGGTACACGGACTGGGCTTCTCGATGGTGGAACTGCTTTCCACCTGCAACACCGGCTGGGGCGTGACCCCTCTCGAGTCTCTCAAATGGCTTGAGGAGCATATGATCCCAGCCTTCCCGCTCGGCGATTATAAGATTGCTCCGTCGGTGGCGGCAATGAAATTTTAATATCACTGTTTTACTTAATAGGTGAACTCTTCCGCTTGCTAAAATATCTGCTGCAAATATGCCTCCCCGGAACCAAACCGGGAAGATAAGAACGACAGGATCAAATAATCGCTTTCGCAATGAAAAATGAATTTATGGAGAATCAGCATGCAAACTGAAGTTTTTCTGGCTGGATTCGGGGGACAGGGTGTCATGTTCGCTGGTCAGGTGCTTTCTTATGCCGCCATGGACATTGGGAAAGAAGTGACTTGGATCCCTTCTTATGGTCCGGAAATGCGCGGCGGAACCGCCAACTGTACGGTGGTTATCGCGGACGAAGAGATTGGTTCACCGCTGGTCCAGAATCCGCCCGCGACCATCATCATGAACCTTCCTTCCCTTGATAAATATGAGCCAATGATCAAACCTGGCGGAGTGCTGGTCGTAAATTCCTCCATGGTGGACCGTGATGTGGCTCGCACCGATATTACCTGGGTATCCGTCCCTTGTAATGAGATTGCCGAAGAAGCCGGTGACCGCCGCATGGCGAATATCGTTGCCACTGGCGCATTACTGGCGCTGATGCCTGTACTGACGCTGGACGACATCGAGTCTGCCCTGAATGCCCACATGCCTGGCCGGCACAAGAATCTGCTGCCCAAGAATGTTGAAGCATTAAAGCGCGGGGCCGAATACGCCAAACAGCACGTGCACAAAGCGAAATAACACGGGATAAATTCTTGTCAGAAGCGGGAAGCATAGAAATGAAAATGAGAACGGAGGCCATGCATGGCCTCCGTAGCGTTTAACTTGAATCCTTTTGTGAAATGAATGCTTTTCCTTTCCTTACCTGACCGCATCACGCCCAGATTGAAAAGCCTTCCGGTTGAGTTCCACATGTTTAGGCGGGACACGCTCCGTGATCACTTTCAACCAGAGCTCAGGTGCGAGTCCCGACCAGTTCTCTCGACCATTTTCCAGTAGAGCTGAAAGCGCCCCCAGCAAGACCACATTGGCAACCTTTAAGTTTCCCAACGATCCGGCAATTTCCTCACCGTTGATAAATTCGACTCGAGAGCTGAGTTGGGCAAAGACATTACGGAGAGTTTCGTCGCTTGGGTAGATCTGTTCGCCTGAGATGGCTGTGAGAGGCTCAATGACCTGCATGTTGATCAGCGCCAGGGCGCCAGGACGCATGGTGTTCACGCAGCGCAGCGCTTCGAGTTTTTCGAAGGCCAGCAGAACATCCGCCTCGCCTGCCCCGATGAGCGGAGAATATACAACCTCCCCCCAGCGCACATGGCTGGTCACGCTGCCGCCGCGTTGCGACATGCCATGCACCTCAGCCTGCTTGGCCTGGAATCCCGCCGCCAATCCTAGGTTAACCAGAACATCGCTGGCCAGGATCGTCCCTTGTCCCCCCACTCCTGCAAGAAGGAAGTCGATGTTTTCTTTCATAATTCCCTTGCCTCCACCTTCACGGGTCGGAACGGAATTGCCTCACGAGGGCAGATTTGGGCGCAGACCTCGCAACCGGTGCACATGCTGGCGTCAATCAGTGCCTTGGGTCGTTGGGTTTTCTCGTCAAGTTCTTCACTTTTTAAAATGGCCGGACAACCTATTCGGAAGCACAGCGTACAGCCGTTGCATTCATCTGCCAGAACTTCCAATGGCATCCAGCGCTTGCGCACATCCGGAAGCAAAGCGCAGGGCTCCACCACGATCAGCACCGAAGGTTCATCCAGTTTAATATATTCCTTGAGAGCCTTCTCGATGGCCTTCACATCGTACCCGGGTACGGTCTTCACGTGCTGGACACCCAGGGCGAGCACCAGCGGCTCAAGCAATATCTGCACCGTTTCCTGCCCAAGAAGAGTGTGGCCGGTTCCGGGGTTTTCCTGATGGCCGGTCATGCCGGTGATACGGTTGTCAAGGATGACGGTTGTCACCGGGCTGTGGTTGTACACAACATTGACCAGGGCTGTGATTCCGGTATGAAAAAAGGTCGAGTCGCCGATGACTGCCACATGGTGCTCGGGGCTGCCGGCTTTGGCTGCACCGTGTGCAACGCCGATCCCGGCACCCATGCAGCCGCAGGTGTGGATGGCGCTCAACGGCGGGAACAATGCCAGCGTGTAACAGCCGATATCCCCATTAACCGGGACCTTGAGTTTGTTCAAGATGTAGAACGTCGGGCGGTGCGGGCAGCCGGGACAGAGAACGGGGGGACGCCCCGGCAGCAGACCGGTTTCCAGGTCCGGCAGCGGGACATGGGCTGATTGGGGTAAAATTCCCGCCCCGATAGCCGCTTCCCGCACGAGGCGCGGGTCAAATTCACCTGTGATCGGGAAAATGCTTTTCCCCTCCACGGATATCCCCATCAGGCGCACAGCTTCCTCGATGAAAGGGTCGAGCTCCTCGATGACGATCAGCCGTTCCACCGAATTTGCGAATTGGCGGATGATATTTTCAGGCAGAGGCCAGGTCAACCCAAGACGTAAGATGGAGGCCTCCGGGAAAACTTCTTTGGCGTACTCATACGCCACGCCGCAGGTGATGATACCCAGTGTGCTCCCGCCTGGTTCGAGACGGTTATAAGGAAAGCTCTCGGCAAAAACCGCAATTTCCCGGATGCGCTGCTCTATGATCGGATGGCGCTTGACTGCATTACCCGGCACCATTACATATTTGGCCGGGTTGCGTGGGAACTTCCTTGGTTCCGCATCCAGAGATATTCGTTCGCCCAGATCCACCGCGCTGGCAGAATGGCAGATGCGGGTGGTCAGACGCAGTAATACCGGTGTATCGAAGCGCTCACTCAATTCAAATGCGACTCCGACCATGTCCTTCGCCTCCTGGCTATCCGAAGGCTCGAGGCAGGGAACGCGCCCGAACTTGGCAAAAGTCCTGTTATCCTGTTCATTCTGGCTGGAATGCATGGCCGGGTCATCTGAAGTGACTATGACAAGCCCACCTTCCACCCCGGTCATCGAAGCGTACATGAAAGAGTCTGCAGCGACATTCAGCCCAACGTGCTTCATAACGGCCATCCCCCTGTGTCCCGCATATGCCGCCCCGACGGCGACATCAACGGCCACTTTTTCGTTTGGCGCCCATTCAGCGTAAACATTCGGAAAGAGGGCAAAGTTTTCCAGGATTTCGGTACTTGGTGTACCAGGATAAGCGGATGCCACCGCTACACCCGCCTCCCACATCCCGCGGGCTACTGCTTCATTTCCGGAAAGCATTTTGATCATGCAATAGGCTCCATTATTAATTAGAGAGGGGAAATCGATTTTGCAGGTTTTCATTGTAATTCAGAATATATATTGGGACTAATGCTTTTCTTCCCTTCATGCTATTATCTTCAACACCTGCGCCTGTGACTTTTCATCTTCGGCTTTAGCCCAGTCAAACGCGTTATAATCCCCGCCATGGACCGGGAAAATCAGGGATGAATCGTTCTGCGATAAAGTGGTTGACGCGCCTGCTCTTAATTTCGGTTCTTGGTTTCCTGCTGTGGTGGGTGGTACATAATGCACCTTTGGGGGAAATTTGGGCTGCTTTCCGCGGGCTGCGACTTTGGGAAATAGCTGTCTTGCTTGCTGCAAATACGTTCCTTTATATCCTTGTAACCTTGCGCTGGTGGATCATTGCACGGGCAGATGCGAGGCACATACCCTTTCTGCCGCTTCTGGGGGCACGCGTGTCAGTATTTGCTGTGAGTTATTTTACACTTGGACCGCAAGTAGGGGGAGAACCGCTGCAAGTTCTTTTCCTGCAACGAAAATATGGGCTGACTTACACGCGCGCCACAGCCTCAGTCTTGATGGACAAAATCCTCGAGTTCCTGATTGACTTCATCTTGCTTGCCATTGGGCTGACTGCGATCTTCCGCGCGGGCGCATTGACAGAAACCAATTCTGTTTTTTCTTGGGAACTGATTGGATTGATTTTGCTGATGCTCTGGCCGCCTGCCCATCTTGTGCTGCTCTATCATCGCAAATACCCGCTGACTGCGCTGGTTCGGGCCATCCCATTCATCCCGAAGAACGCAAAAGCGACCCGCTTTTTGCGGGCTGCTGAATGGCTGGCGGGTAACTTTTGCCGCCTACATCTTCCGAATTTGCTTGCAGCACTTGGGGTATCGCTCCTGGCAGGAGGGGGTATGGTTGCCGAGTACGCACTAATGGCCTCCTTCTTGGGTATTCACCTGCCCTTTTGGAAGACTGTCGCTGCCTGGGCGGCTGGCTGGCTGGCCTTCCTGATGCCGTTACCCGGTGGGTTGGGGGCATTGGAGGCCAGCCAGGTGTTCGTTCTCGGCGGGTTCGGGATCCGGAATGCTGCCGCAATCAGTCTCATCCTGCTAATGCGCGGCCGTGATTTGTTGATCGGAGGCCTGGGACTTCTGATGGCCGGGACAGCTTCCTGGACAAAGAAGTCCAAAGCGTCTTGAGGGTATAATCTAAGATATGAATTTCCTCATCACTGGTGCAGCCGGATTCCTCGGTTCCTCCATTGCCAATCAACTCGCCCGGGAGGGTCATCAAGTGCGCGGGCTCGACGACCTGTCCACGGGGGACCCGCAGGCGCTTTCCCCGGATGTCCACTTTACGCGTGGGGATGTGAATGACCGCCCCAAGCTCTGGACTCTGCTCCAGGAGGTGGACTGCGTCTATCACCTGGCGGCACGCGTCTCTGTTCCGGAATCCATCCTGTACCCGCGCGAATACAATGCTGTCAACGTCGGCGGGACCGTCAGCCTGATGGAGGCGATGCGGGATGTGGGCGTCAGGCGGGTTGTCTTCTGTTCTTCCGGTGCCATCTATGGCAACCAGGATATCCAGCCTCTGACCGAGGGACAAACGCCCCGCCCAAACTCGCCCTATGCCGTCTCGAAACTGGCAGCGGAATATTATATTCGCACCATCGGTGGGCTGTGGGGAATCGAAACCGTCAGCCTGCGCATCTTCAATGCCTACGGCCCGGGGCAGCACCTGCCGGCTTCCAATCCCCCGGTCGTGCCTTATTTCCTTCGACAGGCTGTGCGTAACGGGACACTTGTCATCAACGGAGACGGTAAACAGACCCGCGATTATGTCTACGTTAATGATGTGGTGTCTGCCATGATCGCTGCCGCAACTGCTCCAGATCTAAATGGGCTGGTGATTAACATCGGTTCCGGGAAGGAAACGAGCATTCGCACCCTGGCAAATCTTGTGCTAAAAGTTACCGGCAGCCAGACGAATATTATATATAGTGCCAAAACTTCAGGGGGTGTGTCGCGCCTTTGTGCGGACCTATCATTGGCAGCCCAGAAATTAAATTACAAACCGTCCATATCGCTTGAAGAAGGCCTGCGTTTGTCGTTGCAAAGAGATGCGCGCTACAAGATTACCAAAGAGATGTCTACAACCAGCGCAAAATAACCGGTATTTGTGTTTCATCACAGGTGCTCTGTGGCGAAAATTCTCTCCCGCAATTATTATGCCCGCCCCACGCTCACCGTTGCCCGTGAGCTGCTGGGGACGAGGCTGGTGCGGATTCTTGACGGTGTACGATTAGCCGGGATCATCTCCGAGGCTGAGGCTTATGTAGGGATGGAGGACCTTGGCTGTCATGCCAGGTCCGGGAGAACGAAGCGAAACTCGGTTATGTTTGGCCCACCGGGGAATGCATATGTCTACTTCACTTATGGCATGCACTGGATGTTAAATGCAGTTACTGAAAGGGAAGGCTTTCCAGCTGCAGTGCTGATTCGTGCCATCGAAGTTGTTGAAGGTGCAGAGGTAATTTCCTTCCGCCGTCATGGACGCGCCACGAATGGTCCCGCCAAGTTAACCCAGGCGCTCGGCATTGATGAGAACTTGAACGGCGCAAGTTTGTGTGATCCAGAATCAGGTCTGTGGATTGAAGCGGGACCCCTTGTTACTGGCAGTGATATAATCACCAGCCCACGAGTGGGATTGTATACAGTCCCTGAACCGTGGAAATCCGTGCCTTGGCGCTTCCAATTGCGCCGAAGATGATAAAATAAGATTCTTTCTGGTGAAAATCTATGTTTAAACACAATAACCATTCGACACCGCCTTCCAGCGTGCAGACTGTAGAACGCATCACTTCGGTACTTGGTGTGGGCCTCATCTGGCAAGGCAGCATAGTTGGCTCGGGTGGTGTTCGCATAGAGGGTACTTTTGAAGGGGAAATCGCCTTGAAGGGGCTGCTTGTGGTTGGCGAGACTGGCAAAGTCACCTGCGAAAATGTCCGTGCAGCCAATGTCATTGTTGCTGGGGCGGTTAAAGGTAACATCACAGCCCAGAAGGTCGAAATCCGTTCCAGCGGGCGGGTGTGGGGCAATATTATTACTGCCGCTTTTGCCACTGAGGAAGGTGCCTTCCTCCGCGGACAAATACGCATGGAAGATGCTGTGGATCTTGGCCTGGATGCTACTGACGAGACGCCCGCTGCGCTTGAACAAAACCAGCCTACCAAAGCGTAATATCCTTTGAACAAAATTAAAGTTACCAAAATTCCCATGTCAAGCCCCGATCTGACGGATGCTGAGCGCCAGGCAGTGTTTAATGTGCTCAATACCCCCATTCTTAGTATGGGGTCTCAGATCCAAGCCTTCGAGAAAGCCTTTACCGACTTTTCCGGTTTCGGTCATGCAATCGCTGTCAACTCCGGGACCGCAGGGCTGCACTTGTGCGTACGTGCCGCTGGTATAAGCCAGGGTGATGTGGTTCTGACCACACCATTCTCGTTCGTCGCTTCAACCAACGTACTGCTGTTCGAGAATGCCGTCCCGGTCTTTGTGGATGTGGATCCGCGCAGCGGCAACCTGGACCCAGTACTGCTTGGCGAAGCGGCACATGACCTGACCGCTGGTGGGGAAAGGGCCCAAAAATGGTTATCCCGGAAAGGATCCGCCTCGCGCCGGGCACTTAAGGCTATTATGGGAGTGGACGTCTTCGGCCAGTCGGCTGATTGGGACCCCATCCGTAAAGTTGCCAAAGAATTTGGCCTGAAGGTCATCGAAGATTCTTGCGAGGCGCTGGGCGCTGAGTACAAAAAACGAAAGGTCGGGACGATTGGTGATTTCGGTGTGTTTGCCTTCTACCCCAATAAACAAATCACGACCGGGGAGGGGGGGATTATTGTGACCAATGATGCGCAAGCTGCTGACTTGATGCGCGCCTTACGCAACCAAGGGCGCGCCCCCGGTGACACCTGGCTTTCCCACACATACCTGGGCTACAACTATCGATTGGACGAGATGTCGGCAGCATTGGGTGTCGCGCAAATGCTACGGCTGGAAGTCCTCCTGCAAAAACGTGCGCAGGTGGCAGGGTGGTATGGGGAACGTCTGGTGCAAATTCATGGTATAGAACCACCTTTCATCGAGAAATTCACCACCCGTATGTCATGGTTTGTTTATGTGGTTCGCTTTAACCAGCTCATCGACCGGGATGCTCTGGCGAAACAGCTCGAAGCAAGGGGCGTGCCGGTGCGGCCATATTTCCTTCCGATTCATCTACAGCCCTACATGGTCGAACGTTTTGGCTATCGAGCCGGGGATTTCCCCGTCACTGAAGACTTGGGTCGCCGCGGACTGGCTCTGCCGTTTTCAGGTGTGATGACCGAAGAGCAGGTCGATTTTGTCTGCCGGTCCATCCAGGTGGAAATCGGCAAATCGAAGTAACCAATGACTGATTTTCCACCTCCCCGTCGAGGGCTGACATTACAGGTTTCCATGATCATCATTGCGACCGTCCTGGTTGTAGTGTTTGCCATATTGGCGTCCCAGGAACCGATCGGATTGCGCTTTACAATTTACATTCTGGCAGCGGCACTTGTCTTCTTTCCACTGCCTTTTCTGGCCTACTGGCTGTACTCCTTATTCCGCGCCAACTACAGCCTTGACCGTGAAAAACTGACTCTCACATGGGGTCTGCGCGTCGAGGAGATCCCAGTCTCGGAGGTGGAATGGGTGCGCCCAGTGGAGACCCAGGCCTCACCGCTGGCTTTGCCATTAATTCACTTTCCGGGCGCAATCACGGGCTTCCGGCGCCACCCGGACTTGGGACCGGTTGAATTCCTTGCCTCAGATGCCAGGGCCCTTCTGCTTGTTGCCACATCCAAGCGCGTTTTTGCAATATCTCCGCAGGATCCAGCCGGTTTCATGCAGAATATCCAGCGTGCCATCGAACTGGGTAGTCTTTCTCCCGCTTCCCCGCAGTCTGTGTATCCGACTTTTGTAGTTTTGCAAGCCTGGGAAAGTATGTTGGTGCGCTACCTCTGGCTGGCAGGGCTATTTTTGAACATTGGTCTGCTGGCCTGGGTCACACTATTGATCCCTTCATTGGGACACATCCCGCTTGGATTCCTTCCTTCGGGCGCGGTGGGTGAACCGGTTCCCGGCGCGGGCTTGATCCTGCTTCCGGGAGTCAGCCTCTTTTTCAATATCATTGGCTGGGTGGCAGGCATGTTCTTCTACCGCCGACCAAACCGCAGGCCGCTTGCACACATCGTGTGGGCCAGCGGTGTATTTTCCACCTTTCTGTTTCTTGTCGCTGTGATGTTTATCGTTACCACACCGGTATAATCCTTGCGGGAGTGTAGCCTCCTACGATATCCCTCGGTGAAATTATGCTTCTTCAATTGTTACTCGGTTTCCTTTTTGCTGCCTTGATAGCCATCGCTGCCTACCGCGCCCACAGCCTGAGCAAGTCTGGGGCGTGGGGAGCTTTGCTGGAAGGGACGGTCATCTTCGGACTGGGCGGTTGGAGGTGGGCCGTTCTCCTGATGGCTTTTTTTGTTTCCTCGAGTGGCCTGACACGCTTGTTTGGAAAAAAGAAGGCCTCCCTGAACGAAAAATTTGACAAAGGTGGCACTCGCGATATCGGACAGGTGCTCGCCAACGGGGGAATAGCCTCCATATTTGCCGGACTGCATTTTTTCCTCCCTTCCGCTTCCTGGACCTGGCTGGTGTTTGCTGCTTCACTGGCAGCGGTCAACGCCGACACCTGGGCCACCGAATTGGGTGTTCTCAACCCTTCATTGCCGCGCCTGATCACCTCATGGGAACCGGTCGAAGGCGGAACCTCCGGGGCTGTCTCAATCTATGGGATGTTGGCGGCAACCGGTGGTGCGGCTTTCATTGCCATCCTGGGTGCCTTGCTGGGCCCCGCCGGTCGTGGTTTTGCCAACCTGGAAATTATCATCATAGCTGGTTTGCTCGGTTCCCTGTTTGACTCATTGCTGGGAGCGACCGTCCAGGCGATTTATCGCTGCCCTCATTGCGACAGGGAGACCGAGAAACATCCGCTCCACACCTGCGGTACGCAAACGGTCCAGGTCCGCGGCTGGAATTGGCTGAATAATGATATGGTTAACCTGGGATGTGCGCTGATGGGGGCAGTGATCGGGTTGATTTTGTTGTAGTGGCTTCGCAAACCCCTTTGATAAAATGTCACCACGCCCGCCGGATATTCTCGGCGGGCGTGGCGGTTTGGTCAACTCTTTGTTCAGCCGCGGTTGATAAAATAAAACCAATGTGTAATGCATTCAGTGAATTCTTTGAAATGCTTGATCCTTGCGAACCATTCGGATCAGCGGAGCCGTTGTCCGCTGGAGAGGGGGTTAGTAGGTACTTTTACGATGAATGCGGGCATGCGACCGATAATTTGATTCTAATAGATCTCGCTCCAATCATTATCCTGCCATATCCACATGGAAGAACCTGTCACGCCTGCTTTGGATGCATTCACGATAAACAACAGCAGGACTTGGTGCTTTGTGTCGGAAAACAGATAAGGACCGCTTCCAAAACCAAGCTGCAAGTGAGTTTCTATTTGATTCCAATCTTTCCCATCCCATATCCATGTTTGAGTGATGTTATCCATGTTCCGTCCGACCAAAACGAGTTGGTTACTGATTTCGTCATAGCCCATCACACCATAAAAGGGGATTTTGGGCGAATGAATTGGATGCTGTTCTATCCAGTTAGTCCCATCCCAAATCCAGGTTCCTAATCCATATAGAATAACATTTTGGTGCAACCTATCGTAACCCATAGCCGATGGTACGCTCCCAATAGGAGAGGGTGCAGTTGAAGGGTTAGCTTGTTTCCAACTTTCACCATCCCAGAGCCAGGTATCATTAAAACAAATGGGAATATGGTTGCTGGTAGGATCGGGAGCACAGCCTCCAAATAAAACGATAACCTTGCGAGCGAAATCATTGACAAGATAAAGGTTGGCTGAACCGCTTCTGGCAGGCGGTGAAATAGATGGATGTTTTTCTGTCCAGTTTTGACCATCCCATACCCACGTGTCGTTGGTATATGGATGAACTTGCGATGAACTTCCGAATAAAACTAAATTTTGATGTGCTTCGTCAAATGCGAAACCTGCCCCCATACGCCCCGCTGGAGAATTTATTGGTTGGTGCTGCGTCCATGTTAAGCCATCCCAAACCCATGTTGCGGTGCAATCAACGCA
>DASVKG010000108.1:0-9624 GCA_036385495.1 Anaerolineales bacterium | reverse complement strand
AGATCCCCTCCTCGGAATTGCCTTCGACGGTCTCGGGAATGCGGCCGTGGAAATCCTCGGCCAGCAGGTTTGCAGACGCATTGGGGAACGGGCTGAGGCTGCTGGCCTGACCACCTCTACGCCGCTGAGCCCTGGCGAACCTGAATGGCCTGTGGAAGTCGGCCAACCGCAAATTTTCGCCCTGGTTGATCCTTCCCAAGTTGGGATCAAACTCACCTCTGGCGGAATGATGATCCCCAAAAAATCCATTTCATTCGTTGTCGGCATCGGGCCGGAAATGGCCAGGACCGACTTGTGCGACTTGTGCAGCCTCCGGGAAAGGTGTCGTTACCGCCATGCCTGAGACCTATCGCATTGACTTTGAACCGCTTGGGCGGCGAAGCGAAATCCTCTCCGGGCAGACACTTCTGGATGCTGCGCAGTCTGCGGGGGTGGGACTGGCCTCCGTCTGTGGAGGGCTGGGGACTTGTGAGGAGTGCCGTGTCCGCCTTGCTGCCGGGAAGTTGACGCCGCCCACGCTGGTGGAGCTGGATGTTCTGAGCGTTCCGGACCTGGCTGCCGGGTTCCGCCTGGCCTGCCAGGCTGAACCGCTCAGTGATGTAAAACTCGACCTGCCACCCGAGTCCCTGACCAGTGCCCAACGCCTGCAAGTGGAAGGGCTGGAGACGCACATCGCAGTCAACCCGGCGGTACTCACGCCTGGTGCCTATGGACTGGCCGTGGATATTGGCACCACCAAACTGGCGTCCTATCTGGTCCGGCTCGAAACCGGTGAGACGGCTGCCATGGCCGGGGCAATGAACCCGCAGATCGCCTACGGCGAGGATATTATCAGCCGCATCAGCTATGCCGGGCGCAAGCCGGAGGGGGCGAAAATACTCCAGCAGGTGCTCGTTGACACGCTGAATAAATTGCTCCTGGATCTGTGCTCTGAGGCGCACATTTCTCCCAATTCTGTCTTGGATGCGGTCCTGGTCGGAAATACCACCATGCACCACTTGTTTGCTGGATTGCCGGTGGAACAACTCGGGCATGCTCCATTCTCACCGGCTGCAACGCAATCGTTGTCCATTCCGGTCAGTGAGTTGGGATTAATTCTTGGCCCAGGCGCAATGGCATACCTTCCGCCGGTAATCGCCGGTTATGTGGGGGCGGATCACATCGCCATGCTGCTGGCAACCGAAGCGTGGAAATCGCCCCGGAACGTAGTTGCCCTGGATATCGGCACGAATACCGAAATTAGCCTGGTCGCTCACGGCCAGGTCACCTGCTGCTCGTGTGCCTCCGGTCCGGCTTTCGAAGGCGCCCATATCCGCGAAGGAATGCGGGCCGCTCCCGGCGCCATCGAGCGAGCCCGCTGGTCCGATGGGAAAATTTTATGGCAAACGATCGGGGACCTGCCGCCTGTGGGGATCTGTGGCTCGGGAATTTTGGACGTGGTCGCAGCATTGCAGGATGGCAGGCTGGTCAAACCAACCGGGGTTATGCTATCAGGCCCAGGGTCCGGGCTCGTGCTTGTTCCCGCCGCGCAAACAGGTCTGAGTCGCGATCTGGTCGTCACACGCAAAGATGTTCACGAGATCCAGTTGGCTAAATCCGCCATCCGGGTCGGGGTGGAAATCCTCTTGAAAAACGCCGGGTTAACCTACTCCGACCTGGACGAGTTCATCGTGGCGGGGGCGTTCGGCACTTATCTCGACCTGCGCTCAGCAATGCGTACCGGGATGTTCCCGCCCCTGCCGCTGGAGCGCTTCCGGCAAGTGGGGAACGCGGCTGGGGTGGGGGCCAAACAGATGCTCGTGTCGGTGGACAAACGCCTGGAGGCCGAAACGATCGCTGGACAAATCGGGTACGTGGAACTGACAACCCAGGCAGCCTTCACTCCGCTTTTTATGCAGCATCTCTGTTTCGAGATTTGAACATGGACCTCCGGCAACGACTCATCGCGGCCTTCCACAAGCGCTTCAAAGGTGACCCGCAGTTTGTGGCATGCGCCCCGGGGCGGGTGAACCTGCTCGGAGAGCATGTGGATTACAACGAAGGGTTCGTCCTGCCGGCCGCAATCGACCGGTTTACCCTGGTTGCATTTCGAAAATCCGGATCGCCGCGTTCCACATTGTTGGCGCTGGATCTTGGCAAAGAAACCTCACTCGATGGTCACACAATCCTTAATAAGCAGGATTCAAATGGCATGTCTCTTCCCGGATGGGCGCGTTACCCGGCCGGGGTAATGTGGAGCCTGGGCACGTCAGGGGTGGAAACACCCGGGATGGAGGCAGTATTCGCCTCCAATGTGCCGCGCGGGGCCGGGTTGAGTTCCTCGGCCTCGGTTGAAATGGCCTTTGGGGTGGCCTGGGAAAAACTTGGCGGTTGGAGCATGCCTCCCATCCAATTGGCACAAGTTGGTCTAAAAGCTGAGATCCAATATGTGGGCCTGAACTGCGGGATCATGGACCAGTTCGCCTCGGCGTGTGGGGTGAAGGACCGGCTCCTATACCTCGACTGCCGGTCGCTGGATTGGAGAACGCTGCGCCTGCCGGAAAATACCGTGATCGTCATTGCGGATACCACCGTGCGCCGGTCATTGGCGGATAGCGCTTATAACGACCGTCACTCCGAATGCGAAGAGGCCGTGCGGATTTTGCAGGAAACCCTGCCCGGGATCCGTTCACTTCGTGACGTCCGCCCGGACCAGTTACGCAGGGTTGCCGGACAACTTCCCACCAGGGTGGCAAAGCGTGCACAGCACGTTGTCGAGGAAATTGCCCGCACCGTGCAGGCGGTCGGACTGCTTGAAAATAACGACGCCGTCCGGTTTGGGGAATTGATGAACGCCTGCCACGCCAGCCTGCGCGACCTGTACGAAGTCTCTTGCCCAGAACTGGACATAATGGCAGCACTGGCCCAATCCCTGCCGGGCTGTTATGGTGCCCGTCTCACCGGGGGAGGTTTCGGAGGCTGCACGGTCAACCTGGTGGCTGAGCAAGCTGCCAAGGCTTTTGCCAATCAATTGGCAGCCGGTTACACACATGAGACCGGGCTCCATCCGAAAGTAACTATTTGCCATGCCGCGGATGGAGCCGGGGTGGAGACGCTTTGATGAATCGGGTAAAATCATCCCTATGAGCGAAAAAGAATACATTCCCAAATGTGCGCTGTCCATCCACGCCCATCCGGACGACCAGGAATTCACCGTGGCCGGCTTGCTGGCCCGCTGGGTGCAGGCCGGGTGCGAGGTGATCTCTGTCATAGTGACCGACGGAGATGCGGGGTCCAACGATCCGTCCAGGGACGAAGGTTACAAGCCGGAGCTTGCCCGTTTGCGCGAAACCGAGCAATCGAGCGCCAATGCGATCATCGGCATCCGGGAAACCGTGTTCCTGCACTATCCGGACGGCGCCCTCGAACCGACCCTGGACCTGCGGCGGGACCTGACGCGTGTCATCCGCCAATACAAACCGGAGGCGGTGGTCACCGGCGACCCGCAGGGGGTATTCTACGGCAACGGGTATATCAACCACCCCGACCACCGCGCCGCCGCCCAGGCAGCCCTGTACGCGGTCTTCCCCTCCTCCGAGACGCGGCTCATCTTTACGGATTTGCTCAAAGACGGTTTTGAGCCGCATAAGGTAAAAAGGTTGTACGTGCATGGGTCGGAAAAATCCGACACCTGGGTTGACATCGCGGCGACGATCGACGTTAAAATCGCGGCGCTTAAGAAACACGCCAGCCAGTTGGGGGATTGGGACCCGGAGAAAATGATCCGTGAGTGGGCCGCGGAAGAAGCCAAGGAACACGGGCTGGAGTATGCCGAGGCATATAAAGTGATGATCCTGTCGGAAGACGAAGACCGGGGATAAAAAAAGACTCGCCTTCGATAGAATTGCTTCCTACACGCAACGGAGCATTTTTCTTCGTTTTCACGTTGAACCATTCCCAATCTGATCCGGAAAACCGCAAGTGCAAGCTCATGGTCAAAGATTGCGGTCAAAGAATTCGATCACGCGGCGGCGAAACTCATCGGGGAAAACTTCGCTCGCCTTGGTGTGAACGACACCTGCCAGCCGCCAGGCTTCTTTGGGCTCCCCTGCAGCCGCAAACAGCTCATCGAAATCGGGGCAGTACCTGTCCAACTCCCCGTGGATGAATAAGATCGGACGAGGGGCGATCTTTCCAACCCAGCGTATTGGTTCATAACGGAACAAGTTGGCACCCAGGCGGGCAGACGTTATTGCCACCGCCAGCCAGGCCAGGGGGACGGCCAGCCAGCGCGGCAGGTGGAAATCCATGGCACGGGCAGACAGCGCCACACGCAGGCGGGCTGGACCTCCATCTGCCACCACCGCCCTTACTTCAGGGCAAAGCGGCGCAGTGAGCATGGAGGCAATGGCTCCGTAGGAGAATCCCAGCAAGCCGATGCTTTGGATACTGCGGGTCTTGAGGAATTCCACCGCCCCCTGCACATCATAACGTTCAAGGTAACCAAAGGTGGCCAGGTGACCCGGACTGCGCCCATGAGCGCGGAAGTCGAACAGGAAAACGTTGAACCCTGCTGCGTGGAGGGCCGGGGCACGGTGGAGGTCCCAATCCAGGCAGCCCCCGTGGCCATGGAGGATGATCACGGCGCGTTCAGAACCCTTTGCCGGGATCCAACAGCCCTGCAACAGCAGCCCGTCGGCGGACTTAATTTTTAGTTCTTCGAACTCAAGACCGTACTCGGCGGGAGTGTGGAACGCAGAGCGCGGCCGGCGGCTGGTCACATAGAAGGAGGCGGCCAGTCCAACCGCCAGGATCAGTCCAACCGGTAGAAGCAGCCAGAGGAGAACATTCATTTTTTGACTTCACGCATGCCCAGCAGCGAGACCGTGCTCAGGGCGAAGAGCAGGGCATAGGCTGCAAACACCGCGAAATATCCAAGACCCATGTAATAGTGGTTGATATAGTCTGCAACTAGTCCGCCGATGCCTGCCCCGATGATGCCCGCGCCTGCCCCGGCCAGGTTCGAGACACCCAGGTAGCGCCCGGCCTCGCCCGCAGGCACGAGGTTCGTGCCGAGTGCCCAGTTAGCGGTCATGAACAGCCCGGTAGCCAGCCCGATGATCGTCCCGGCAATGTAGACGATGGTCAGGTTCGGGACCCAGATGGTGACCAGCAACAAAACATTGCCGGCAGCCGCGACGATACCACTGACGGCCACCAGCCGGGTGCGTCCAATTTTGTCCGTGATCCAGCCGCTGGCCAAGGCGGTCAGGACAATAAATATGCCGATGATGGAGGTCAGGCTGCCGGTCATGCTGGAGGCGCCCTCGTTGCTGAGTTTGAAGGCATACATCACAAAATAAAAGATGGAACCCTGGATGGAAGTGACCGCGGCCAGGAACATAAGCCGGTTGACGATCCACCAGACAAAGGCGGATTGCTGGCGGACTTCCTTGCCAATTGTGCCCAGGCAGCCCGCCCAAACCCCGGCAACCACTGCCACAACCATCGCCGCCGCCCCGCCCACCCCGACACCCACCGAAAGGGCGGTTGCTTTTGCCGCGAAGAGGAGGGTAATCAACCCGGCCAGACCACCCACCAGCCCGCCGCCCACCAACCCAGCCAGGGCTCCGATGGCGATCCCGCCCAGCATCCCCAGAACGCGCACCATCGGCGGCCAGAACGGGGTGGCGGGTTTCTCAGTGAGAGGTATCTCCTTGACGAAAATGACCGTGATGAGCGTGACCACCAGCAGGGACGCGCCGGTGACAAAGATGGCTGCGTCCAGGTTGCCAGCGCCCACCATCTTGGCGATGGTCAGCCCCACCAGGATGACCGGCAGCAATTCCATGATGGCCTTTACAGCCGAGGCGCGCCCACGCTGGTCATCGGGCACCAGGTCGGGGATAAGGCCCTGCAAGGGGCCATGCGAGATGTTAGAGGAGAACTGGATGAGAAGGACAGAGATGAGCAAAGCCCAATAGGTCTGGGAGAGGGCGATCGCCAAAAGGAAGAGGCAGTCGAACAGGGCACCGATCAGGATGTAGGGCCTGCGCCGCCCGAAGCGGGAGGTCGAGCGGTCGCTTAATAATCCCGCGGCGGGCTGCACCAGCATGGCGATCACCAGACCTGCCGAGCGCATGCCGCCCAAGGCGGTGTTCTTGATGGCTGCGGGAGCGAAGATTCCCACCAGGTAGGGCATGAAGATGGACCCCAGGGCCGTGTTTCGGATGTTGAGGCCGAGCCAGAACAGGTTGATGGTGAGGTAGTCGTACCAGCGCAAGCGTTTCATGGAAATTTCCCTTTGGCGGAATGCCATCCTTTTGATGATTGTCAGTTTTACTCTCCGATGATCTTGACCAGGACACGTTTCCGGCGGCGCCCGTCGAATTCGCCGTAGAATATCTGCTCCCACGGGCCAAAATCCAGGCGGCCCTCGGTGACTGCAACCACCACTTCGCGGCCCATCACCTGCCGTTTAAGATGGGCGTCGGCATTATCCTCGCCGGTGCGGTTGTGCCAGTAGCTGGCGAGCGGTTCGTGGGGCGCCAGGCCTTCGAGCCATGTCTCATAGTCATGGTGCAGGCCGGACTCGTCGTCATTGATAAAGACCGAGGCGGTGATGTGCATGGCGTTGACCAGGCATAACCCCTCGCGGATGCCGCTTTCGAGCAAAGCGGTTTCCACCTGGGGAGTGATGTTGACAAAGCTCCGCCGGGAGGGGATGTTGAACCAGAGTTCCTTGCGGTAAGATTTCATGACTGCCTCATAAGATATTTTACACGCCAATTTCAATATTGCCATTAGGGGTGGAGCGACTGACCATAAAGGGACCCTGCGAATATGAACTCAAAGACTTTCATCGAGGCCCCAAGGCGTGGATGCGGCTGGCCCTCAGGGGGCTGCTCCGCGAATGGCAGCGTGATCTCCAAAGGGGGGTCCCCTGACGGGGATGATATGCCTCACGAACGCCGCCGAAGACCGTGAAACAATCCCGCTACACCAGCGAAACGTACCAAAACGACGACAAACGAGTGACTGATTTTGGGTCGTTTTTTTTAATATCAGCGCGGTGTGAAACATTTTCATAAAACCAGGATGCCTCTCTGTGCCGCTGACTCATCTCCAAGGGATGCTACGCAACGTCATCGACATGGCCTCGGACGGCTGGACGCCGTCCGGGCACAACGGTCGGCACGGGAAAGCGTCCATTAAAAAGGAACACGAGATGGTTAGAGCCGTCCCGTGTCTGGTACTATTTTAGAATATATGTTCTATTATGTCAAGGGGGAAAATAAAAGTGCTCAATCATCATGTGAGACCGTTATACCGGTCCGCAAATTGCGCAAGGTAACTGCCCCAAGAGCGGCAGCGATCAGGGCTGCCAGACCGCCCAATGCCAGACCCCAGCGCGCCCCGGCCGCTTCAGCAAACCAGCCAACGATGGGTCCGCCGATGGTAGTGGAACCCAGGAAAGCCACCGACCAGAATGACATGACCCGGCCGCGCATCTGCGGCGAGCTCTCCAGCTGCAAAGTGGCATTGCCGAGCGAGGAGAAGTTGATCGAGAAGATCCCCACCAACACCAGCGCCAGACCTGCGAGCCGCAAGCTTGGCATGAAGGCTGCCGCCAGAACCGCCAGTCCGAAAAGCAGGGAAGCGCTGACCAATTTGTAAGGCTGGATGCCTTTACGGCTGGCGAAGAAAATCCCTCCGACAGCCGCCCCAACTCCCATGGAAGCGGACAAGAAAGCGTAACTGCTGGCATCCCCCTTGAATGTGAACTGGGCGATAAGCGGCAGGCTGACCTGGAATTCAAAAGTAAGCATACCGATGATAGCCATCATCAACAGGGAGGAGCCGAGGACAGGCGTGGAGGCCACGTACTTGAACCCCTCCTGGAGCTGGCCTTTAGCGGCCGGCACCGGCGGGGTGATGAGAAGTTCGTTGGCGTGCATCATGCCGAGCATGATCACCACAGCAACGTAAGAAACCCCATTGATAATGAAGCAGGGCGCCAACCCAAAGGTGGCGATCACCGCCGCGGCGATGGCCGGTCCGATGATGCGGGCCAGATTGACCAGGGTTGAATACAATGTAACCGCGTTCATGAGGTTGTCTGGTCCGACCAATTCAATGTAAAAGGTCTGGCGGGTGGGATTGTCGAAGACGGTGACCATACCCAGACAAAAGGCCAGGATATAAACCATCCAGACCTTTACCAAGCCGGTCGCCACCAACACGCCCAGGATCAAGGCCAGGGCACCAGATATGGATTGGGTGAAGTAAAGGATTTTTCGTTTGGAAAAGCGATCGGCGATGACACCGCCATACGGGCCCAAGAATAGGATGGGCAGATACTGCAAGGCGGTTACGAGGCCCAAGGCGGTGCCGGAGTTAGTCAGCTTGAGCACCAGCCAGGCCTGGGCGATCGACTGCATGAAAGTACCGGAAGTAGAAATGATTTGCCCGATGTAATACAAGCGGTAATTGCGAACATGCAGAGACGAGAAGGTGTCCCGGCTAAATTGTTGTAGATACCTGGATAGATGTCTCATTACGCAATCTTACATTGTCGGCAGAAGTCCAAGCAGGAAAAGCGCGCTGAAAGCCAGCGCAAGCTGACCCGTACCGGCGCAGTACAACGCCGGATACAAACGCAGCTGGCTTCCAGAAACCACCATTCCTGGCCGTCAGGCAAAGCTGGATTAAATGTTCGTCGAGCGTATCCCGGAGTTCGGGCGAAAAGAAAAGGATGCATAAGAATTGATATTTACCACTTCTCCCAATGGACTATTTCATCAAATGGTTTTCGCCCGCCCTTTTTTGGTGCGGCGGTAATCTGTTCCTCATCCTTAGAGAAACCGAAGGAGATACAAATGCGCACCTGCCAGTCTTGAGGAAAACCTAAAATCTCGCGAGCCTTGTCCGGTTCATAGATCGACGCCAGGCACGAGCCCACGCCTAGTTCCCAGGCGGCAAGCTGCATGTAGGCTGCAGCCTGGCCGGCGTCGAACAAGGCCTGGAATTTATCGTCAGGGTTAGGGATGAGGATCGCCACCCCAAGCGCCGCGCTGGCCAGATGGGAGGCATATGTACCGGTCTCAGACAGAGCTTTGAGAATACCCTTTTCCCGTATGGCAATGAATTGCCAGGGCTGGTTGTTTTTGGAAGATTGCGAGCGCCGTCCAGCCTTCAGGATCATTTGCACTACTTCGTCAGGCAACGGTTTCTCCTGGAATTGACGTACGGCTCGTTTAGTGCGGATGGCATCTGAAACATTCATGGATCCTCCACAAACACGCCTAAAAAGATGCTCCCATGACAAGATTAGTCCTCTGGAGGAAAATCCAGCAGCTGCACAAATCAACACCGAAATCGGGACCTAATGGGTGCAGACTGAGTCGTAATAAGTATCAAACGAAGGAGCAATCAAATGAGAATTTCAATAATCTTACTACTAATCCCCTAACAGTGAATGCATGTGCATCCCTGTATGCCGTATCTGACATAACTCATCCCAAGGGATGCTTCGCAATGTCATTGACATGACCTCGGATGGCTAGACTCCGTCCGGGCACAATGCACGGCACGGAAGGCGTCCTTAAAAAGGAACACGGGATGGTTTGAGCCGCCCCGTGCCTG
>DASVKG010000107.1:0-3699 GCA_036385495.1 Anaerolineales bacterium | reverse complement strand
AACGCTTAATGTTCTATTAATCTAGCTTATCCGGATCATGAAAAGAAGGCATACTATGTCGCAAAAGCATATTTTGATTGTGACTCCTCATTCGGACTTTGGCGAAATCGTCAGCCAAAGCTTGGGCAAGGAAGCCTCGTGCGATGTGATCGTTGCCACATCAATTTCTGAGGCAATTACCCAGACCAAGAAGAGCAAGAACCTGAATTATGCCTTGCTGGACATGGAAATGGGGGTCGAGAAAGTATTGGAGCAAGGTTTTACCTTGCGAAACGCTTTTCCCCCAATTTCGTTGATCTTGATTTCAAAGAAATATCCACCCCCGGAGATGGAAGACTTACGCCCCTGGAAATTCCTGCGGAAACCTTTTGTTCAAAGGGAATTGATGGAGCTGATCCGCGACGGGAACGACGGCATGGATCAGACCTCTGAATTTATCAACGTGAATTTTGGCGGCCGGGCGGAAGACACGGTTCCCGCCTGGTATATGGATGAAGAACTGGCAACAAAAAACCTGGTCGCAGCCACATCCAATCTGGTTATACAGGAAGCAATTCTCGTTTCCGATACTGGCATTTTGGCTCATTCAGGGGAGTTGTCCAGGGATGCCGTCGAGGAGTGTTCAAGGTTGGTCCGCAGGTATTGGGGGGATAATAGTACCGCAGACCTGATTAAACCAGTCCGCCTGCAAACAACCAGTAAGAATCATCTTCTGTCTGCCACCGTGCTGGCAGTCGGCATCATTCTGGCTCTGACATTCGACTCTGAAACTCCCTTTGATATTTTGAGAAGCCAGACCAGATATTTAACCGGTGTGTTGAAAAATCCACGGCTTACCCTGCCTGAGGTTCATATTCTCCCCAAAAATCCCGAAGCCCAGGTGCAAATTGCAAAGAAACTGGCACCTCCGGCTCCCCTTGATTTCATCTCTGATGATTTTGACATCACCAGACCTGTACATAGTGAATCTTTATCCGGGCTGCAATATAACAAACCGTCAGGATCCCGGGAAGAAGCCGTCCTCGGGCAGGAAAGTTCTGATTTGGATCCCTACCGGAATCCCGATGTTGGGGATCTGACAACCGCGTCACCGGTTTGTGCGGCTGAAGAACACGCGGCTGAACGGAGAAGTCAAACAGCCTGGACAGGCCCAACCCAGCCGCAGCCAAGAAATCCTTATACGCAAACATCATTCGAAATTAATGAGAACAGGCCGGTTGAAACCAATTCATCGATAAATGTTACCGGGGTAATGACACGTAGTTCCATGGGTCCAACGGATCCAAGCCTGTTTGATGTGTATTATGCCTGCCTGCTGGTCCCGCGAATTAAATCGCACGAACTGGACGGCGATTGCGCCAATTTTCTAAGGGCAGAACTGCCAAACATTTTCCTGGCATATAGCTGGCGTCTTGAGGAAATCGTAATAGACCCCTCCTATCTGCAGTGGGTTGTGAGAATCCCTCCCACCATCGCACCGGCTGCCCATATAAAAGTGGTCAGAAGGGACAGTTCAAAAATGATCCTGTCGAATTTTGCCAGGTTCAACCGCAATGAATTCTTGCGGGATTTCTGGTCCCCGGGTTATCTCCTGGGCGGTGGCCGCCATCTTATTCCTGAGACGGAAATCGCTGAATTTATCAAAATGAACCGCAAACAGTTTTACTCCGACGAGAATCAGCATTTTGAACCGAAAAGTGAACCCTTGAACTACCGGTTTTAAGGATCCTGCAGGCTTCTCAAGGATTCAATAAGAACCCCTTCATGCGAGCGAGTAATGACTGATATCACGGTTAACAGAATCAGCGAGATACTGCGCCTGGTCTTCGACTTATTGTGGTTTGAACCACAAGGCCTTTATGTATCGGAGATCATGAGGTATATCCAGGCGACGGTACCATTGTCTGAATATGAAACCGGGTATTATGCCTACGCTCCTTATTCCCCTCGCTATGAGGTCGTCATTCGGGTGGGGACGATCCCTCTCGTCAGGGCGGGATGGCTGGAAAAGACGAAGAATGGGCGCTGGTTCATCACGGAGGCCGGGCGCGAGGCATGCAAACGCTATAAAAACGCCGCGGATTTCTTCGAGGAATCCGTTCGCCTGTTTGTCCAATGGAAATCCAATGAGAATACTCGCCTGGTCCAATTAGGCGCCAACCCTTACAACTTCGCCGTGGAAAACTCATGGGAGCAGATCAGGCAATACATCGATAATCTGGATATGCGCGACCTTCGCGAAATGGTCAGCGTGCTATTAAAAGCAATGGGATGTTACATTGCTTGGTCAGGTCCGATTGGGGAGGATAATGAACTTATCGATCTGATCTGTTACATGGATCCCCTTGGCCTCAATACCTCCAGGATAGTTGTTCATGTGGCCAACAAATCTCAGGTTTCCACCAGGGATGGTTTAAGTGCTTTCATGAACGTTCTCAAACCCAATGATGTGGGTCTCTATATTTCGCTGGGCGGAAGCACAAATGATTTGAACCGGTTTGCCCTGACGCAAACACAGCATAGAGTTCGACTGATTGATCTGGAAACATTTGTCGATCTGTGGGTGGAACACCAATCAAAAATTGACCAGGAAAGTAGAATTAGATTCCCGCTTAAACCGGTTTATTTCCTTGCCTTTCCAAACCAGGGATAACCATCATTTCCTTCTCCCCACCCCCGTGATTTTAAAGACGGGCTTGGAAAAAACACTTACCCGCTAATACACAACAGGCGAACCATTCCAGGTCGCCTGTTTTCGCTGTGCCGCAAGGGTGGGATCGCGCAAACTCTTGGTGACGCCTCCCGCGAGTGTCAACGGAGGCGTCCAGGGTCTGCTGAATTATTTATTTATGAATTAATCGGGTTCTTCTGGGATCATGACCGGTTGTTCCGGCCAGCCCTCTTTTAACGCGCGGACTACCAGTTCGGCCAATTTGCGCGGTTTTACGGGCTGGTCCAGAATCTCAGCGACTGGCATCCACATGGGACGATAGGTACCCCGCTCAGGAAGCGGGCTGAACAATTCTTCCCCTTTGCCAGAACCGAAGGTTCCGCTGGTAATTTCGACCAGGTAATAATACTGCCATTTCCCCTGCCAGCCGTAATGGGCAATTAATTGTTTGAGTGTCACCTGCAGGCCAAGTTCCTCCTCCGTCTCGCGGACGGCGGTTCTTTCGGGGGTTTCTCCCTGTTCAACGTGGCCTCCGGGGAAGGTAAAATAATGCAGCCCGGCGCGGTGACGTTCGATCAACGCAATCTTGTCGTCCAGCACAAGGATGATACCGGCTCGGTAACTCATTTTGGGAAAATGAACTCCGTAGTGTATTGTACTTCATTTGCAGAAGCAATTTCGACAGCCAGCGACAATGCTGGGACTTTGATGCCGTAGACAGGCGAGGTCCAGCCCCGATTGGCCTCCACCGCACCGGAACCGGCCAGCAATTCTCCCGCTCGAACGAGAGAGCAGGTAACCGGATTGATGGGTGGAGAATGGCGGATGGCTAGTTCCACCCATCCATGCGGCGATTCCAGCCTCAGCAGGACTTCTGGTCCACTGTCCTCCATTTCCCATTTCCAATCCGGCAGCAGCCAGTGCAGGCGGAAGGTCAGTGGTTTTTTTTCCCAGGGCTTGCGCAGAGGCAGGATTTCGTCTTCCACCAGCCACCGGTCGTCTTCGCGGACACTGACAATGCGGGTATG
>DASVKG010000106.1:0-25285 GCA_036385495.1 Anaerolineales bacterium | reverse complement strand
TTTCACTCGCCGCACGCGCTGGAGGTGGGGACAGAGGGGGCTGCTTTCCTGGCCCTCGCGGCTGGTGTGCCGGTGGTGCCGGTTACCATCACTGGCAGCGAATTCCGGCGCATTGAGAACAATTAGAAAAAGCTGCGCCGCAGCCCGGTGACCGTGACTGTGGGAAAGCAGTTCGTATTACCGTTGCAAAGGCAGGATCAGGATGCTCTCCGGGAGGGGAATCGCATCATTATGGGACCCTTGCCCGCCAACTTCCGCCCGAATTTCGCGGCGTTTATGCAAATATTGAAAAATAAGTGGGGTCAAGCTCGAAATATTACAAAAAATACCTTTACGCAAGTTTTAAAAAATTTCCGTTTTATCTTATTGCGAAACCAGCGCTCGACTGTCCCTGTTGACATGTCCCCGCCTATTGGGGGATTGGGGTTGCTGGTGACATCGTACTCGCCGGAAAGCAATCTGCTTGTCACTCATAAGCTTTGCCATCGGGTAAAAATCGCCCTCGCCAAGACATCCTCTCGAAATTGCATATTGTCTGATATTACTGGATACGAGGTTTGAAGCTTCCTTGTGAAAATAGAACATTAGTGCTAAAATCGTTGTGCGGCAAAGGAATTTGTTGGTGATCCTTTTCGCTTGTTATTCAGTACTTTAATAATCTGATAAACCAAGAAAATTGATTTGACACTATACCCGTAGAAGATCCCTGACAGGGGCATGGTAGGCGTCGGCATCCTCCCGGATGTTGCTCTCCGACCAGGGCGTGGGGCATTCGTTCCGCGATAACATCCGAAAAAGTGACTTTAATTCGAATCGCTGGTTGCCTTTATAGTGTGGTTTGTCTCATGCTATCGCACAAGGAATATATTATTCCCATTTCCAATAACCTTTTTTCCTATCCTTGTGTCACTTGCCCCCGCACTTCTTGTCCCCGGGTTTTTAGGGGATGGGGGGTAGTGCCCTTGTGGTTAATGATCTCAGCACTCTTCCTTCTCCAGACTCGAAGTGTTCAGGAATTTCAACAGGGATTCTTTCCTCAGGGTCGAATACCAACTCAAATCCAATCCCCCATATTTGGAGCCCATATAATGAAGAACCTCTCGATGAGAATCACCTTTTCACGTCAAAAGATTTGTTCCTCTCCACACACCCCACCGATCGCGTGTGCGGCGTCCGCCCGATGCTGACAAAAAAATACATCAACCAGGCCCATCTAAATAAAGACCCTCAAATCCTCTCAGTCGTTCCTACTCGTTTTGGCCCGTTAATTTGCGCAGATCAGCCTCTGGCTGGTTGAAATTCCCCTGGGTGTGGTGGGTGTGTTATGATTGTGGCGGAGTTTCCCACGCGGTTTTCCTTTGACCGAATCATCCCCCTCGGTTATAATTCCCCGTCCACTAAAACCCCGGCGGAGAAACCGCTGTTTGGTGTTTTAATCTTTATTATTGGAGTTATTAGATGCCTAAGCGTACTTATCAACCCAAGATCCGGCGGCGCGTGCGTGTGCACGGCTTTCGCCAGCGCATGTCGAGTGCCGATGGCCAGCAGGTGCTGAAGCGGCGCCGCCTGAAAGGCCGCACCCGCCTGACCGTCCGCAGCAACTCGCATGTCAAGCACGTCCGCTGGTAGGAATCGGCAGGGCGGCAGTTGGTTATCTGCTCTCATGAAGGCAAGCACAGGTGAAACGAAGTTTTCGCCTGACCCGGTCAACCGATATCAAGAGGGTGCGGCGTTCCGGCAAGTCATATGCCCACCCGCTTGTTGTTTTATATGTACTCAAATCGGATGTGCCCGAAACGCACGTGGGGGTGAGTGCCGGGGTGGCGGTCGGGAATGCGGTCAAGCGCAACCGGGCCAAACGTCTCCTGAGGGCGGCCATGAGTGAGCTGATACCGGTCATGGTTCCCGGGTCCGACCTTCTGCTCATCGCCCGTTCCCCGCTGGCAGCTGCAAATGTCTTCCAGGCCCGTGAAGCGCTGTCCATTCTGCTGAATCGAGCTGGTCTTCTTACCCAGGCCTATGACTTTTGAGCACTTGCCACACGATTATTCCCATGAACCCCGCGCCCGCGACCTTCCCCGCACCGTTTGGAATTGGCCGCGCTTGGCTGTTCTGGGGCTCATCCGTTTGTACCAGGTAAGTTTCGCCAGGACCTTGCCGCCCGATACCTGCCGCTTCTACCCGTCTTGCTCGCATTATGGTTACCAGGCGGTTTACAAATACGGCGTGATAAAGGGCAGCGCGATGGCGATCTGGCGTGTCCTGCGCTGCAACCCGTTCAATCCCGGGGGGTACGACCCCGTTCATTAGGAGATATTAGATTTCATGAAGACAAAATACCTGGTTTTGATAGGGTTGGCAATCGTCCTGTCTGTGGTCTTGGGAGGTTGCGCCACTGGTTTGACTGCCTCTTCCTGGCCTGGCGTAACGGCAGATGCAACCAATGCTTATATGGCTGGCGGGCCGCACGTATACGCAGTCAACCTGCAAACCGGTGCTGAAGTCTGGCGCTTTCCCGCCAAAGCTGCCACCGCCAACCCTTTCTATGCCAAACCGGTGTTGACTCCTGATGGGCAGTTGATCGTCGGCAGTTTCGACCATAAGCTTTACAGCCTTAATCCACTGAGCGGTGTTGAGAATTGGCGCTTTGAACAAGCCAAAGATCGCTGGATCGGGGAGGTGCTGGTTACAAATGATACGATCTATGCATCCAACCCCGATTACAATCTGTATGCCCTGAGCTTCACAGGCACGCTTAAATGGGTCACTCCTTTTCAAGCGGACCAGGCAATATGGGGAAGCCCGGTTTCGGATGGCACGAATGTCTATTTTGGCACACTGGGACGGAAGGTGTATGCAGTCAATGCCCAAACCGGCCGGCAAACCTGGGTGCAAACTGTGAACGGCGCAATTCTCGGTTCTCCGGTCTTGGGACCGAACAACATTCTCTACGTTGGAACATATAATGGAATACTGGTCTCGCTGAATACAAGCAACGGCCAGGTCATCCAACAGGAAACGACTTCCTCCTGGATCTGGTCAGGCCCGGCACTGGACGGCTCCGACGTTTATGTTGGCGATGCCAATGGCATGTTTTACGCCTTTCCGGTGACTGGCACAGGCCAGCCCTGGACCCAGCAATTGAACGGAGCCATTGTCGGCTCTCCCCTGATTTTGGACAAAACCATTGTTGTTGGAACTGAGTCGGGAAATGTCTATTTCATGGACAACACCGGCCAGAATGTCCGGCCCGTAACCCTTACCGGGAAAATATACGCCACCCCTTCGGCTGCCGGGACCCTCGTCTTGGTTGCGCCCACCGGCGGAGATAACACTCTCGTGGCCCTCGATCTGACCGGAGCCATAAAGTGGTCATTCACGGCAAAATAAGGAATTAAACCATGTGGGAAACCATTATTATCAACCCCTTTACGACCGTATTGTTGCTGATCTATAAACTGATTGGCGGGGATTTTGGGATTGCGATCATCCTGTTCACCATCCTGATCCGCCTGATTACCCATCCTTTGATGGTATCGCAGATCAAATCCAGCACCAAGATGACTGAGTTCCAGCAGTCTAAACAGTGGCAGGATATTCAGAAAAAGTATAAGGGTGATAAGGAGAAACTGGCACAGGAGCAAATGAACCTGTACAAGGAGCTGGGGATCAGTCCATTTGCCTCTTGTCTGCCTTCGCTCGTCCAAATCCCGCTCATTTTTGGCCTGTATCAAAGCATCATGCGTGCCCTCGCCGCCACTCCCGGCCAACTGCTAATCCTGACCCGGGCTGTTTCTCCCCTCTTAAATTTTTTCCACATCAACACCCCCGACCTGGTTCCCCTCCATAGCAAATTCCTTTGGATGAACCTGGGCCAGCCCGAGCGCCTTTACATGTTTGGGGTTGGTATCCCGCTACTGGCCATTATTGTAGCCATCACCACATACGTCCAGTCCAAGGTAACCATGCCGGCCTCCACCAACCCGGGCGACCAGGGAGCCATGATGAATAAAATGATGGCCCTCTACATGCCGCTGCTCCTGGGCTATTTTGCACTCACCTTTGCCTCCGGCCTGTCCATCTATTTCATCACCGGTAACCTGATCGGGATTGCGCAATATGCTTTACTGGGCAAAGTCAACTGGCGGGCAATCGTACCAGGTTATAAGCCTGAGAAAACAGCCCTGGCGAGGACCAAATGAACGAACGGACCACTCTCGAAAAAATTGCTCCAACGGTTGAAGAAGCTGTTGCCGAAGGGTTGGCTGAACTTGGCCTGACCGCTGAAGCCGTGGATGTGGAGGTTCTCGATAACGGGAGCCGCGGCCTTTTTGGAGTTGGTAGCCGCCAGGCGCGTGTCCGCCTGACGGTAAAAACACCTTCGTCCGGATCTGAAATTGGCGTCGAAAAACCTGTAACTGTGATGGCGAAAGCTCCTTCCCTGTCACACGAACAGGGTTCGGAAGAATTCTCGGAAGAGGCCTTCAGTGTACTGGACGATAACCTGCTGTTCGTTTCGCGACAGACCGTGGCTGAACTGCTGGAAAAGATGAAGATTCCCGCCCATATCGAAGTTCGTTACGGCGAACCTGACGAGGAAGGCCAGCGTCCTGTTTTGGTGGACGTTCAGGGCGATGACCTGGGTGTATTAATTGGCCGCCGGGCAGAAATCCTTAACGCTTTGCAATACGTCACCAATTTGATCGTCAGCAAGCAGGTGGAACGCTGGGTGCAGGTATTCATTGATGTGCAGGGCTACCGGGCGCGTCATGAGCGCCAGTTGCGCCAGTTGGCGCAGCGCATGGCAGACCAGGCCATGAAGGCCGGTCGCCGTCAGATGTTGGAACCGATGTCAGCCAGCGACCGCCGCATCATTCACCTTGAATTACGCGACCATCCCAGCGTGACCACCCAGTCTGTGGGGGAGGAACCTACCCGTAAAGTTACGATTGTGCCGAAAGAATAAGTGCGTTGTTCTGCGCAATGGAGTGAACCCAATTTATTGAATGTTCATATATTTAGACAGTAAAATTTACTTTCCTACGAGAAGAACTAATAAAATGCCCCTCTTCCCTAGTGCGAGGGGCATTTCATTTTCTATATAAATGGGTTAAATGGGCTACCTTGAGAGGAATAAGAACCGGTTTGTGCGCTCGACCAATCGGAAACGATCTGAGGTGAGCAAAAATACCCTAAAAAGTTGCCCACGAGGAGCGTGATATAATCTTGAGCATTGCATCCCGATAGAAGCCTTCATGGAACGGTCAAAAAATGCCAGAAGTCAACCAGGATGAACCGTTTGAGGAACGCGTAAATATCATTCTGGATGAGTTATTCTTGGGAATTCATTGGGATCGACCCAGTCTCATTGTGGTAGTCTATCGTTCAGAGCACATAAAAAACCGGGTTCAGGCCATTATGGGAAAGTCGCTTGCAGAATCCGGGCAGGCGGTTTTCAATTATGTTGTAGACAAATCTCATTATGACATACCGCTTGAATTGCTGAATCATCCTAAACATAAACGAGGCGTTTATTTCGTCAGTGGGTTGCGTTGGGGCGGCGGGCGGGGATATTCCAATGCGCTTCGGGCATTGAATATGCATAGGGAATATTTCGTTGAAGGGAATATCAGGGTGATTTTCTGGCTTACGATAATTGAGGCGAAACAATTAGCTCGTTTTGCCCCTGATTTCTGGGCCTTCCGCCATAAAGTTGTAGAATTTCTTGAGCTGCCTTCCCAACATATTATTCCACAGTCTAAATTACCTAATGGCTCATACCATAATTTATATACGAGGAACGCAACTGATTTTCAATTGTGGATAAATACGGCTGACCAGTATTATGCCAACGGTTGCTTGGATGAGGCTATCCTGAATTTCCGAAAAGCCCTTCGCAAATACCCTGACCAGGCAGCCATCCATTTGCAGATCGCAGAAATCTATTTATTGATGGGACAGGCTCCCTCAGCAAGCCGCATACTAAAAAAAGTGGAAAAAAGAAAAACTGACAATATAAACTTTTTAAGGGAGCTAAACCGCCTTAACCTGGCAACCAGTGTACTTCACCCCACAAGTGGCGGTATCACGGAATAATAAACGAAATAATTAAATGACCCCACCCATTGCGATAGCAGTTGTTATCTCTCTTTGTGCACTCATTGTCGGGGTGTTACTTGTCTTCCTTCGCCGGCAAAAGGGAATTGGATATGCCAGCACAATAGCTTATTCCATTTCCCTCTGTTTGGGCGCAATTTCCATGGTAGCGGTCTCCCCAATTCACAATTTACAAGCCACTATTGCGTTGAAGATCATCTCATACTTCCTAAGTGGGTATTTACCAGCATTTATTTTTACATATATCCTTGGATACATCGTTCAGAGTCAACGGTTATCTTATCGAATATTTATTGTTCTGGCAATTGTCCCTGCATTATTACTGGGATTTGTTATCGCCCAATTAATCCCTGGATCCCTTGTTTCAACTTTAGATTTACAGAATATCGCTGCCATCTCTCCATTGGATGTATGGGGAAGGCTGATCATGGTTTATTCCATTGGGATCATGGTTGCTTCCATTATCCTGACTATTCCCACATCCAGTAATTCTCTAAAACCCTTAAGAGTTGGGCCATTGATTGCTCTGGATACCGCAATATTAACCAGTATTATTCTTGACGGTGTCGGAGTTTCCAATCTTGTGCCGATGGTTTCTGAATACCACCTGACCCTGATTGGTTTTACTTTGATTGGGGTGGCGCTCTTATTTACCAACAATAAAATCCTACAAACGAACTTGATTACCCGGGAGGAAATATTTGATAGTATTAATGACGGCATAATAATTTTAAACAATCAGGATAAGATTTTGGACCTGAATCCTGCTGCAGAACAATTGATCGGAATTCCCACCAACCGGGTATATGGAAATTCTGTCGAAACAATCCTGACAAACTGGAACAGTATCTCCAATTCCGGTGATGCCAAGGAAAAGGAATTTAGAGGAAGCATAAATCTAAACCAACAATGGCACCATATCAGTGTCCGGATCAATAAATTTGAAGATGAAAGGGGTAAAGTCATCTTCCTGCGGGATATAACAGATAGAAAAGATGTGAATGAATTGCGCCAGCAGGCGCGAGAAGAAATGTTCAATCTTCTACGATCATTTTTTAAATCAGCCAACACTTCACAATCAACCAATGATTTTTTTAGAGACGTACTTTTTCAAATAGCATATACTTTCCATGCAGAAAGCGGCGCCATTTGTTTAGTTGATCCCCTTCCAAAATCCAAGAAATTCAAATTCTCATTAATGGCGAAATATGGTGAACTTATGGAGGATAAAGGAACTTTATCGAACCTCCAGGAAGCGTTGGTTTCATCCAAATGGATCCTAGGTAACAAAGAACCGCTTATAATTTCAGACGCAAAGCAGGACCCCCAGTTTTCCAAAGTAGCGGAACAATTAGAAACCTATACTGTTGCTGTCATTCCGCTACTATACAACGAACAACTGATGGGCGTGCTCATCCTTGCGCGAACAGAGGAAACTGGGTTTATCTCCGATGAAATCGTCCGTTTGAGCGTTGTTACCGAAGAGCTTGCATCCTTTATCTATTCCGACCGCAAAAGGAAATCTGATATTGCTTTGGCTGAGCGCCACCGCCTGGCGCAGGATCTGCACGATTCAATTACTCAAAAGTTATATGGTCTGGTAACATTAACTGAAGCGGTAAAGTTAGGATTGGAATCAGGAGCACCGGTAGACGAAAACAAAATGGTGGATAAAATAGGTGAAAATGCCCGCCAGGCTCTTAGAGAAATGCGGCTATTTCTTTTCGAGCTTGAACCCGTGGATATTGAGAGAGATGGTTTGGCTTCCACCATACAACAACGGTTAGCCTCTGTTGAAGGTCGCTCTGGCATTCAGGCGCGCATGATCGCAGATAGTGAAATATTATTATCCGTGGAAAAAGAAACGGAAATCTACTATATCGTGGAGGAGGCTTTAAATAATATCCTCAAACATGCCAACGCCAAATCGGTTCTTGTGAAGTTGAAGCAACGGAAAGAATCAATATTTCTCGAGATTGTTGATAACGGATGTGGTTTTGAATCTGATAAGGTCAAGTTCGGAGGCAAAGGACTTGGTAATATTAAAGAGCGAGCAAAGAGAATTAAAGGCAAGTTAAAAATCTCCTCATCCCCTGAGCATGGAACGAAGATTGATTTGGTCGTTCCACTATAATTTACTCCAGGAAGGAACTCTCATGAAAAACATTAAAAAAATCCGTGTTCTTATTGTCGAAGATCAGGCGGTCGTCAGGGAAGGCCTGGCAGCAATATTATCCTACCAGGCTGATATAGAAGTCGTAGGACAAGCAAAAGACGGGATTGAAGCTGTGGAAATGTTAGAGGGGGCCAAACCCGACGTTATACTGCTTGACTTGGTTATGCCACGACAGGATGGGTTAACTACAATCCCAATTTTAAAAGAGAAAAAACCTGATGTTCATATTCTGGTTCTAACGAGTTTTGCTGATAACGACCGCGTTTACCAGGCAATTAAGTTTGGTGCCCAAGGGTATATGTTAAAAGATGCAACCCATACTCAATTATTACAAGGGATTCGCGATGTAGCCCAGGGTCTATCAACCTTGTACCCATCCATAGCAATGCGAGTTATCCGTGAGTTAAATAACCCGGCAGAATTAATGTATACTACTGAACCTCTCACTCCTCGCGAACTCGAAACCTTACGCTTGATATCAAGTGGCCTGAGCAACCAGGAAATCGGCCAGAAATTATTTGTTCAGGAATCCACGGTGGCGAAATATGTAAGCAATATTTTGGATAAGCTTCACCTGGCCAACCGTACTCAGGCTGCTCTATATGCCGTACGTAAAGGCCTGACTGAATAGAAAAAAATTCAAGCAGTTCCACACGAGAGCCCCGCGTAAGCATGCGGGGCTCTCGTGTATATACCAAAATTCTTTACTGGTTTTGCAAACTCCTCCTGAATTTGGCTGGTCACTAATAAAAAGTCCCTCTGGCTGCAACTTTGATAACAGCTCAGTTCTTCTAAATTAAATAATGCTTATTTGTTCTTCAGGGGATTAAACATCTAGGGGATATGGGATTTCGATTATTCCATGCGTCAAAAGAACCTCATTATTCCTGGTATGAAATCTTCCCCCGAGATGATCTTGTGGCGGGATACCACAAAAACATGATGATTCCTCACCATAATACTTCCCAAGGCATATTCTTATAACGTCTAAAGAAATTAACGGGTTTATGTGGTTTCCCATTCCGATGAAAAGCGAGAAAATATGATTGTTCCATTGAAACCAAGCTGCTTTTGAATGTAGGAAAAGCTGCATCCATCGAATTCCCGGCCCAATGAAGGTTGCATCAGGAATTTGGTTTGCGAGTAAAAGGAAAATGATGTTTTTCGGAAAAAGTACCCTACCGCTAAGTGAAAAAAGCCAACTCACCCTGCCATCCAATTATCGTGAAGCAGGAAGTAATGCTGTCTTTTTAACGCAAGGTTTTGACCGGAATCTTATTCTTATGTCACCACAGGCATTTAATAATATTTATTCACATGTTAAAGCGACCAGCATTTCCGACCCTTTGGCCCGCCTTCTGAACAGATTATTTTTGGGAAGTGCAGCCGAACTCGCCATCGATGATTTGGGGCAGATCGAACTCCCGGTCAATTTATGTGAGTATGCAGAATTAAGCAAAGAAATAATAGTTGTCGGTCAGGGTGAGTATTCAGAAATATGGTCTCCTGCCCTTTGGCAAAAACAAATGGATAGCCTGAATGACTTTGAAGCAAATACCCATCGTTTTGAGAAATTCCATGTTTCTCTTACTTGATATTGCTGCAGGGTTGCAAATGAAAATAACGAGTAACGAAATGTTGGAGAGCAACTATGACTATTCTAGGCATTGATATATCAAAATGGGATGGCAATTGGGATGCCAACAAAGCAAAACAGGCCGGTGCGACTTTTGTTTTCATAAAAGCATCAGAGGCCACAATAACAGATCCTCAATTCCAGGTTAACTGGCAAAAGGCAAAAGACGCTGGATTATTGCGGGGTGCTTACCATTACTTGGATTACACCAAACCTGGCTTTGATCAGGCAAATTATTTCGCCGACCTGTTAAAAAATGATCCAGGCGAACTTCCTCCTGTAATTGACTATGAGCTTCGTCGAACGGATAATGATCCGTCGGCAGCACTTGGGTTTCTGCGGGATTGCCTGGATCAATTAACCAAACGATTGGAGTTGTTTGAGAATACGAATATCAAACGACCAATGATTTATACGGGGCCGGGGTTTTGGGTCGAATATGGTGACCAGACAAAACGCGATTATTGGATTCGATTTCCGCTATGGAATGCCCACTGGATTTCATCCAACACCCCAAAGATTCCTCCGCCATGGACCATGTGGCACTTCTGGCAATTTTCATCAAAAGGCCCTGGGGAAGCGTTCGGTTCCGAATGCCTTTCAATGGACATGAACCGTTATAACGGGACACTAAATGAGTTGATGGAGTTTGCCGGAATCGGGATTCCGGTTGTAAACATAAACGAGAAAATTGAATCGCTGGATACAAAAGTAAAAGATTTGGAAGGTTTAGTTTCGTCCATTAATCAAAACGGGAATGCGGCAGCCTCCAGTGCAATTGAGCGGGTTGATGCACTGGAATCGCAAGTTTCTACTCTTGGCGAATCAATCACAACTTTATCAACCACGCTTACAGAGCGTATCATCGAAATAGAAAAGACTATCACCATCCTAGGAAATACTTTTTCAAACCCAACAATTACAACCGATCCATCTGCCACCTTCCCAACCACGACTGACCTCCCAGTGGACCCGCCTGTTCAGGCTGATCTTCCTTCAACCCAACCGATTTCATCCGGTCTTCCGCTGGACCCACAAGTTTCAGCCGATCTCCCTACCGACACACCCATTATGACCGATCCCACTCCACGCGTCACTCCCTATGCAATTTGTATCACCAAGGCCCTTAATGTGCGCAGTGGTCCAGAAGCATCCAATCCAATAGTGGCAGGGTTGCGATATGGACAACGTGTGAAGATTATTAATCGCCGGGATGGCTGGGTACAGATCCAGGATCCAGCAGGTTGGAGTATTGAAGCATATCTATCAATTGAGCAAAGCGACTCGACTGCCATTGAAGAAAGTCCTCAACAAACAGCAACCTCCAATAGCTATGGGATATGCAATACAAGCGGACTGAATATCCGGAGTGGGCCTGGAGTGACGAATTCAATTATTGGAGGACTGATCTATGGACAGAGGATTAAGATCCTCAGTCATAAAACCGGGTGGGCGCAAATTGAGACTCCGGCTGGATGGTGTAATGAGAGTTATCTAAGCTTCGCATAAATTATTCAAAGCATGCCTCTTTTCCTAATGTATTTTCCTTAAAAAGCCGGCCATTTTTCACCGAAAGCGAGCCAGGAATAACCATGACAACCTACGAATATATAAAGGCAACTGATTTCGACCGGGCTTGGTTGAATTTTGAACTAGATCTTCCCCTGGTACCCGGAAAAAATGGCCAACCCAATCCATTCTATATTTCCAGGCCGGGTAATCCGATAAATGAATTGGCTGATGCCATCCTGGCGCCTTTCTTCCGTCCCCCGAAATTCTTTTTTTCCGGACATCGCGGGTGTGGAAAGAGTACAGAACTCCTGCACATCCTTTCGAATACTGAAATTCATAAAAAATTTTGGCCGATCAATTTTAGTATTCGAGAAGAAACTGATATTGTTGACCTCGATTTCCACGATGTTTTATTGGCCATTGGCAGCCAGATGTACCGGAAATATCGAAAAAATGGCGGTGAGATTCCAGAACGATTATTGAAACAATTAAATAGTTGGAAAGGAAAAGTTGAACAGGAAGTAAAAACCGTATTATCGGGTCAGTCTTCTTATGAATTTGGTGGTTCTCTTGACGCGTTTTTCTTAAATGCTGGCATGAAAATGAAACTGGAGCCTAAAACGCGCATCGAATTACGGCAAGTATTTGAAAAAGATATTACCGGTTTGATAGATGTAATCAATATGATTGCTGCAGCAATTTATGCCAAAGAAAAAAGAATTCCGCTCATCCTGATCGATGATATGGATAAACCCGATCTCAATAAAGCCACTGCCATTTTTCATGATCGGCGTGAAATAATGATGCAACCAAATTGTGCCATCATTTATACGGTCTCAAGTGCATTGTTTTACAGCAAGGAATTTGATGCCATCAGGGACCAGGCGATATTTTTACCGAACATTAACTTGCATCCTTTTAAAGAACCTGAACGACATATTATCGAAGGGTATGATGCCATGCGTCAATTTGCTCATGTCAGAATGGATCAATCCCTGATTGATGGTCAAGCTTTGGAAGATGCGATCACATATAGCGGAGGGGTATTCCGGGAAATGGCCAGAATAATGCGTTCTGCCATCGGTTGCGCCAGAAGGCGGAAGGCCACAAAGATAAATCAGGATGACATTGAATGGGCAGCAACAGAAATTCGGAATGAATATCGGCGCATATTGGATAAAAACGATTTGGCTTATTTAAGGAAAATCTATGAGCATAACCGCCTTGAATATAACGATCGGCTGAGGCCATTACTCCAATTGCTTGCGATTCTCGAATATCGCGATAGCGAAAATTGGTGCGATGTCCATCCTGTGCTAAAGAGACTTGTAAATGAACAATGAATCTCATTGCCTGGAACCAGATATAAGCCTTCCGATCCAAGATCGGATAGATATTCTATTCCGTGAGATTGAATTAGCCGTGAGGTGGAATCGGCCATCCATCCTATTCGCTATTTATAAATCCGACATTGTCCGGGATGAGGTTAATACATTAATACTGGAAAAACTTAAAAAGATCGACCAGAAAACGCACTCTATAAAAACAAGCTTCAATAATCAATTTGATTTTCTTGAGCAGATCTCTAAATTGCCGGACCTGTCACAGACCGTTTTGGTCATAGATGGCTTTAATTGGGAGTGTGGGGTCGAAGGTGCGCGGATCTTTAAAGAGTTTAATAAAAATAGGGAATACTTCATTGACAATAATATCCGCGCGATTTTTTGGCTGTTTGAAAACGAAGTATCAGATTTTGCTGCGAATGCAACAGAGTGCTGGATCCTCCGGCATCGCGTAGTCGAGTTTGTGGATGTCCCTCAACTTGAGCAGGAGTCAATTCAATCGCTAGAATCCTTGTGGCAACGCCCTGAAAATATTCCTACCGGAGAATATTTATTAGCTAATTCTCCAGAGGAGAAATTGATTTTACAGGATAGTGTAAAAGTACATGCGTCACGAGCAAATTCATTTCTAAATTTGGGCATTCTTTTCTGGAGGAAAGGTAACCTTAAAAGAGCTCTAAAGTACGTACGTGCATCTGAGAAAATATCCGAATCGCTTGTTAACACGTCCCTCCTAGCTCAGTGTCAAAATGCACTTGCACTGATTCATACAGAATTGGGAAATATTGAGGAGGCAGTATCGGCATACCAGCGTGCAATTTCTCTTTCGCCAGAATCTGAATTCCTATGGAACAACCTGGGACAATTACTCGCGAAAAACGAGAGGAATGATGAAGCTATCAATGCATTTAATAAAGCACTTTCATACTCTCCACGAGACTTTTTAAGTTGGAATGGCATTGGTCATATTTACATCAAACTAGGACTATTCCAAAATGCCATTTCTGCATTTGAAAAAGTTCTTGAAATTGCCCCTCACTACGAGTCTTCCTGGGCAGGAATTGGAAAGGCTTATTTGGAATCTGCGCAACTGGAAAAGGCGGAAGTGTCACTCCGAAAAGCTGTTGAATTAAATCCTCATTTGATAGATGCTTGGAAAAATCTTGGGAGGTGTTTTACTCAACAAAAACGAGATATTGATGCGATTGCTGTTTATCGCAAAGCGAATGAATTCAACCCCCAAATTGCTGATTTATGGGATGAGCTGGGACGGCTTCTCCTGCAAAGACAAAATTACGCTGAAAGCATTTCAGCATTTAAAAAAGTAATTACCCTAAATCCCCAGTGCAGCGAAACGCCCATAAGATTGGCACATGCCCTCTTTCAAATAGGGGATTACGAAACATCCGCATCGATCTACGAACAAAACATTCCATTATTTGATGATATTGCCACACGCTCAGCACTTTTTAATCGATTGGGAGACGCTTATTTGTATATGAAAGATTATGAAAAGGCAATTGGAGCATACAGGCAATCAGAACAATTGCTAAGTGAACACAAGATTATAAGTGAAAAAAACGTTGAATTGAAAATTGAAATCCATGAAATGGATCTCAACAACGATCAAAAAGAGGACCAGGACAATTCCGGGCAAGAAAGAGGTGATGAGATGATTGAGGCCAACCATGTATTTGACTTGAAAACCGCGGCAGAATGGAACGAACACGGCAACGCTCATTTCAAAGCGGGCGCTTACAATGATGCAATCGTTGCGTATACCAAAGCGATAGAGTTGGCTCCTGATGCGTGTTGGCCCTATATCCAGAATCTGGCGCAAGTACATTACCAAAAAGGTAAGGCTAGAGGAAAATTATTAGTTGGGAAAATTGAAGATCCAGACGTTTGGGAAGGAGAAGATGAGGCGGATTCGGCTCCCATCTTTGGCTATGATGCAATTTTAAATCCAGAACAAAGTAATGATAATGAAGATCCTAGGTTGGAAAAATCAAATAAGAAGATTAATGCTGACCAAGCGCCTGCAGATTCAGAAGTGGAAAAGCCGTATTCGAATGATACTGATCCAGTTGTGGATTGTTCGAAAAATAAAAATGAAACTGATATGAATCTGAATCCTGTTGAAGAAGCGACCGACGAAATGACAGGTAATTGCAATACTAAAATCGAGGCTCCGCAAAACATTGAAGGTGGGGTAGCCATCCCATCTGACCAATCTCATACATCTCATCTTGAAGAAAAATGCCCACAAAATTCTGGCGATTGGAATGAACTGGGGAATTCATTTACCACCTCCCAAAAATATAACAATGCGATTGAGGCCTATAAAAAAGCCATTGAGATGGATCCGAAAAATGGCCAGCCGTATGTCAACTTGGGATTCATCTATTATCGCTTGGGGAAGTATGATTTTGCGGTCTTGCTTTACAAGAAAAGTATTGAACTTCTCGATTCCCCGGAAGATAAAGCCATTTCTTGGAACAGGTTGGGCGACTCATATAGACGGTTGGGCGACTATGGTAATGCACTGGATGCATATAAAAAATCAAGTGAGATGGAACCCGCGAAGAGTCCGGTAATGGCTCGCGCCAGGGCAACTTTATTGGAGAGTATTGTTGCAGGTTAGTCTAGAGGCCGAAATGAGCGATGCTATGCTTTGGAACGAGATTGGTAATATATACCAAAAGTTTGGATCTCCTAAGGATGCAATAACTGCTTTTACAAAAGCAGTTGAATTAAACCCTGACTCCGGATGGACTCATTACAGTCTCGGCCAGGCGTATCTCCAGACGGGAGAATTTGGTCACGCCCTCTTCCTGTTCCGAAAAAGCATTCAATTAATGGATACACCTGAAAACCAGGCTGCAGTCTGGAATAAAATCGGTGATGCATATCGAGCATTGAAAGATATAGATAACGCAATCCAGGCTTATCGAAAGGCCGATGCCTTGGATATGGGAGCATCACTGTCGGATCAAAATGCAGAAAGACAATCTTCTAAAATTGAAAATATTCCTGAAACATTAAAAACTGAAAATACGGATCCAGAACCTAATATTTTGTCTTCAGCTCTAAATGAAACATCAAGTATCAGCGAGTCATCAATTGAGAACCATGCACTTGCTGATGGGTTTCACCCTGTCAAAGATGAAAAAGGCTCTGAGGAAATAAATCTTTCACCAGATCCAATGGATACAAAACCGATATATTTACCCAGGCCGAAAAGGACCGAAGATCAGGAAATCATTTCTTCGCCGGTGAATAAGCAACAAAATACATCTCACTTCGACAGAGAGAATAAAAACTCCCTTCCTTCCAAGGATAGGCCCCTTATTGTCATCCCAGAACCTATTGAAACGATTGAAAACCCTCCCAGTAATTGTGGGAATGCATCACTAACCGAACCCCAACAAATAATGAGTTCTGAAACCGAACGAGTGGGAGAAAAAATCCGAGATGGAAAGTCGAACGGACATTCCAATATTGGTCCGGGAACTGATGATTTGGAAGAAATTCTTGCCAAAGTAAATATCTATGAAAATATCACCCGGGTCAATCCGACCAGTGACCGTGGATGGGATACATTAGGCAAGTTGTATAAAGCATTGGGCAGATACAAAGATGCCATTGGAGCATATCAGAAGGCGATAGAAGTTGCTCCTGATAAAGAAGTTTATTATTATTACCTGGGTTTACTCTTTTCGGTTGAACAACAACATGATGAGGCCATTCAGGCTTTTCTATTTGTTCTCAGAAAGAATCCGGACTATGTCCTAGCCCATAGTGCTCTTGCAGGTGTCTATCACAGGATGGGACTTGAAAACAAAGCTAACCATCATATCGCCATCGCATTGCCTATGATGAATAATGAGAGCACATATAATCGCGCATGTTTTTATGTGATTTGTGGTGACCAAGAACTCGCATTTGAGTTTCTGCGTCTCGCGCTTAAAAACAAGGAAACAACCATTGACTGGATAAGATCTGATCCAGACCTGGATCCAATACGTACCGATCAACGCTACCAGGAATTAATCTCTGAGGAAGATCAATCTGCTCCGGAACATGGCAACGAAAATTATTTTTCATCAGAGTTGGAGGGCAAGCATAACAAGGTCCTACCAATATTGAACCATTCCTTGACGAGGTGAACAAGATGTCTATTACTATAATACTAAATGTTTTACTCGGTCTTTTTCTTACCTGGTCTTTACTCAGCCTATCATCCATGCAAATACAGGAATGGATTGCTACCAGGTTAAAATGGCGGGCTCGAATGCTTGAGGAAACTCTCGAGAAAATGCTGACAGACTTCACCCTTGTAGATCAATTTTATAACCATCCTTTGATTCGAAGTCTATATACGGGGAAGAATAATGATAACAAACCTTCTTATATACCCGCCAGCCAATTTTCTCAGGCAATGATTGATATTCTAGCGGCTACTGGAACAGAGGCTTCCCTCATCCAACAGCAACTTTACAAACTATACAGCGAAACCCAAAGGTTGCCAAATAAGAAACGCATCGACGCACGTTCTCGCATAGGTTTGATGCTTGGTATGATCCGCAAAGCTTTGGTGTCTGAAACGGGAGAAGACGCATGCGCTGAAATTCTGGATTCGGTAAAAAATGATTTGTTGGTATTAGGGCAGGATATTCCCCGTCTTCAAGGTTCTGTTGATTCCTTGTTTGATACCATTAGAGTCCAAAAACAGCAGATAAATGACGCGCTGATCAAATTATCCTTCAAGGTAAATACTTCCGAAGATGAAACCATGACCAGAATCCGAGCTGGTGTCACCGCGCTCAGTATCACTCACCCCCAGTTAAAACAGACAATGTACGCTTTTATGAACAGTATGCCGCAATCCCTTTGGCAAAAAGAAAACGAATTAGAAATGGTTCGCGGAAACATCGAAGAATGGTTCAATAATGCGATGAATCGTTTGACCGGATGGTATAAACGCCGCAGCCTCATTACCACCTTGGTTATAGGATCACTATTGGCGGTCATTGTCAATGTAGACTCAATAAATCTAATCGGCAGATTGTGGAGCGAACCTGATTTGCGTTTCGCAATCCTGAATAATATTGAAAGCATCCTTACCCAAGATAACACAACTACTTTAAATATTGGACAATTATCTGCTATTCAAAAACAATTTTCTGAAATTAGTCTCCCGGTAGGCTGGGTGGGATCGCCAGTTTCACCAACCATAGACACGGTTACCACCCTGGCTCAGACATGTACTTTTTTCCCCCGTCAAGGAAACGATATCTATGGAATTTTGATATCGGGCCAGTGTTATCCAATCATCAATTCCCCCCAGGTAACCGACCTGACTGGCTGGCTTATTAAACTTGCTGGAATTCTAATATCCGGGATTGCTGCCAGCCCAGGCGCATCTTTCTGGTTTGATATGTTAAAAAAGATCATAAACGTTCGCCTCACAGGTGCTAATCCATCCGAAGTGCAGACCGGGACAGCATCCTATATTGGATAACACCGGTTTTTGCGGAAGAAGATGCAAGCTCCAATCTTATAAAAAGTAAACGACCGTCCATCGTGGCGCGCAGTTAACACGTCAAACTACGCAGATGGAGGGTCTTTCTGCTTCAAGTACTCAAACCCGAAAACGATTCTAATGCTCTGGGGGGAGTGGGGCGTCCCTTTATCCCTCCTCAGGTATAATGTGTTCATGTCTTCGCTCGTTCCACTCGAGCCGGTGGATTATCTCATCATCGGTCATCTGTCTTGTGACATAACACCCGATGGTCCCCGCTTGGGTGGGACGGCTGCTTACGCTGCGTTAACAGGTTATGCCCTGGGTCTGCGCGTGGGTGTGGTTACTGCTTGGGGCGGAGAAGTGCCACTCGATGTGATGGATGGGATAAAAGTTCATAGTATACCTGCCCGACGCAGTACAACATTTGAGAACATTTACACATCCGCCGGACGCATCCAATATATCCATAACAGCGCTCCCGACCTGTCACTTGCAAATGTTCCTGAACCCTGGCGGCATACTCCAATTGTCCATATTGGGCCGATTGCTGGGGAAGGCAAATCTCTTGTGGATGGAAAATTTCAGTCTTCCTTGATGGGGCTGACTCCACAGGGCTGGCTGAGGAGTTGGGACAGCGCTGGACGGGTGGGACCCGGTCCATGGCCTGAAGCCAATGAAATGTTAACCAAGGCTGGGGCAGCGGTGCTCAGTATTGAGGATGTCGGCGGCGATGAGGAATGCATCGAGGCGATGGCGACTAACTGCCGGGTGTTGGCTATTACTGAGGGCCCGGCGGGGGCGCGGCTTTACTGGAATGGCGATTTACGCCGCTTTCGTGCACCATCTCTGGAGGAAGTGGATGCTACTGGTGCCGGCGACATTTTTGCAGCAGCTTTTTTTTGGCGGCTGTATGTGACGCGTGATCCGTGGGCTGCAGCCCGGTTTGCCACCCATCTAGCTTCTTTCTCAGTTAGTCGGATTGGATTGGAAGGCATCCCTACGCAGGAAGAAATCCAGACCTGCTTGGTGGAGGTTTTGTAGTGGGACGCGTTTATACATTGGTGAATCAAAAAGGCGGGGTGGGAAAAACTACGACGGCCATTAATTTGGGTGCCTATCTTGTGCAATACGGACAACGTGTTTTGATAGTGGATATAGACCCGCAAGCCAATGCCACCTCTTCGCTTGGAGTGGACAAACATACTGTCAAAGGTGGGACATATGAGGCGCTTATGGGTGGGGCACCTGCCCCAGCGCTTGTACTGCAAAACCCTCGCTTGAAATTGGCAATTTTACCGTCCTCTCCATCTTTAGCGGGAGCAGAGGTGGAACTGGTCAACGAACTGGGGCGGGAGGTCAAGTTGCGCCTCGTGATTGCCACGCTGGTAGATCGGTATGATTATATTTTAATCGACTGCCCACCTTCATTAGGGATGTTGACCATTAATGGATTGGTGGCCGCACAAGATGGCGTACTCATCCCGGTGCAGTGCGAGTATCTTGCCCTGGAAGGGCTGGGAGAATTGACCCATACCATCCAGCGAGTTCGGTCGGCGTTATTTCCTGGACTCAAAGTCCGGGGCGTCATCCTGACAATGTTTGATGGCCGCACCAACCTATCCGGTGACGTGGTGGCCGAAGTGCAGAAATATTTCAATGAACGGGTCTTTGAAACCATCATCCCGCGCAGCATCCGGCTGGCAGAAGCCCCCTCTTACGGACTGCCAATCTCAGCATATTCGCCGGAATCGAATGCGGCCAAATCTTATGATTCCCTGGCTCGCGAACTGTTATTAGGTGATGGCGTGGTTGTAGTGAAAATTGCGTAGCAGGAGAAGCATATGCCACAAAAATCCGGACTTGGTCGTGGATTGGGAGCCTTGATCCCCGGAGGGGATAATGTTCAAATGGGAAACGGTGTAATGCTGGTTCCGGTTGAGATGGTTTTTCCTAACCCGCGCCAGCCACGAAATATGAAGCACCCCGAAAACCTGGAAGAATTGACCCTATCTGTGCGGGAACACGGGGTGCTCCAGCCTCTTATAGTCACATTAGGCGAGTCGAAGGGGCAATATGTTCTAATTGCCGGGGAACGGCGCCTGCAAGCCGCTAGATTGGCAGGTTTGGCATTAGTTCCGGTGCTAGTGCGCGAGGCCACAGACCAACAACGGATAGAATTGGCAATTATTGAAAACGTGCAACGAGCTGACCTTTCTGCACTCGAAGAGGCCGAGGCATACCGCCAGTTGGCTGAAGATTTTGCACTTTCCCACGAAGGCATCGCTGCCCGCGTTGGCAAGAGCCGGGTGGCGGTAACGAATACTTTACGTCTACTCCGCCTGCCTGACTCGGTCAAGAATGCCTTGATTGAAAAGCGTATTTCGGAGGGGCATGCACGTGCTCTTCTGGCTCTTTCCACACCGGAGGCACAAACCGCAGCCCTGCACAATGTCCTGGCAAAGGAACTCAACGTCCGCCAAACCGAAGAACTGGTACATAGACTCTCTGGAGAAAATCCGCTTCCCAAGGCAAAACCAACTTTATCGCCAGATATTGTCGAACTGGAGGACCGTTTACGAACCAGCCTTGGGACGAAGGTTACTTTGCGCTCTGGGCGGAAAGGCGGGACGCTCATCATACATTACTATTCCGATGAGGAATTGGACTCTCTGACCACGCGGCTTTTGAAAAAGTAATTGATCAGTTGGCATCCAACCTGTCTCTGCGAGATTAATATGAGACTTCTCCACAACGCTCGTATACATACACTCGACAATAACCATCCTACCGCATCGGCTATGGTCATTAAAAATGGAAATATTCTGGCTGTAGGCGGAGATGAACTACTGAATGAATACGAACTTGCTAAGCGCGAAGACATGGGCGGGCGAGTAATTCTGCCGGGTTTGATCGATGCTCATATCCACCTTCAGGAATATGCTCTTAGCCTGCAGATTGTGGATTGCGATGTGGAAACTAAAAAGGAAATCCTGAGTCGGGTGGTTGAAAGGGTTCAGAAGACACCGGGCGGGGAATGGGTGAGAGGCCATGGTTGGAACCATAATACGTGGGGAGGTGAGTACCCGACTGCTTTGGAACTGGACTCTGTCTCAGCGGAGAACCCGACCTACCTGACAGCCAAATCTTTGCACGCATCATGGGTCAATAGCACTGGAATGAAGTTGGCGGGAATCAATTCATCCACTCCTGACCCTGTCAATGGCCGCATCCAAAGGGATGCCCGTGGAGACCCAACAGGGATCCTTTTTGAAGAGGCAGTGAAGTTAGTGGAGGCGGTTATCCTGGAACCGACTCCTGAAACTCTGGCGGAAAACTTCCGGAAGATTATTGCTGACCTATGGCGCATGGGGCTCACCGGGATCCATGATTTCGATAAACCCATTTGTTTCCAAGCCTTACAGCTCCTAAATGAATGTGGCGATTTGCATTTTCGGGTCGTTAAGTCCATCCCGTATGAACTGCTTCCCCAAGCTGTCGCTCTTGGACTGCGGAGCGGGTTTGGGGACGATTACCTGCGAATTGGTCCAGTAAAATTTTTTGCTGATGGCGCACTTGGTCCACATACCGGAGCAATGTTCGAACCATATGTTGACGACCCGCAAAATCGTGGTATTCTAATCATGGATAGTGAACAGGTATATGAGCATGGCTGCCTTGCAGCCGAAAGCGGACTAAGTTTGGCTGTCCATGCCATTGGCGACCGGGCTATCCATGAAGTATTAAATGGATTCGCCCGGTTGCGCACTTACGAGCGCGAGCATGGTTTACCACCATTGCGGCATCGCATTGAACACGTACAAACGATTCACCCCTCAGATGCCGGTCGGCTGGCAGAGATGGATATAATTGCCTCAATGCAACCTGCCCATGCACCCTCTGATATGCTTATGGCGGACCTGTTACTGGGTGATCGAGCAAAGTTTTCCTATGCTTGGAAGACTCAGCTGCTGCATGGGGCGCACCTGGCCTTTGGGTCGGATGCCCCGGTGGAAAGTCCGAACCCGTTTCGTGGTTTATACGCTGCCATTACCAGATGCCGATCGGACGGTTCTCCTGGGCCGGAGGGTTGGTTCCCCGAGCAGCGGTTGACGGTCGGTGAGGCACTTCAAGGATTTACATTTGGTCCCGCTTTCTGCGCTGGGATGGAAAACCGCCTCGGGCGTTTGTCTGGAGGCTTTCTTGCAGATTTGATCGTTGTTGAGACGGACCCATTTACCTGCGAGCCTGCAGATATTTACCGGATCCAACCGACCGCGACGATGGTCGGTGGTGAATGGGTTTGGCAGTTGTGAGGAGCCTCAGATGACAATCCCTCTGACCCCCGAAGTCCTTGTCCCTCGCCTGGGTGAAACTCTTGTCCAAAGCGGTTTAATTTCCAAGACAGAATTGCAGAAAGCCTTGTCTTACCAAAAGAAGAAACAAAAGACAGGGGAACGCTGCCTATTGGGACAGGCGCTGATGGACCTAAACCTCCTAACTCGCCTCCAGATCGACAATGCCGTGACAGAGCAAATTATTCAACTGCGAAATGCGCTGGAAGATGCCAATCGCTTCCTAGAGCGCCGAGTTGCAGAACGGACCTCGGAATTGCAAGGGGCGCTGCGCAAGCTCTCCGAGTTGAGCCAGATGAAGGCGAATTTTGTTGCGAATGTATCACATGAGTTGCGCACACCGCTTACGCATGTAAAGGGATACCTGGAATTACTGGCAACCGAAGCGCTTGGATCACTAAGCGCTGAGCAGAAAAATGCATTGAAGGTCAGTCAGCGTGCAGCTGGAAGATTGGAAAGTCTTATTGACAATCTCATCCTATTCTCGCTTGCAGCACGTGGTGAAATGACATTATCCCTTGCACCTGTCAATCTCAATATGGTTGGGGATGAAATTATCAGCTATTCCCGTACCAAAGCGGATGATCGAAACGTATCTTTGCACTTCGACATAATACCAGATATTCCGATTGTTCAGGCGGATAAAGAAAAAATCTCCTGGGCTATTCTTCAGTTGATTGATAACGCTATCAAATTCACACCCTCGGGCGGTGAAGTGACACTTTCCATCCAGCCAGAAATGGATACTTTGGTCATGGTTTCGGTCACGGATACTGGAATTGGTATTCCTGGCAGTCGGATTAACGAGATCTATGAACCTTTCCACCAATTGGATTCGTCATCCACACGGCGTTACGGCGGTACTGGCTTGGGATTGGCTCTAGTCCGCGAGATTATATCGGCACATGGTTCGGTGATTGAAGTGCAGTCAGAAGATGGAAAGGGAACGAGGTTCCGTTTCCCCCTTCTTACAGTAAAAAAAATATCTTAGTTTGAGAGTGGACAATGGACAGCGAGACGCTAGAAATCTTCACCCGCTTGAGCAATTCCATCGTCATGGATGATTGGAAGAAATCCCTGAATGCGTTGTTTATTCTGCTCCGTAAAAATTTTGTTTTTGACAATCTGGCAATCTATCTTGTTGAAGGAACTGGGAGCACTCCCGAAGTAGTATATGCGCGAGCAGCCGGTCGTGGACGCAATAAAGAGGCGGAAGCCTCCTGGGGAGAGGAGATTTCCAATCAGGTAATTAGCACGGGTAAGATCACTGAATCTACCCCTAAGAAAAAGCGCTCTGCTGACCGGACTGCAATGCCTCACCTGCTTGGGCTGCCGTTGATCCTTCCAGACCGGCGCGGGGCGCTGGTCTTTGTCCGCTTCGGAGGTCCAAAATTTACCCCTGAACAGATGCCATTGGCAACACTGGCCACCGCCCTTGTAGCGCGGGCTTTCGAACAGAATATTCTCCAAGAAAGCCTGACACAGTTGGAGCACGCCCGTCACCGCGCCCAATTACAAGACGATTTTATTGCCACGATTTCCCATGAGTTGCATTCCCCCCTTGGCTTCATCAAAGGTTATACCACTTCTCTCCTGCGTTCTGACACTACTTGGGACTCCGCTACCCAGCGGGAATTTTTAGCAATCATTGACGAAGAATCTGACCACCTGCTTACGCTGATAGATCATATGCTTGACTCTGCCCGTTTGCAGAGTGGAAACATGAGCATGGACTTCCAGCCTGTTCGCCTGGACTCACTTCTACGGGATATGACTCAGCGAATCCATGGACGCCACGATGGTCTAGAAATCACCCTTGATCTGACTCCTGCACCGTCTATCCAGGCAGATACTGTCCGTCTGTCCCAGGTTTTTGATAACTTGTTTGATAATGCCGTTAAATATGCTCCCGGCTCGAAAATCACCATCTCTCTCCAGGTGAAAGAAAACTGGCGTATCATTACGTTTGCAGACTCAGGACCCGGTATTCCATCTGAGCACATCCCATTCCTATTTGAACGGTTCTACCGAGTGCCAGGTCAATTCCGTAGCAGTGGGACGGGGCTGGGACTATTCATTTGCAAACAGATCGTTCAGGCTCATCATGGACGAATTTCGGTAAAGACTGCACCTGGCAAAGGGACTGCATTTCGTATCGAACTTCCTGTTCGTCCGGAGAAAGTTATTAAGGAGGAATAAACCATGTCCACCCGTATTCTGGTCGTAGACGACGAACCGCGCTATCTCCGGTTGCTTGAAGCCAATCTGCACACCGAAAAGTACGAAGTGTTTACTGCAGCGGATGGGGAGGAAGCGCTTGAGTCTTTTTCCGCCAACCCGGTGGATTTAATCCTGCTGGATGTAATGCTACCTCGCATGGATGGTTTTGCCGTTTGCCAGCGTATCCGCCAATTCTCAAATGTACCAATAATCATGCTCACGGCAAAAGGCGAAGAGCAGGACCGGGTCCGCGGCTTGGATGTGGGTGCCGATGATTACCTGGTCAAACCATTTTCTGTAATGGAGCTACTCGCCCGTGTAAGAGCGGTTTTACGTCGCGCTGAAGTATCCGAGACAGAGCAGGATCGCTTCTTCTCACATGGCAATCTGCGCATCGATTTT
>DASVKG010000105.1:0-5416 GCA_036385495.1 Anaerolineales bacterium | reverse complement strand
CATTTACAAGATGTGGGAAGAGGGGGGTTACTTCCGCCCGTCCAACGACCCCAACAAACCAAATTTCGACCCGGCCAAAAAACCGTTTGTCATCTCCATCCCGCCTCCGAATGTTACCGGTGAGCTGCACATCGGACACGTCATGTTCGTTGCGATGGAAGACCTGATGATCCGCTATCACCGTATGAAGGGCGTCCCAACCTTATGGGTGCCCGGCACTGACCATGCCGGCATCGCCACCCAGTTGCAGGTGGAAAAAGACCTGTTGCGCACCGAAGAAGTGACGCGCGAGGAACTCGGGCGCGAAAAATTCGTCGAGCGAGTCTGGTCCTGGAAGGAGAAATATCACAGCATCATCACCAGCCAGATCCGCCAGATCGGCGCCTCCTGCGATTGGGAGCGCGAGCGCTTCACCCTTGATGAAGGCCTTTCAAAAGCGGTGCGGGAAGCCTTCGTGCGCCTGTACGAGAAGGGACTTATTTACCGCGGCCCGCGTCTCATCAACTGGTCACCGGGGCTGAAGACTGCCGTCAGCGACCTGGAAGTGGAATACTCCGAAGAACCCGGTAAATTGTATTATTTCAAATACATGCTGTCCGGGTCGGACCCTCTTACGGAGACCGGTGAATATATCCCGGTTGCTACCACCCGCCCGGAAACCATTCTGGCCGATACCGCCGTTGCCGTCCACCCCGAAGACGAGCGTTACAAAAAATTCATCGGGGCCAAAGTGGTTGTGCCGATGCTGGGACGCCAGATCCCGGTCATCGCGGATGATTATGTGACCCGCGAGTTTGGCACCGGGGCACTGAAAATCACTCCCGGGCATGACCCCAACGACTATGCCGTCGGACAGCGCCATGGACTGCCGGTCCTTTCGATGCTGGACCGGGAGGCAAAGGTGACCGAAACCGGCGGTCCGTATGCGGGCCTGGACCGGTTTGCCTGCCGCGAAAAACTGTGGAATGATATGAAGGCCGCCGGACTGGTCATCAAAGAGGAACAATATACAATTAATGTGCCGCGCTCGCAGCGCGGCGGGGAGATCGTGGAGCCGATGATCTCCGAGCAGTGGTTCGTCAAGATCGAGCCGTTGGCGAAACCCGCCCTGGAAGCTGTCCGGGATGGGCGCATCAAGATCATCCCCGAGCGCTTCGAGAAAGTTTATTACAACTGGCTGGAAAACATCAAGGATTGGTGCATCTCCCGCCAGTTATGGTGGGGACACCGCATCCCGGTCTGGTACTGCGATGATTGCGGTAAACAGACCTGCACCCGCACTGACCCGCTCGCCTGTGCCCATTGTGGGAGCAAAAACATCCACCAGGACCCGGACGTGCTGGACACCTGGTTCTCATCCGGCCTGTGGCCGTTCTCCACGCTCGGTTGGCCGGAAGAGACTCCCGATTACAAGTACTTCTACCCCACCACCATGATGGAGACCGCTTACGACATCCTGTTCTTCTGGGTGGCGCGCATGATCATGGATGGGCTGGAGTTTACCGGCAGGGTGCCGTTCGAGACCGTTTACCTGCACGGGTTGGTGCGCACCGAAGAAGGGCAGAAAATGTCCAAGAGCAAGGGCACGGGCGTCGACCCGCTGCCGGTCATGGCAGAGTTCGGCACCGATGCGCTGCGCTTCACCCTGCTGGTGGGCTCCACGCCAGGCAACGATTCGAGCATCAGCCTAAAAAAAGTGGAAGGCAACCGCAACTTTGCCAATAAGATCTGGAATGCAGGCAGGTTCGTCATTTCGGCCATCAACAGCCTGGCACCCGGCAGCGCACAGCGCACCGATGATCTTACAGAATGGACACTTGCCGATAGCTGGATTTGGGCACGGCTCGAAACCCTTGTCCGGGAAGTGGAGCGGTTGTTCCAGGTTTATCAATACGGCGAGGCCGGTCGCCAGATCTACGAATTTTTCTGGAGCGATTTCGCCGACTGGTACGTGGAAGTGGCGAAACTGCAAATGGCTGCGGGCGGTGAACGTTCCTTTAACACTGCCCAAACCTTGGCGCGCATCCTCGATATTTCCCTGCGCCTGCTGCACCCAATCACTCCTTTTGTGACCGAGGAACTGTGGGGTCACCTGCGCGGCGCTTTGTTGACATCGCCGCTGGCTGAGTTGGCGAAGGACTGGCCCGAGGCGCTGATCATTGCCTCCTGGCCGGAGCCGCGTCCTGAAGAAACCTGGCAAGCCGCCAAAGTTGCGGATTTTGCCCTTGTCCAGGACACGGTCCGCTCGATCCGCAACCTGCGCGCTGAGAAGAAGGTCAGCCCTGCCAGGCGCATCCCGGCCACGATTGCAGGCGGTGGGAAGACTGCCGTATTGAAAGAGCAGGCAGGGATTATTGCTGCACTTGCCGGGCTCGATCCATCCCTCCTCTCGATTCTTGTCTCTCCCCCGGCCAAGCCGGAAAACAGCATTGCCCTGGTTGCGGGTCAGGTGGAAATCTACATCCCGCTCTCCGGCATGATTGACCTGGATGCGGAGCGCGCTCGCATCGGGAAAGAACTGGCTGAAACCCAGGTCCAGATTGACCGGCTGGAGAAACTTCTCGGCAGTGACTTTGCCAACAAGGCCCCTCAGGTGGTCGTCCAAAAGGAGCGCGAGCGGCTTGCAGCCTTTAAGGATACCGCCGGGAAATTGGACTCGCAACTAAAAGGTTAGGTTCTTTGGATCCTCGTGAATTAGGAAGCCCTTCAGAGTTCAACCAAAAAGGGAACGGAAGCATAAGATTCTGAAAAAAGACCTGTGACAAAAGCAGTCAATTCCAAGACATTCGTCATTTGACATGCAACCGTCGATAAAGTAAATTTAGGACGATAGTTATCCGAATTACTTCAAGGAGTGTTTCCCATGGCAATGAAAATTACTGATGAGTGCATTGCGTGTGGCGCCTGTGTACCGGAATGCCCGACCAACTCGATCACCGAAGGTACCCCCTACCTGATTGACGCCGCAACCTGCGTGGAATGTGTTGGTCATTTCGATACCCCGCAATGCCAGGCCGTCTGCCCGGTGGCCGACACGGCCATCCTCAAAGCATAACGAATTATGCTGCCAACCAGGGGCGGAGTGATCCGCCCCTGAACATTTAACGGTTTGATATACCTTTAACGGACATCCAGAACCCAGACAGGCTGCTGCGGATTTTGCAGTATAATCTCATCAATCGAATATTCGACCTTCGGGGCAGGGTGACCCCTGCACTGCACCGGATATATTTGGTGCGATGCAAGGCTATTCCCGACCGGTGGTAAAGCCCACGAGCGCAATTGCGCATGATACGGTGACACTCGCTCAACCAGTGAATTCCGTAGCCGACCGTAACAGTCCGGATAAAAGAAGGTGACGACGAGACCCGCATGGGTTTGGTCTGTCTATCTGCCCCGGGATTTGTATCCCGGGTTTTTTATTGATAAACCGCGCCTGCCCCGTTCTAATGGACGAGGTGTTTTTTTTCATGGACTGGAAACTTTTCCGCAAATCTCCCCGCACTTCGCCTCGCTCCCTGCGCTGGACAGCCTTCGCATCCCTGGGTGCAGCCCTGCTGGTCTGGTGGTTGGTCAGCCGGTTCGCCGGGCTGCCGACTTTCATCCTGCCCGCGCCGGAGCAGGTGGCTGTCCGCTTCTGGAAGGCCCTGATGGATGGCAGCCTGATTGTGCACACGGCCGCCACGCTGGCAGAAGTCCTGCTTGGCCTCCTGGCAGGGACAGGCGCGGCGGTGATGCTCGGTTATGCCATTGCCAAGAGCCGCCTGTTCGAACAGTTGGTCTCCCCATACCTGGTTGCCACTCAAGCCATTCCGGTCGTTGCCATTGCGCCGTTGCTGGTCATCTGGTTTGGACCCGGCATCTTCTCCAAAGTGCTGATTTGTGCGCTGATTGTCTTCTTCCCGGTGCTGGTCAACACCGTGGTGGGTGTGCGGGCGGTGCCGCGTCCCTTCCATGACCTGATGCATTCCCTGCACGCCACACGGGTGCAAATCCTGCGCATGCTCGAGGTCCCGGCCTCCCTTCCGGTTTTACTGGGGGGGTTGCGGATTGGAGCCACGCTGTCGGTCATCGGGGCGGTTGTGGGGGAACTGGTCGGCTCGAATCGTGGTCTTGGCTTCCTGGTCAACGTGGGTCGTGGACAATATGATACCGCGCTGGTCTTTGTGGCAGTGTTCACTCTCATTGCCCTGGCGCTGGCGTTATATGGTCTGGTTTCATTTTTGGAAAGAAAACTGCTCATTTGGCAGGAAAGGTTTGAACGACGATAGGGTTTTTCCCTATGCTGGCACAGGAGTATTTTATGAAAAGAATGGTCCGCGGGCTGATCCTGGGTTTATTTTTGCTGGCGGGGTGCGGTCTAAAACCGACCCCCAGCCTGACCCATGTCAAGCTGTCGCTTGGCTACATCCCTGACATCCAGTTCTCCCCGCTTTATGTGGCTGCTCAGAAAGGTTATTTTGCCAATGCAGGGATTGAGATCGAATTCGCCTACCAGGATGAAAACCAGGCGGCCGCGTTGGTGGGTGCGAACAGCCTCCAGTTTGCCGTGGTCTCCGGCGAACAGGTGCTGCTCGCCCGCGCCCAGGGACTGCCGGTGGTCTATGTGGCAGCTTGGTACCAGCAATACCCGGTCTCGGTGATATCCAAATCCGACCAGGGGATTTCTTCCCCGTCTGACCTGCGTGGCAAGACCATCGGCCTGCCTGGACCCTATGGAGCCAATTACATCGGGCTGCGAGCCCTGCTCCACGCCGGAGGCTTGAAAGAGTCTGATGTTACGCTGGACTCCATCGGGTACACCCAGGTGGCGGCCCTGGTGGCGGGCCGTGACCAGGCGGTTTCGGTGTACACGAACAACGAACCGTTGCAATTGCGCGCCCAGGGCTACAACCTGACCGAATTGCGCGTGGCTGACTACGTCCAACTGGCTTCCAACGGCCTGATCACAAACGAGGCAACCTCTGCCGGGAACCCTGCCCTGGTGCGGGGCATGATCGCCGCATTGTTGCATGGTCTTTCCGATACCATCGCGGACCCCGAGACTGCCTACCAAATTTCCCTCGGCTATGTCGATACCCTTGCCCAGGCTGACACGGCCGTGCAAAAACAAGTGCTGGCGACCTCCATTGACCTCTGGAAAGCCGCCCGGTTGGGAGAATCCAATCCGGCTGCCTGGGAAAATATGCAAACGGTGTTGCTGGATATGGGATTGTTGACCCAACCGCTGGATTTGACCAAAGCGTTTACCAACCAATTTCTTCCATAATTACTTCAGGCATCACAGATAAGTCGCCTCGTATCGGAATTCAATGCCAGAACCAATCCTCACCGTCCATGACTTGAGCGTCACCTTCCCCGATCCTAACGGAGGTTTGGACGCGCTCGACACGGTCTCATTCACCATCCAGCCGCG